>JBAWAV010000385.1:0-9063 GCA_049589475.1 Mycobacterium sp.
GTTCGGGACCCAACTCGACACCCAACCACTTATCTCAGAAGACGTTGCTGGCCAGCATGATTCACGTGAACCCGGCACGGTCACCGAGCGGTTGTCGCCACGCCGGGTCGCCGGATACCTCGCCAAATACGTCACCAAATCCCTCCAAGACCTCGGCATCAGCGCCCGCCGCCTCTCCAGCGAAGCCATCGCCGACTTGGACGTATCCGAACACGTCCGGACCATCCTGGTCACGATTGGCCAGTTGAGCGACCGGGCTTGCCAACTGGGCATCGAGTCGCTTACTGGGATTGGGCGCTGGCTACACACTCTGGGCTACCGCGGACACATCACCTCCAAATCCCGCCGCTACTCGACGACCCTCGGCTCGCTCCGCGCCTGCCGTCACCAATGGACCCGCCAGCACGCCACAGCAGACGCGCAGGTCAGTCAGACTAACCGCGCGGATCACAGCGGGCTTGAGACCAGTAGCGATGTGTGCTGGGAGTTCGACTGTGCCGGACACACCAGCTTGGGAGACCGCGTGCTCGTCGTCAGTGCGGCCTACCGCCATATCGAAAGTCGACGCATCGGCCAATCCGAATATCGTCGGATCAGGCGCGAAGGTGGCTGAATCGTGGAACGTGAGATACCAGCGCAGTATCGGCATCGGCCAGAGGTAGCGCTCCATTCCTATGGGAGCGGGATTCGAAGCGATGGACCGACGGTGTCAGACGGGGATGTTGAAATCGTCCTGCCCGACGACTATCGACTTTCGTGCGAAGCCAACCGCGCGCTGGTACACGTCATAATGGCAGTGCGGGGCCGGATGCTCGGGCCGGAGAGGGGATTCGCGTGAGCCTGAGGTTCGCCTTCTACGGCCGAGTGAGCACGGAGGACGCTCAAGACCCGGAGGCGAGCCGCAGTTGGCAGAAGCGGCGTGCCCTCGACTTGATCACTCCGCACGGCGGTGTCCTCGTGAGTGATTATTTTGATGTGGGACAAAGCCGTTCGCTGCCGTGGAAGCGTAGGCCTGAGGCGTCGCGTCTCCTAGCCGATGTCACCGGTAGGGATCGTGGCTTCGATGCGGTGGTGATCGGCGAGCCCGCTCGCGCGTTCTACGGGCCGCAGTTCGCGCTCACTTTCCCGGTGCTGACGCACTATGGCGTTGGCTTGTGGGTGCCTGAGGTCGGCGGAGCGGTCGATCCTGGCTCCGAGGCGCACGACCTGGTGATGACTCTTTTCGGCGGCATGAGCAAGGGGGAGCGCGCACGGATTCAGATGCGAGTGCGCACGGCGATGTCGGCGCTTGCGCAGGACACGTCCCGATACCTTGGCGGCCGACCACCCTATGGTTATCGGCTCGTTGATGCCGGCCCGCACCCGAACCCCGCCAAGGCAAATCTCGGGCAGCGACTTCACCGCCTCGAACCCGACCCCGCGACAGCCCCGAACGTCGAGCGGATCTACCGCATGTATGCCGACGACGCGGGCCTGCGTTACATTGCGCAACGGCTCACTGACGATGGAGTGCCGTCACCGAGCCAGTACGACCCAGCGCGGAACCGTCACCGTGACCCGCGAGGTTGGTCTCATTCGGCGATCCGCGCGATCCTCGACAACCCGACATATCTCGGTATCCGCGTTTGGGGCAAGCAGGAGAAGTACGAAGTTCTCATCAATCCTGACGATGTCGCCGCCGGATACGAGACACGCATGCGGTGGCGTGATCAGGCAGATTGGATCGCACCGGAGCGCCGCACGCATGAAGCGCTGATTCCCGACGATTTGGCGCAGGCTGTTCGTCTTCGTATCCAGGCGCGGCGTGGTCCCGGTCTTGTGTGCAGCAGAGAATCGACAGTGCCGTATGCGCTGCGCGGGCTGCTGTTCTGCTCCGCGTGTGGCCGGCGGATGCAGGGCGCCGCCCGCGGCGGAAAGCGCGCGACCCGCATCCTCTACCGCTGTGAACTAGGTAAGTCGCGTTCGGTGCCCATAGACCTGAGCGATCATCCTCGCACCGTCTATCTCCGTGAGGATGCGGTGACCTCTCGACTCGACGAGTGGATCGCGTCCTTGGCCGATCCGGAAGACCTGGCGCGCGGGCAAGAGGTGGACCCGGTAGCCGGAGCCGGCTACGCGGCCTTGCAGCGCCAGCTCAGCGACGCCAACCGCAAGGTTGCCGCTCTCATCGCGGCACTGGAGTCTGGCGTGGCCATCGAGGACCTCACTGCCGCACTGCGGCAACGCACCGCCGAGCGCGACGAGCTAACGGCCCGCCTTGAGCGAGTCGAGCGCCCCTGCGCCATGTCGGCCGCACAGATCAGCGAGTTGGTCGAAGAGCTAGGCGGACTATCAGCGGTGCTGGGCAACGCAACCGGGGTAGAACGCGCTCAGGTGTACGCGAGCCTGGGTTTGCGTCTTGACTACGACCCGCACCTGCGGCAAGTCAAGGCAACGGCCGACCTGAGTCGTGTCGCCGGATGTGTCCGAGGGGGGACTTGAACCCCCACGCCCATTAGTAGGGCACTAGCACCTCAAGCTAGCGCGTCTGCCATTCCGCCACTCGGACCCGGCCAATCAATTGGCAGCTAAGGCTATCGGATTGGCCTGCTGGCACCCAAACCTGCCTCGGCGAACGTGAGCGCCGCGCAGCCAACGTTGGCGGCAATGGTAGGAAAGGTGACTGTGACGACGCCCGCGGAGACTCCCATCGACGACGTCGCGGACGTTGTCAGCAGGTTGATCCGGTTCGACACCACCAACACCGGCGAGCTCGAGACCACCAAGGGTGAGGCCGAATGCGCCCAGTGGGTCGCCGCTCAGTTGGCCGAAGTCGGCTACCAGGTCGAATACCTGGAGTCCGGAGCGCCGGGGCGGGGCAACGTGTTCGCCCGCCTGCCGGGCGCCGACAGCTCGCGTGGTGCGCTGCTGATCCACGGGCACCTCGACGTGGTGCCCGCGGAGCCCGCCGAATGGAGCGTGCATCCGTTCTCCGGGGCGATCGAGGACGGCTATGTCTGGGGCCGCGGCGCGGTCGACATGAAAGACATGGTCGGCATGATGGTCGTGATAGCCCGACAGTTCAAGCGGGCCGGCATCGTGCCGCCGCGCGATCTGATGTTCGGGTTCATCGCCGACGAGGAGAGTGGCGGCAAGTACGGGGCGCACTGGCTGGTGGACAACCGGCCCGATCTGTTCGACGGTGTCACCGAGGCGGTAGGCGAGGTCGGCGGATTTTCGCTGACCGTGCCGCGTCGCGACGGCGGCGAGCGCCGACTCTACCTGATCGAGACCGCGGAAAAGGGTCTGCACTGGATGCGGTTGACGGCGCGCGGCCGACCGGGGCACGGCTCGATGACCCACGAGCACAATGCGGTCACCGCGGTCGCGCAGGCCGTCGCGCGGCTCGGTCAGCACCGCTTCCCGCTGGTGCTGAGCGACAGCGTCGTGGAGTTCCTGACGGCCGTCGGCGAAGAGACGGGATACACCTTCGACACCGATTCGCCGGATCTCGAGGGCGCCGTGGAGAAACTCGGGCCGATCGCGCGAATTGTGAAGGCCACGCTGCGCGATACCGCCAACCCCACGATGCTCAAGGCGGGTTACAAGGCCAACGTCGTGCCTGCGACGGCCGAAGCCGTCATCGACTGCCGGGTGCTTCCCGGGCGGCTGGCGGCCTTCGAAGACGAGGTCGACGAACTGATCGGGCCCGACGTCACCCGCGAATGGATCACCACGCTGCCGTCGTATGAGACCACCTTCGACGGCGACCTGGTCGACGCGATGAACGCGGCGCTGCTGGCCGTCGATCCCGGCGCGCGGACCGTGCCGTACATGCTTTCCGGTGGCACTGACGCAAAAGCGTTCGCGCGCTTGGGTATTCGCTGCTTCGGCTTCGCGCCGCTGCGGCTGCCCCCGGACCTGGATTTCTCTGCGCTGTTCCACGGGATCGATGAGCGGGTACCCGTCGACGCGTTGAGATTCGGCACCGAGGTGCTGGCACACTTCCTGACGCACTGCTAGACGCATCAACGAGAGGAGACCGAGCATGACCACAGCGCCCGACCCCTATGCCGCGCTACCCACGCTTCCGTCATTTCATCTGGAGTCGGCGTCGATCACCGACGGGCAGCCGTTGGCGACGCCGCAAGTCAGCAAGATCATGGGCGCGGGCGGCGAGGATGTCAGCCCGCAACTGTCGTGGTCGGGATTTCCCGACGAGACACGCAGTTTCGCCGTGACGGTGTACGACCCGGACGCCCCGACGGCTTCCGGATTCTGGCACTGGGCGGTCGCCAACCTGCCCGCCTCGGTCACCGAGTTGCCCGCCGGCGCCGGCGACGGCAGCAACCTGCCGGGTGACGCGCTGACACTGGTCAACGACGCCGGCGCCCGCCGCTACATCGGCGCAGCACCGCCGCCCGGACACGGGCCGCACCGCTACTACATCGCCGTCCACGCGGTCGACGTCGACAAGCTCGACCTGGCTGAAGACGCCAGCCCGGCGTTCTTGGGGTTCAACCTGTTTCAGCACGCGATCGCGCGAGCGGTGATTCACGGGATCTACGAGCAGAAGTAAAGCGGCTCAGCCGGATCCGACGGCCTCGCTCAACGAGGCGAACCCCCCGGCGCGCAGGCGGGCGGCGAGGCCGTCGTGAATGTGCTTGGCCCACAGGCCTCCGCCGTAGATGAAGCCGGTGTAGCCCTGCAGCAGCGACGCTCCCGCGGTGATCCGGTCCCAGGCGTCGTCGACGGTCTCGATGCCGCCGACGCTGATCAGCGTGAGCCGGTCGCCGACGCGGGCGTAGAGCTGCCTTAGCACCTCGCCCGCGCGGCGGGCGACCGGCGGGCCGGAGATGCCGCCGCTGCCCAGCTGGTCGACGCCCGGCGTTTTCAGCCCGTCGCGTGACACTGTGGTGTTGGTGGCGACGATGCCTGCCAAGCCGAGTTCGACTGCCAGGTCGGCGATGTCGTCGATGTCGGTGTCGGCGAGGTCGGGCGCGATCTTCACCAGAACCGGTGTCGAGGTCTCCTCGAGGACGGCGGACAGGATGAGGCGCAACGATTCGACGGTCTGCAGATCGCGAAGTCCGGGCGTGTTCGGCGAGCTCACATTGACCACCAGATAGTCCGCATGTGGCCCGACCAGTCGCGCGCTGGCCCGGTAGTCGTCGGCGGCATCTTCGGGCGCGGTGATTTTGGTCTTGCCGATATTGACCCCGATCGGCACGTCGGCCCGGTGTCGGGCCAACCGGTAGGCCAGTGCAGCGGCACCGCGGTTGTTGAACCCCATCCGGTTGAGCAGCGCGCGGTCCGCGGGTAGCCGGAACAACCGCGGTGCCGGGTTGCCCGGTTGGGCGTGTGCGGTGACAGTGCCGACCTCGGCGTAGCCGAAACCCAGTGCGCCCCAGGCGTTGAGGCCGGTGCCGTCTTTGTCGAAGCCGGCGGCCAGGCCCAGCGGACCGGGGAAGCGCACCCCGAACACCGTGCTGGCCAGCACCGGGTCGGTCGGCGCCAGTCGGTGGCTCAGCTGCCGGCGCACCGGTGCAGCGGCGGTGGCGCCGCGCAGCCCGGCGAACACCACTCGGTGGATGCGTTCGGCGGGCACCAGAAACAGCAGCCGCCGTAGCGTCGCGTATGTTCCCGAGGCGTCGGATGCCACCGTCACTCAGCCGGCTGATCGGGACGTACGGCGCCAAATCTTTCGGCGCGAGACTTTTTGCGCCGCAACAGAACTCGTCTGCTTCCGTCGGTGTACAGCCGTACTCTGGTCAATTCCCAGCCGCGGTACTCGGCCTCGATGGAAAGCCGTGTCGAGGCACTGAGTCGGGTGACCTCGGGCGGAAGGCGCAGCGGCACCCACTCGTACTCATCGGACAGTTCGGTGTCCCAGCCCACCGGCATGCGTCCATGCCGCGCCGTCGTCAACGTGGGCCCGCCGCGTGTTCGATGATCTGGACGCCTTCACCGCTGCCGGAGACGACATACAACGTGTCCGCGGCATCGTCGAAGGCGAGTGTGTTGGGTTGCCGCACGGTTGGGTACCGTACCTTTTCCAGTGGTATTCCGGTTGTCAGATCGTAACCAATGACGATATTCGCAGCAGTCTGCGACACCCAAGCCAGCCCGCGAGATCCGGTCACGCCGTAGGGCGACTGCGGCACCGGGTACGCCTGACGCAGGATCAGCGGGTCGACTCCGAACGCGAGCAGTTGGCCGCCCCGGGTATCGGTCACCAGCAATCGGCCCGCCGGGTCGGCCACCATGGTGGTTGCGCCCTGGCCGGCGCGCAACGACTGCCCGATTCTGCCGTCGGCGCCGATCGTGGTCACCGACGTCTGCCCGCGATCCAACACGGCGACGGTGTTTCCTTGTGCAGCAAGAGAATCGACGTGCGCGTGGACCTTCGCGCGGCGGCCGTCGGTGGCGCCGGGCGGGAGTGTGTCCAGCGTGCCGTCAGCGGTGCCCAACACGACCGTGCCGTCGGAACGCCGGGTGATCGCGGTGAAGTCGACGTTGTCGGCGTCGTGGACGCCGACTCGGACGGTCCGTCCGGCCGTCAGGTCGACCACGAAGTAGCCGCCGCGGGTGGACAGGTACGCGCTGCCGCCGTTGTCGCCGGTCAGCCCGGTCGCCGGGCCGGGCAAATCGATCACCCGCGACGATGTTTGCTGGGGGTTCAGCGTGATGACTTTCGCCGGTGCTGCGGGGGTGGGCCCGGGGGCGACCAGGACCAGCTGGGCGGTCCGGTCGTCGAAAATCGCGGACTGCGGCCGGCCATCCAACGGACGGACCACACCTGCCGGCGCCTGCGATATCGGCGGTGATTCGGCCGGCCCGGCCGGCGGGATAGCGGCCGGTGAGTCGTCCAGCGCCTTACTCGTGCACCCGGCTACCAGCAGCACAAACAGTAGGCCGATGGCCTGCGCGCGCGGCAGGTGTGCACGGTGTTTGCGGTGTGGCGGCACAGGGTAACTCTCGGTGAATCAGGGGGCTTGCCGGGATAGAAAGGGTGGCCCAATTGGATCCCGATCCTAGGGAACATCGCCGGAGATGGCGTGGCTCCGTCGCGTTTGACCGTAATTTACGGCCAGGTGAGGTCGCCCTATGAGCGTTGCCGAAAACGGTCAACTCTCTGACGGAGAGTTTGCTATCGAGGACATGTGGATGGGTGTTTTCTCCGCCAAGGTCCTGGCCAGCGGCTTCGGACGGGCTGGGGATGGTCGTAGCTTTGCTTTTTGCATCCAGGGGAAGTCGCTAGTGGTCGAGCTATACCGGCCCCGGCTGCGGGGTCCCGTTCCACACCCCGAGGACGTCGTCGCGACCATTCGGCGCAACGTCGTCGACATCGACATCACCGACGAGCGCAGCCTGGGCGCCGCCGTGCGCGATGCGGTCGCCCTGGCCGAAGCCGCCAACTAGATCCCACACGCACCCGGTACGGTCGTCGTCGTGACTGCGACCCCGGCGATGTCTTGGTGGCAGGTGGTCGTATTGGCGGTCGTGCAGGGTCTGACCGAGTTCCTGCCGGTGTCTTCGTCGGGCCACCTGGCGATCGTGTCGCGGGTCTTCTTCGCCGACGACGCCGGTGCGTCGTTCACCGCCGTCACGCAATTGGGCACCGAGGCCGCTGTCCTGGTGTATTTCGCCCGAGACATCGTGCGGATCGTCGCAGCGTGGTTTCGCGGTCTGCTGGTCGCCGAGCACCGCGGCACCGACTACCGGCTGGGCTGGTACGTGATCATCGGGACGATTCCGATCTGCGTCCTCGGTCTCTTTTTCAAGGACCAGATCCGTTCGGGCGTGCGGAATTTGTGGGTGATCGCAGTCGCGTTGGTGTTGTTTTCGGCGGTGATCGCATTGGCTGAACGCCTCGGCAGGCAGAACCGCGAGGTCGAGGAGTTGACCTGGCGCGACGCCCTCGTGGTCGGTATCGCGCAGACGCTGGCGCTGGTACCCGGGGTGTCCCGGTCGGGGTCGACCATCAGTGCCGGGCTCTTCCTCGGTCTCGAGCGTGAGTTGGCCGCCCGGTTCGGCTTTCTGCTGGCGATTCCTGCGGTGTTCGCCTCAGGGCTGTTCTCGCTGCCGGACGCCTTCCATCCGGTGCTGGAGGGCATAAGTGCAACCGGCCCGCAGCTGTTGGTGGCGACCTTGATCGCGTTCGTGGTCGGATTGGCCGCGGTGGCGTGGTTCCTGCGATTCCTGTTGCGCCACAGCATGTATTGGTTCGTCGGCTACCGGGTTGCGGCCGGTACGGCCGTGTTGATTCTGTTGGCAACCGGGGTGGTGAGCGCGGTATGACCGTTCTTTTACTGCGGCACGGCCGCTCGACGTCCAACACCGCGCACGTGCTGGCCGGTCGTTCCCCAGGCGTCGACCTCGACGACAAGGGTCGTCAGCAAGCCGCGGAACTGGTCGATCGGATCGGTGAGCTGCCGATCCGGGCGGTCGTGCGTTCACCGCAGCTGCGATGCCGGCTCACCGTGGAACCGCTCGTTGAGAAACTCGGCGTCGAGCCGGTCGTCGACGACCGGTTCGCCGAGGTCGACTACGGCGAATGGACGGGCCGCAAACTCGGGGAGCTGTTCAAGGAGCCGCTGTGGTCGGTGGTCCAGGCCCATCCCAGCGCCGCGGTGTTTCCGGCGGGTGAGGGGCTGGCCCAGGTGCAGACCCGCGCCGTCGCCGCGGTGCGCGAGCACGACGCCCGGCTGGCCGAGCAGCACGGCGCCGACGTGTTGTGGGTGGCCTGCACGCACGGCGATGTGATCAAGGCGGTCGTCGCGGATGCGCTCGGCCTGCATCTGGACGGCTTCCAGCGGGTTTCGGTGGACCCGGCATCGATCAGCGTGATTCGTTACACGAAGCTGCGCCCGTTCGTCCTGCACGTCAACCACACCGGCGCGCGGCTGACATCTGCGTTGACGGCTGCGCCCCCGTCCGGCGGTGACACGCCCGCCGACGACGCCGTCGTCGGCGGTTCGACCGACTGAGATTTACGGCTCAGCCATATCTCCCGGTATTTTGGAATTGCCATGTCTCGTGCGATCCACGTCTTCCGCTCACCCGACCGATTCGTCGCCGGGA
>JBAWAV010000386.1:0-15064 GCA_049589475.1 Mycobacterium sp.
CGGCCTGTCGGTGATCATGCCGGTCGGTGGACAGTCCAGCTTCTACAGCGACTGGTACCAGCCGGCGTGCGGCAAGGCAGGCTGCCAGACCTACAAGTGGGAGACGTTCATCACCCGCGAACTCCCGGCGTATCTGCAGGCCAACCGGGGTATCTCTCCGAACGGCAATGCCGCGGTGGGTCTTTCGATGGCCGGCGGTTCATCGATGATCCTGGCCGCGTACTACCCGCAGCAGTTCTCCTACGCCGCGTCGCTGTCCGGCTTCCTGAACCCCTCCGAGGGCTGGTGGCCGACGCTGATCGGTCTGGCGATGGGCGACGCGGGCGGCTACAACGCCACCAACATGTGGGGTCCGACCAGTGACCCGGCGTGGAAGCGCAACGACGCGATGGTGCAGATCCCCCGCCTGGTGCAGAACAACACCCGCATCTGGGTGTACTGCGGCAACGGCACTCCGAACGAACTCGGCGGCGACAGCATGCCGGCCAAGTTCCTGGAGCAGTTCACACTGCGCACCAACGAGCAGTTCCGCGACAACTACACCGCGGCGGGTGGCCGAAACGGCACGTTCAACTTCCCGCCCAACGGAACGCATGACTGGGGTTACTGGAACCAGCAACTGGTGGCCATGAAGCCCGACATCCAGCGGACGCTGAGCGCCGCTCAAGGCGCCACCTGATAAATACCCCCAACACATCGGCAGCAGCGCACCCCCGGCGCTGCTGCCGATGTTCTTGTGCGGAAGGCTAATTCAGCAGGGCGCGGCGGTCTTGATGAAAGTAGGTGTATCCGGTCGTCGCCGCGCACACCGCAGAGGCCACGACCAGCATGCCGGTGCCGTTGACGACCAGGCTGATGCCGCCACCGACGGTCGCACCCAGGGTGAAGCTGGCGAACAGCAGGAAGTAGCCGAGCCAATCCGACAGTTCTCCCCCGGCGATATGACGTTCGATGCCCTGGCCCATCTTCACCAGCGTGCCGGTCACGTAACTAAGCGGCGCCGACACTTCGCCGTCCTTGACGAACGAGGTATTCAGCGCGCCAATGCCGAAGGCCACCAAGAAGATCGGCGGGAAGTCCAACTGGTTCTGGTCCCAGCCCAGGTCGAAGACGTCGACGACGGTCGCCGCGATGAGGCTGACAGTGGTCAGCACTGTCGGTCCATGCGGGTGTGCCACCCAGAAGTGCCGCCTGCACACCGACGCCACCACCACGCCTGAGACGAAGGCGACGATCAGCAGGCCGGCGCTCACCGACAGGATCACGTCGTCGCGGAAGTAACCCAGCACCGCGCGTTGCGCGTTTCCGGTCATGAACGTGACGAAGTAGCCCGCCGAGTGGGTAAATGCCGTCGCCCCCAGAACACCCGCTAACCCCGCCAATAGATAGGACAACCGCGCTTCACTGTCGAATGTCTTCCGCAGCATTCACCAATGCTGTCACCGGAGCAAAGAGGACGGGCAGTACGGGACCGCGATTCAGGCGAGATTCACATCAATTTGCTATCAACTTGACGATCGACCTGAGTGGGATCGGCAACCAACCGGGCCGGTGCCGCGACTCGTAGCCCGCCTCATAGACCGCCTTGTCCAATTCATAGGCCCCCAAGATCAGCGCCGAGTCCCGCGGGTCGACACCGGATGCCGCGGTGTAGCCGTCGCAGAACGCGGTTCGGTTGCGCAGCACCCACTCTCGCGCACGCGCGGCGAGTTGCTTGTCAGTCGACTGGTCCACCAGCGGCCCGTACGCGGCGTACTCGAATGACCGCAGCACGCCAGCCACGTCTCGCAGCGGCGAATCCGGCGCCCGGCGCTCCTCCAGCGGCTGACCCGGCTCGCCTTCGAAGTCGATCAACAGCCAGGTCTCCGGCGTGCGCAACACCTGCCCCAGGTGCAGGTCGCCGTGCACCCGCTGCACGGTGATGGTCTGCTCTGCCAACTTCTGAAAGCGCTGCTCGATGGTCGCGGCGTACTGCTCGAGTTCGGCAACCGCGCCGGTCGCCGCCGACAACCGCGCCAGCATGGTGTCGACCGGGAACGGCGCCTGCGAGGTGCCGAGCGCTTCGGCGAGCCCGGCGTGCACCGACGCGACAGCCTCCCCCAGTCGGTAGGACTCACCCGCGAAGTCGCCGCCGACCTCATAGGCATACAGATCGCCCTCGGCGAACAGGTCGCGGACGCTGGCTGTGGCCATCGCCCAGCCTTCAGCCGCGTTGGCCTCGTATTCGGTCGCCATGCCGAGCGGGCTGCTGGCAGCAGCGTCCTGCGCGGTCAACTCGTAGCCGCCCAGCAGCCGGGCCACATGCGGGTTTCCGGCCCGGCCGAGCACCCGGTTGAGCTCGATGTCAGGGTTGATACCGGGGCTGACCCGGCGGAACACCTTCACGATGGCATCGCGCTCGAAGATCACGCTGGTGTTGCTCTGTTCGGCGTCCGACACCCGCGGATAGGCATCCACCGGCAACGTCACGCCCGGCTCCTTGGCGAACGACACGTCGTCACGCGTCGCCGAGACGTCGATCAGCGACAGCAGGAACGACGCCGCGGCCGGCTCGTAGAGCGCGTCGTAACCGACGCGGTCGCCGTCAGCGCCGATGGTCGCGACGGTGCTGTATTCAGCCGGCGGCTCGGAATCCCAGCCGACCAGCACCTGGTACCTCTCCGCCGAACCGTCGGTGTACGCGACGTCCACCAGGACCAGATCCAGACCGTCGCGCAGGGTGACCACATGGCCCGGCTCGGCGGTAGCGAGCTCGCGGCTGCGGCCGGCATACCAGCGCTGCTGGGGTAGCCATTCCGACCACGGCAAGTTCATTGCGACTCCTCAGACCCGCACAACTGGAACCAATAAAACCCATGCCCCGGCAGGGTCAGCAGGTAGGGCAGATGGCCGATCGGCGGAAATTTCACCTGGCCGGTCAGCTCGACCGGCACATAGCCGTTCCAGTGCTGCAGGTTCAGTTCGATGGGTTGCGGGAAGCGGGACAGGTTGTTGACGCAGAGCACCACGTCGTCGTCGGACACCCGGGCGTAGCCGAGCACGGACGGGTTCGACCCGCCCAGCTCCTGGAACGTCCCCAACGCGAAAGCTTCGTGCCGCCTGCGCACCATCAGCATGTGGCGGGTCCAGTTCAGCAGCGACGTCGAGGTGTCGCGTTGCGCCTCGACGTTGACGGCCTGGTACCCGTAGACCGAGTCCTGACTGGCCGGCAGGTACAGCCGACCGGGGTTCGCCTTGGAGAATCCGGCGTTGCGATCCGGCGTCCACTGCATCGGGGTGCGCACGCCGTCGCGGTCACCCAGCCAGATAACGTCCCCCATGCCGATCTCGTCCCCGTAGTACAGCACCGGCGAGCCCGGCAGCGACAGCAGCAGCGCGGTGAACAACTCGATCTGGTTGCGGTCGTTGTCCAGCAGCGGAGCCAGCCGGCGCCGGATGCCCACGTTGGCCTTCATCCGGGGGTCCTTGGCGTACTCGGAGTACATGTAGTCGCGCTCTTCGTCGCTGACCATCTCCAGCGTCAGCTCGTCGTGATTACGCAGGAAGATCCCCCACTGCGCCAGATCTGGAATCTCCGGCGTCTGACCCAGAATCTCCGAGATCGGGAACCGCGACTCGCGACGGACCGCCATGAAGATGCGCGGCATCAACGGGAAGTGGAAGGCCATGTGACACTCGTCGCCGCCGGTGCTGGCATCGCCGAAATATTCGACGACGTCCGCCGGCCACTGGTTGGCCTCGGCCAACAGCACCCGGCCCGGGAACTCGTCGTCGACGACTTTGCGGACACGCTTGAGGAAGGCGTGCGTCTCGGGCAGGTTCTCGCAGTTGGTGCCCTCGCGCTCGAAGAGGTACGGCACGGCGTCCAGCCGGAAACCGTCGATCCCGAGGTCGAGCCAGAAGCGCAGAACGTCGATCATCGCTTCCTGCACGGCCGGGTTGTCGTAGTTCAGGTCCGGCTGGTGGGAGAAGAACCGGTGCCAGTAGAACTGCTTGCGCACCGAATCGAAGGTCCAGTTCGACTCTTCGGTGTCGATGAAGATGATGCGCGCGTCGGTGTACTTTTCGCTGGTGTCGCTCCACACGTAGTAGTCGCCGTACGGGCCGTCGGGGTCATGCCGCGACTCCTGGAACCAGGGATGCGAATCCGACGTGTGGTTCATGACCAGATCGGTGATCACCCGGATCCCCCGCTCGTGCGCCGCGTTCAGCAACGCCACGAAATCCTCGACGGTGCCGAATTCGGGCAGCACCTTGTAGAAGTCACGGATGTCGTAGCCGCCGTCGCGTAGCGGTGAGTCGTAGAACGGCGGCAGCCAGATGCAGTCGACACCGAGCCACTGCAGATAGTCCAGCCGCTCCATGAGGCCCCGCAGGTCTCCCGAGCCGTCCGCGTTGCCGTCCACGAATGCGCGGACGAGCACTTCGTAGAAGACCGCGTGCTTGAACCAGGTCGGGTCGGCGGGTAGCGACTTGGCGTCGCCGAACTCGTCGGCACTGGGATGTTCGACTACGCCGGCTTCGACGTGACTTCCCTCGGCTGGATCGTGCGCAACGGTGTCGTCTCTGTCGCTCGTCAAGTCCACGATTTTACACGTACCCTAGGCGCGCGATCGAAAACCTTGCCCGCCAAACGAATTGGCGGCAACGTCACGAGCTGCGACGTTGGATCAGCCCGGCGGGCCGCCCGCCAACGTGACATTGGCGTTACGTCCGCCCAGCCCCACGTCGACGCCGTCGCCGGGGTGGTGCTGATCGAGGATGTTCGTGAGCGCGGTCGCGGAGTTGACGGGCTGGCCGTTGATGGCGGTGATCACGTCACCGGGGTTGATGCCGGCGCCGGCCGCGGGGCCGGTCGGAATCACCTGCCGGACGATGGCGCCGCCGGGGGCGTCGTTGACACCGACGCCGAGGAACGCGGTCGGGCCGATGTGCACCGTCGACGACGAGGCGCCGGAACGGATCTGCCCGGCGATGGCCATCGCCTCATTGATCGGGATCGCGAAACCCTGACCGCGGCCCAGGTGGTAGTTCTGCGACGCGGCGGTATTCATGCCGATCACCTGGTTGGCCGCGTTGACGGTCGGTCCACCGGAGTCCCCGGGCCGGATGTTCGCGTCGACCTGGATCAGCCCGTTGAGCGTCTCGGTGCTGCCGGTGAGCGCGTCGTTCGCCGACACCGTCTGACCGAGCGCGGCGATGCGGCCTTCTTCGACGCTGGGTGCTCCACCGGCACCGCCGACGTTACCCAGGGCGACCACCGGCTCGCCCACCCTGATCGTGTCTGAGTTGCCGATATTGGCTACCGGCAGTCCGCCGCCGGCAAGTTGCAGCACCGCGATGTCATGCTGGCGGTCGTAGCCGATCACGGTGGCCGGGTAGGTTTGGCCGTTGCCGATGGACCGTGCGGTGAGGTCGGTGGCGCCGGCGACCACGTGGTTGTTGGTGAGGACAACGCCGCCGCCATCGATCACGATGCCGGTCCCGGCGCCGATCGCGCTCTGGTATCCGAGCTTGGCGTCGATGTCGACGATCTGCGGACCGACCTGGGCGGCCGCCGCTGCTGCGTCACGTGGCGCGGGCGGCGTCAACGGTGACGCGTGCGCGGGCGCCGTCGCCAGACCCAGGCTTATCGCTGCCAGCACACCGAGCAAGCGCCGCGACCCCCGCGGTGCGCGGCGGTGCGATCCGCTCATCCCATTACCTCCCCGATAGGTTCCGTCCCGAATCGAGCCGGAATTGCCACGACCATTCGATGCCGACGACACAACGACGACACAACTTTGCTTATCTAACCGTAGCTTGCGTTGTCGCAAGCGGCATATCAACGTCGGGTTCCTACCCGGTACCAGCCTTTAGGTAACTTCATTAGCGTCTGGCCGGACGGCGACTCGACAGCAAAGGTGTCTTTTCATGGGCGTGCTCGATTCATTCCGACTGGACGACAAAGTTGTGGTGGTCACCGGCGCCTCGTCCGGGCTGGGTGTGTCGTTCGCCCAGGCGTTCGCCGAGGCCGGCGCCGACGTCGTGCTCGGTGCCCGCCGCGTCGACCGGCTGGCCGAGACTGCGGCCCTGGTCGAGGCCGCCGGCCGCAAGGCGCTGACGGTCGCGACCGACGTGGCCGTGCCGGAGCAGTGCCAGGCCCTGGTGGATTCGGCGGTGCAGACCTTCGGCCGGGTCGACGTGCTGATCAACAACGCCGGGGTCGGGACCGCGCACCCGGCAACCCGCGAGACGCCCGAGCAGTTCCGCTCGGTGATCGATGTGAACCTCAACGGCGCCTACTGGGTGGCTCAGGCCAGCGGACGCGTCATGCAACCCGGCAGCTCGATCATCAACATCGCCAGCGTCCTCGGCATCACCACCGCCGGGCTGCCGCAGGCGGCGTACAGCGCGAGCAAGGCCGGGATCATCGGGCTCACCCGCGATCTCGCGCAGCAGTGGGGAGCGCGAAAAGGCATCCGGGTCAACGCATTGGCGCCGGGATTTTTCAAAACCGAGATGACCGACGAGTACAAGCCCGGGTACCTGGAGAGTCAGGCGCATCGCCTGGTCCTCGGCAGGCTGGGCGACGGACGTGAACTTGCCGCCACCGCGGTCTGGTTGGCGTCGGCGGCCGGCGGCTATGTCACCGGCCAGACGATCACTGTCGACGGCGGCCTGACCATCACGTGAGTCTCTAGGCTGCAGTGGTGGTCGACGTCGACGCTGCGACTCGCTTCGGGCAGGCTCCGGTCGCCCGCTTGGCGACCGTCGGCCCCGACGGTCGGCCGCACCTGGTGCCGGTGGTCTTCGCGGTTCACGACGAGGTGGTCTACACGGCCGTGGACGCCAAACCGAAAACAACGCGACGACTGCGACGGCTGGCGAACATCGCCGCCAACCCGCGGGTGAGTCTGCTGGTCGATCACTACGACCAGGACTGGTCGCAGTTGTGGTGGGTTCGCGCCGACGGCATCGCAGAAGTCCACCACGACGGCGCAGCGATGCGTTCCGGACGCGACTTGCTTCGCGCGAAATATCCGCAGTACCAGTCGGTTTCGTTGGACGGCGCCGTCATCGCGATCACGGTCCAGCGGTGGAGCAGCTGGCACGCCTGAGTATCGCCGCTGCCGGCTCTTGTGCTCGGCGTCCGCCAGGAGAAAAGTGACCTACATCACGTTCGCGCTGGGCATGAGGAGTGGCACGTCATGGCTGACAAATCCCACGGTTCGCAAGGCGCAGGGGCCGCACCCGCCGTAGCCGATCCGGCCGCCGTCCGGAACGTGGTCCTGGTGGGCCCGTCCGGCGGCGGCAAGACAACCCTGGTAGACGCCCTGCTGGTGGCCTCCGGCGTGTTGTCCCGGGCCGGTTGCATCGCCGACGGCACCACGGTCTGCGACTACGACGACGCCGAGATCCGCCAGCAGCGGTCGGTCAGCCTTGCGCTGGCATCGCTGGCCCACGACGGCGTCAAGGTCAACCTCGTCGACACTCCGGGCTATGCCGACTTCGTCGGAGAACTGCGTGCCGGGTTGCGGGCCGCGGACTGCGCTCTGTTCGTGATCGCGGCCAACGAAGACGTCGACGAACCGACGAAGTCGCTGTGGCAGGAGTGTAGTCAGGTGGGGATGCCACGGGCGGTGGTGATCACCAAGCTCGACCACGCCAGGTCCCACTACCAGAACGCGCTGACCGGGGCGCAGAATGCGTTCGGCGACAAGGTGTTACCGCTCTATCTGCCAGCCGAGGGCGGCCTGATCGGGTTGTTGTCGCAGACGCATTATGCGTACGCCGACGGTCAGCGGACCACCCGCGCGCCGGATTCCTCGCACGCCGTCCAGATCGACGACGCCCGCGGGACGCTGATCGAAGGGATCATCGAAGAATCCGAAGACGAATCATTGATGGAGCGCTATCTGGCCGGCGAGAAGATCGACGAAGCGGTGTTGATCGATGATCTCGAGAAAGCCGTCGCGCGTGGCTCCTTCTTCCCGGTGATCCCGGTCTGCAGCGGCACCGGTGTCGGCACGCTGGAACTCCTCGAGATCGCCACCCGCGGATTCCCGTCGCCGCGCGAACACCCACTGCCGGAAGTCTTTACACCGCAGGGCGCCGCCTTCACCAAGGTCGCCTGCGGCTCCGACGCACCGCTGCTGGCCGAGGTGGTGAAGACGACGTCTGACCCCTATGTGGGCCGGCTGAGCCTGGTCCGGGTGTTTTCCGGGACCATCACGCCCGACACGACAGTCCATGTGTCGGGCCATTTTTCGTCTTTCTTCGGCGCCCAGAACGGGACCGGCAGCGGTCACCCGGACCACGACGAGGATGAACGCATCGGCGCGCTGTCCTTTCCGCTGGGCAAGCAGCAACGACCCGCGTCGGTCGTACTGCCCGGTGACATGTGCGCGATCGGTCGCCTGAGCCGGGCGGAAACCGGAGACACCTTGTCGGACAAGGCTCAACCGCTGGTGCTCAAGCCGTGGGTGCTGCCGGAATCCTTACTGCCGGTGGCGATTCAGGCGCACGCCAAGACCGACGAGGACAAGCTGTCGATTGGGTTGGGCCGTCTGGCGGCCGAAGATCCCACCCTGCGGATCGAGCAGAATCCCGAGACCCACCAGGTTGTGCTGTGGTGCATGGGTGAGGCGCATGCCGGTGTGGTGCTCGACGCGCTGACCAATCGCTACGGCGTTGCCGTGGACACCGTCGACCTGCGCGTGCCGCTGCGAGAAACATTCGGCGGCACCTTGAAAGGCCATGGCCGCCATGTCAAGCAGTCCGGTGGACACGGTCAGTACGCGGTCTGCGACATCGAGGTGGAACCGCTGCCGGAGGGGTCGGGATTTGAGTTCGTCGACAAGGTGGTCGGCGGCGCGGTGCCGCGTCAATTCATCCCGAGCGTGGAAAAGGGTGTGCGCGCCCAAATGGACCGCGGCGTGCTCGCCGGTTATCCCGTCGTCGACATCCGGGTGACGTTGCTCGACGGCAAGGCCCACAGCGTGGATTCGTCGGATTTCGCCTTCCAGATGGCCGGTTCGCTGGCGTTGCGAGAGGCCGCCGCCGCGGCCAAGATCAAACTGCTCGAACCGATCGACGAGATCGCCGTGCTGATACCCGACGATCTTGTCGGCGCCGTGATGGGCGACCTGTCCGGACGCCGCGGCCGGGTGCTCGGCACCGAGACCGCGGGCAACGACCGCACACTGGTGAAATCCGAAGTGCCGCAAGTCGAGTTGACCCGCTACGCGATCGACCTGCGCTCGCTGTCACACGGCGCGGCCTCGTTCACCCGGTCCTTCGCCAGGTACGAGCCGATGCCGGAATCCGCGGCGGCCCGGGTGAAGTCCGTCGACTGAACTGCGTCGACGCCCTCGCAAGCGACAGGTTTGTGCTTGCCATACAGGGCTTGGCGGGCAAAGTTCAAAATCCAGCCCTGCGCGCGATTATGCCTTCTACCAGTGCAAGTGAAGCTCATTTCACCAAACTCATCGCGACTCGCGATTCTCACATCCGTTTGCTGAAGCCCAGCTAGGGTACATATAAGGGAAATGGAATGTGAGCGTGTTCGGCTTGCATCATCTCGGAGGGTGGACACCGTGAGTAGAGCGATGCGATGTGTGGGGCTCGCGGTAGCGACAGTCGTGTTCGCCATGGCGGGATCCGGCGCCCCCGGGATGGCGGCAATCGCACCGCCCAACGCGACCGACGGCGTCGCCTCGATTCAGCCGGCCGCCGGCGCCGTCGTCGGTGTAGCCCACCCGGTGATCGTCACCTTCACCGCACCGGTCGCCGACCGGGCGGCGGCCGAGCGGGCAATCAAGATCGCCACGCCGAACCACATGACCGGGCGATTCGACTGGGTCGAGCCCACCGTCGTGCAGTGGAAGCCGGACGGCTACTGGCCGGCCCACAGCCACGTCGGCGTCCAGGTGCACGCGCTGTCCACCGGTTTCGACACCGGCGACCAGGTGGTGGGCGTGGCCAGCATCTCCGCGCACACCTTTACGGTCAGCCAGAACGGCGAGGTACTGCGCACGATGCCGGCGTCGATGGGTAAGCCGACTCGCCCGACACCGATGGGGAATTACTCCGCACTGTCCAAAGAGCGCACGGTGGTTATGGATTCGCGAACCATCGGCATCCCGCTGGAGTCCTCAGAGGGATACAAGATCACCGCGCAGTACGCCGTCCGGGTGACGTGGAGCGGTGTGTATGTGCATTCGGCGCCGTGGTCGGTGGACTCTCAGGGCTATGCGAACGTCAGCCACGGCTGCATCAATCTCAGCCCGGACAACGCCGCGTGGTACTTCGACACCGTCCATCTCGGCGACCCGATAAATGTGGTGGCCTGACCGCACACGGCGGGGTTTGCGTCGCGATGGCGACGGTCACACATGCGTGACGGGAAGAGATCGGCGCTTCGGCGAGTTTCCGCCTGAGTGCGGTCGGCCCAGACGGCTGCGGATAGGCAGGTCACGATGACAGCACTCGGAGCACGAGCGGTTCGATTCGATCGTTATGGCAGTCGCGACGTGTTGTACGTCGCCGATATCGACCGGCCGGTGCCCGGCGCCGGCGAGCTGCTGGTCGAGGTGCGAGCCGCCGGGATCAATCCTGGTGAGGCGGCCATTCGCAGCGGCGCCCTCCACGAGCAGTTTCCCGCGACCTTCCCGTCCGGTGAGGGCAGCGATCTCGCCGGTGTCGTCGTAGAGATCGGCGACGACGTCAGCGAATTCGCCGTCGGTGACGAGGTGCTCGGGTTCAGCTTCCAGCGATCCAGCCACGCGACCCACACGAGCGTCCCGGTGGATCAGTTGATACTCAAACCGGCCGAACTGAGCTGGGAGGCCGCCGGTTCGCTGTACGTAGTCGGCGCCACGGCCTACGCCGCCGTTCGTGCCGTCGACCCGCAACCCGGCGAGACCATCGCGGTGTCCGCGGCCGCCGGAGGAGTCGGAAGCCTGGTCGTACAACTATTGGCCCTGCGCGACGTGCGGGTATTGGGCATCGCGTCGGCGGGCAACGCCCAGTGGCTGCGTGCCCACGGTGTCGTGCCGGTCGAATACGGCGACGGGTTGGCCGACCGGTTACGGCAGGCCGCCCCCGACGGTGTCGATGCGTTCATCGACTTGTTCGGACCGGACTATGTCCAGCTGGCGATCGACCTCGGTGTGGCACCGGATCGGATCGACACCATCATCTCCTTCGCGAAAGCCGCCGAAGTCGGCGCGAAGACCGAGGGCAGCGCCGAGGCCTCGACGCCGGCTGTGCTCACCGAGATAGCCGGGCTGATCACCTCTGGGGCAGTCGATTTCGACGTCGCGGCGACCTATCCGCTAGACCGGATCGCCGATGCCTTCGAGGAGCTCGAGCAGCGCCACACGCACGGCAAGATCGTCCTTGTGCCGTGAGGGGAGTGCCCGTGAGCGTTCATTAACACCTAGGCTGGAGAACATGACCATTACATTGCGAGATCACCGGGTCGCCGACGTCCTGGAACGTATGTACACAGCATCGCAGGCACAGATGGCACAACTGCGCGAGCGAGCTCCTGACATGTCCGCGGCGCGAACCGTCAAAGAGCGCGCCGACGCGATGAGCGATTTCTACATCCCGGTGACACCGGAGGCCGGGCGGCTGCTCTACTCGCTGGTGCGGGCCGCCCGTCCGGCGACCATCGTGGAATTCGGTATGTCCTTTGGTATTTCGGCGCTGCACTTGGCGTCGGCAGTGCGCGACAACGGCACCGGCCGGGTGGTGACCACCGAGATCAGCGAAACCAAGATCGCCGCTGCCAAGCAGACGTTCGCCGATACCGGACTGGACGACCTGATCACCGTGCTGGAAGGCGACGCGCTGTCGACGCTGGCAAGCCTGGACGGGCCGGTCGACTTCGTGCTGCTCGACGGCTGGAAAGAGCTGTATCTGCCGGTCATCGAATTGCTCGAGAGCCGGCTGTCTCCGGGCGCTCTGGTCGTCGCCGACAACGCCTCGACCGCGAGCATCGGGCCCTACCTCGACCACGTTCGCAACGTCGAAAACGCGTACGTGAGCGCCAATTTCGCCGTCCGGGACAGTGACAGCATGGAGATCAGCAGCTACGCCGGCAGCTAGTCACTCCCTGCGCAGCGATTGCTCGAGCCACGGCGTCAGCCACTTCACGCCGTCCTCGGTGAGGTGGACGCCGTCGCTGCGGACCGGGATGTCGTCGACTTTGGCGGTGTAGACACCGTCAGGACACAGCTTCTTCTTGAAGTCCAATACCCTGACGTCCGGACGGTTGCCAATAGTCTTGCCCAGCAACGTATTCCACTCATCCACCCGATGAGGATCGTCCTCGGGGTACAGGCTCCCGTCGGGACGTTCGCCGCGCCTGCTGTAGGGCAGGTTGGTGACGGTCAGCGGCGCACCGCCGAAGCTGAGAATGTCCACCGCACGGCGTAATTCACCGGCGATGTAGGAATCGAAGGCCGGGTCGCCGATGTGAGTCCACTTGCCCTCGTTGACCCGGTCCACCGTTTCCCAGCGACCGACGACCAGCAGGACGGCGTCAGGCTGGTCGATGGCGACCTGCGCCGTCCATCGGGCCGGCCACGATTCGCATTCGTTCTTCTGATCGAGGGTCTGGTCGAGGTAGCGGTACGGGCCGCCGCGCACCAGGCTGCAGCCGATTACGGTGTGATCGATGAATTGGAATCCCGGCGTCTCCGGCAGGAAATGCATCAACGTCCAGCCGATCGAGTCGCCGAACACCGAGACGGTGAACGGCCGGTGCGGATCTCGGTGCCCGACGGCGCCGGCGGGCCGAACTCCCTGCGGAGGGGACGGCGAGACGACCGCGACCGGTGACACGCCCGGAGGCAGGCTGCTGGCGAGTGGGCCGCTGGTCTTCGGCACGACGGGGACGACCAGCATGGTCACTGCGGCGGCGGTCGCTGCGGTCGCCCCGGCCAACGGCAGCAGCGGCACTCGCACCGGACGCCATTTCCGGATCGGCTGCTCGATCGCCCACCACGACACCGTTGACACCGCCAGCGTGGCGGCACACCGGACGGCGAACAGCGACAATCCCGACCAGCCGGTCCGTTGGCCGTTGACCACCATAAAGATCGGCCAGTGCCACAGGTAGACGCCGTAGGAGATGGTGCCCAGCCACGCCAGCGGACCCCAGGCCAGCACGGCGGCAACGGGACCGCGCTGGTCGAGCGCCACCGGGGCGATCACCAGCACTGCCGCGACCGCGGCCACGATCAGCAGGCCGCCGCGGAATTCACGGGCGCTGCCGGTGGCGTAATGCGCGGCCGCGCCCAACATCGCCAGCCCGACCAACGGCAGTAGTCGGGCGACCCATTTCCCCGTCCGGGACCGGATCAGCGACCATCCACGGTTCAGCGACGACCAGTCGCCCACCAGCAACGCCGACGCCGCGGCACCCACCAGTAGCGCCTGGGCCCGGGTGTCGGTGCCGAAGTACACCCGGTCCCGGGTGGCGTCGGACGCGAGCAAGACGGCCGCGGTGGCAGAGCCCACCGCCCCCAGCGTGGCGAGCAGAAACACCGTCAACCGGACTCCGCCGAGCGTGGCACGGCTGTCCCGGCGGCGTGCCCGCGCTGCCAGCCCTACGGCGACCGCGACGAGCACCAGCGGCCAGACGAGGTAGTACTGCTCCTCGACGCCCAGCGACCAGGCGTGCTGCAGCGGCGACGGCGGAGCACCACGGGTGAAGTAGTCGGTCTTGTCGGCGACGAACATCCAGTTGGCCACCCAGAAGAACGCGGCCACGGCGTCATCGCGTAGCCGCGCGACCGCCTCGGGTGAGAAGAACTGCCGCCCGACGGCCACGGTCAGCACCATCAACACCAATGCCGGCAGCAGTCGGCGCGCGCGCCGAATCCAGAAGTTGGCCAGGTCGATACGGCCGGTGCGACCCAATTCGTCCAGCAGCAACGATGTGATCAGGAAACCGCTGAGCACGAAGAAGACGTCGACGCCGAGGAATCCGCCCGTCATCCCGGGTATGCCGCCGTGATCGGCGAGCACCAGCGCGACCGCAAGCGCGCGCACGCCATCCAGCGCGCGGATGCCTGGCCGACGCGAGGGGCGTTCGGCATCGCCGTTGGCTCGGCGCGAAGTCGACCGGGCCGCCGGCGGCGGGACGACCCACCGCGCTCGCCGAGCAGAAGCAACCGGCACGGGGGATGCCCCGGCCGGTTGACTGTTCACCTTCCCAGCGCTGCGGCCAATGTCCTGGTCGGCGCCCTTTTTGCCGGTGATACTTCGCTGCCCCTCCTGCTGGTTTCGGCGTCATTTTAGGGGCGCGACGACGTCATCAGCCGCAGACACGGCGCGGCCATGGCCGAAAGATGCTGCCGCCCGGCAACTCCGAGCGCGGGTGCTGGGCCTAGCCGTCGGAGCTAGATCCCGGCGAAGTCGATGATGCCGCGAATGTTGCGACCCTCGCGCAGGTCCACGAACGCCTCGTTGATCTGGTCAAGCTGGTAGTGGCGGGTGACCAACTCGTCGAGTTTCAATGCACCTGCCTGATACATCGACAACAGCAACGGCACGCTCGTGCGCGGATTCATCCCGCCGTACAGCGCTCCCTTGAGTTGTTTGGAAGACAGCACCATCTCCTGCAGGATCAGCGGGACCACGGGCTCGGTGTACGGGGTGATGCCGGTGACCACGCATGTCCCGCCTTTGCGAAGCAGCCTCATGGCCAACGGGATCAATTCCACGTGCACTACGCCGGCGGTCACGACGACGCGGTCGGCCATCACGCCGGCGGTGATGTGGGAAACCAGCGGTATCGCCTCCTCGGCGGAGACGGCGCTGTGCGTGGCGCCGAAGATCTTGGCCGAATCCCGCTTGGACTCAATCGGGTCCACCGCAACGACGTAGGTCGCGCCGGCGGCGCGCGCCCCTTGCAGGGCATTCATCCCGACACCACCGGTTCCGATGACGACGACGGTGTCACCGGGCTCGGTGCCCGCCGAAACCGTTGCGGAGCCCCAGCCGGTGCTGACGCCGCACGACACCAATGAGGCAGCATGGAATGGGATCGTGTCGTCGATCTTGATGA
>JBAWAV010000387.1:0-5054 GCA_049589475.1 Mycobacterium sp.
TGAGTAGGCGTAACGCCGGCGCCGCGATGCGCAGCGGGCGCGACTTCCAGCCCACTCTGGCGCGAATCTCGGCGTACGCGGCCGCGCTGGAGTGGCGCTGAAAAGACAGGACTTGCTGTGCGCGGGCGGTGTCGAACCAGCCCAACGGGTACCAGTCCGCGTCGTTGTCCGGGTCGCCCGGTCGGCCCGGAAACATCGCTGCGGCGAGTCCCATCACCTCGGCGTTCTCCCGCGCTAATTCGCCCCATACCCGCCTATGGGAGTCGTCTCCGCCAATCATGAAAACTTCCCGCACCGCGTCGGTCGTGATCGCTGCCGCGAACGCCGCCGCGATATCGCGAGGGTCGACGGTGTGCACTCGGGTGTCCTCGGGTACCAGCGCACGGAAATAGAACGCATCGGTATTTCGGAAGTGGGCAAGTTGATCAAGCGCAATGACGCTGCAGAGCCGAAGGATCGACCACTCCAAACCCGATGACCGCACAATGTTCTCGGCCAAGGCCTTGTGACAGCCGTACAGGTCGACCGGCGCCAGCGGTGAGTCGGGTGTCACCGGATTGATGGCCCGGTGTGGGTTCCGGATACCGTGCACAGCCCCGGTGGATGCGTGCACGAAACGAGGGGGCGACGGCCGTTCCGTCGCCGCACGCACCAGGGCGGCGGTGGCGTCGACGTTGACTGCGCGAGCAAAGGTGCGATCGGTGTAACACCGTGGCGGGACGACCGCGGCCAAGTGAACTATCACCGACGGCGACAAATCGTCGACGAGGGCTTTGACCTGATCTGGTTGGCTCAGATCCACGGGACGGACGTCCACACCGACCGGCAGTGCGGGTTTCACGGTCTTATGCGCCGTGACGACCACCTGAAACTTGTCAGCGACGAGCCGCTCCACCACCGCCCTGCCAACCCGGCCGTACCCGCCGGTCACGAGAACACGAGTCACGATGCGCCCCTATTCGGCAGCACGGGAAAGGCTTGCGGGAAATCTAGCCCGAAACAGCGGCCTCCATCGAAGAATCGGACACCATGGCACCTAGCATCGTCGTGGTCAGAGTGGAGCCGATGACGGGAATCGAACCCGCGTATTCAGCTTGGGAAGCTGATGTTCTGCCATTGAACTACATCGGCAATGTTGCTTGGAGAGGCTAGCATCCAGCGTCACGCCGCTCATCGGTAATCACAGGCGGCTACGCTCGTCGCGTGCTGCTCTCCGATCGCGACCTCAGGGCCGAGATTGCCGCCGGCCGGTTGGGAATCGATCCGTTCGACGACGCCCTGGTTCAGCCGTCCAGCGTGGACGTCCGCCTCGACAGCTTGTTCCGGGTGTTCAACAACACCCGATACACCCACATCGACCCCGCGCAGCAACAGGACGAGCTGACCAGCCTGGTCGAGCCGGCCGAGGGCGAACCGTTCGTGCTGCACCCCGGCGAGTTCGTGCTCGGCTCGACGCTGGAACTGTGCACGCTGCCTGAAGACTTGGCGGGCCGGCTGGAGGGCAAGTCGTCGCTGGGACGCCTTGGGCTGCTGACACATTCGACCGCCGGCTTCATCGATCCCGGCTTCAGCGGTCACATCACCCTGGAGCTGTCCAACGTCGCCAACCTGCCGATCACGCTGTGGCCGGGTATGAAAATCGGTCAGCTCTGCATCCTGCGCCTGACCAGCCCGGCCGAGCATCCCTACGGCAGCGCGTCGGTTGGCTCGAAATATCAGGGCCAGCGCGGACCGACGCCGTCTCGGTCGTATCAAAATTTCATAAGGTCCACTTAAGTTGGGCTGTCTCGCCGCACAGCTTCCACAGCGAATATTTATAGGTAGCGCCGGACGCGGTATTCCCTCCGCCTAAAACCGTGGCGCGCTGCGAAAGTTCTTGGAGGCCGCGGTGGATATCGTGCTCGGGGTGTCGATGGCGCCCACAGCTGTCCGGATGTTGCTGGTCGAAGGTGAGAACGCCGACGGCGTCACCGTCGAGGACACCAGTTTCGACATCGCCACCGACGACGAAGCGGCGACGCTCAGCGCTGCCGATCAGGTGATCTCGGCAATTCTGGGTACCTGGGAGGGCGCCGCCGAAGCCGGTCACGCGCTTGGATCGACCGGCGTCACCTGGACCGATCCGGTGGACGCCGCCGCACTGCATTCGGCTTTGGCCACTCGCAAGGTCGAAAACGTCATGCTGGTGTCGGCGTTCATGGCCGCGGCCGCCCTCACGCAGATGGTCGGTAGCACCGTCGGCGACGCGCACACCGCATTGCTCTTCCTCGAACCCGACACAGCGACGCTGGCCATCGTCGACTCTGCCGACGGTTCCATCACCGATGTCCACAAAGAGGCGGTGTCCGGCGTCAACATTCTCGCCGCGCTGGCCGGGATGGTTGCCGGGCTGGAAGCGCTGGAGACGAGGCCGCAGAGCGTGTTCATCGTCGGCTCCGGGGTGGACGTCGCCGCGATCAAGCCGCAACTGGAGACCGTGACGCTGCTGCCGGTCACCGCGGCCGAAGAGCCGGAGACCGCGTTGGCGTGGGGGGCGGCGCTGGCATCGGCCAACGCGCCGCTTTTCGCCTCGTCGACCGCGGCGTTGGCGTACGCGCAAGATCCCGGCACCGGCGCGATCGATCCCTACGCTGTCTCCCCGGGATACCTTGCGGTACCTGATGTTCCGTTCGGCACCGAGCTCGGCGAAGACGACCTGGCCTACAGCGCCCTTCCGGATGAGGAAGCCGACGCCCACACCGCTGCGATGGACGCCGTGTCGGACGACGAAGCTCAAGCCCACACCTTGGCGGTGGGCGCCCCGCGCGACGAGCTCTTCGACGGCGGCTCCGAGCGCCGGCCGCTCGTGCTCCTCGGAAGTATGCTCGCGGTCGTCGTGGTCGCCGCCGCGCTGTCGTTGGAAGTCGCACTCGCGCTTGGCGTTCGGCCAAGCGTTGCCTTGCTGCCCCGCCCGTTGCAAAGCCTGATCATCCCGGCCGCACCTGCTCCCGCCCCGGCGCCGGTGAGTATCCCTGTGCCGCAAGCTCATCCGATTCCAGCACCCGCGGTGGTGGCTCCACCGGTGCGCGCACCGCTTCCGGCTCCGGCGCCCGCTCCGGTTCTCGCCGCTGCGCCGCCCGTTCCGATCGTCGCTCCTGCGCCTGTTGTCGTTCCACTGCCGATTCCGGCCAGCCCCCCAATTCACATCGCCCCGTTGCATGTGCCGAGCCCGGCGCCGGTGCATCTCCCGCCACAGCAGCCGCCGATATGGCTCCCGTCGCCGCAGCAACCTCCGGTGAGCGTTCCGCATCAGCCACCGGTGCACCTGCCGATTCCGATCCCACTCCCAATCCACATGCCACAGCCGCAGGAGCCGGTCCAGGGCGTCGCGCCCGAGCCCCCGGCACACATGCCGTTGCCAGGACTGCCGGGCTTCGAGCCGCCCGGCGGGCCGCCAGAGGGCGTCCGTGGTCCGGGGTTCGATGGTCCGCCCCTGCATGGGCCGTTCAGCCCGCCAGGCGGCGGCTTCGGGGGTAACCCGGGCTCGGGCGGCTTTGGCGGTATCCCCGGTTTCGGTGGACCGCCGCCCGGCGGCGGTTTCGGCGGTATCCCTGGCCTGGGCGGATTCGGTGGTAGCCCCGGCGGCGGATTCGGGGGCGGCCACGACTTCGGTGGTGGCGGCTTCGGTGGTGGTGGTGGTTTCGGCGGCGGTGGTTTCGGCGGCGGCGGCCACAGCGGCGGATTCGGTGGCGGTGGCCACAGCGGAGGGGGCGGTCATCACTAGTTTTAGGCGGCCCGGCGAGCGGCACGGTAAAATCGTGCCGCGAAGGGTCAGCCGGGGGGATTGACCAATGCTCCTGGCGGGTACTTCACCGAGCACAGCTAATCCGCGGTCACAACGCCGCGCGCAGGTGCGGCATTTGAATTTGTGTTTGGCCACCTCAGTGGTGCGCTTGTCTGGCACGGACCGCGGGTAGCTGGCAAACAGTTGGAGGATTCGTGGACACGGTACTTGGTGTATCGATGGCACCCACGACGGTCCGCATCGTGTTGGTTGAGGGAGAAAACGCCGACGGTGCGACCGTCGATGAGGACAGATTCGTCGTCGCCGACGGCGAAGACCCGGCAACCTTCAGAGCGCCGGATCAGGTTGTTGCGGCGATTCTGGGCACCCGCGAAGGCGCCAATGAGGCCGGTTATGAGCTGCTGTCAACCGGTGTGACGTGGAGTAATCCGGTTGATGCCGCCGAACTGCGCGACGCGTTGGCGGCTCGCAAGGTCGAGAACGTGATGCTTGTCTCGACGTTTCTTGCCGCGGCGGCATTGGCCCAGTCGATGGGTGCCGCGACGGGATACGCCCGCGCCGCGCTGCTGTACGTCGAGCCCGAGGCCGCAACGTTGGCGGTGGTGGACACCACCGACGGGTCGATTACCGACGTTCACCGCGAGATATTGCCCGATGACGACGACCAGGCAGTGTCAAAACTGATCGACCTGGTCTCCGCCGCTGAGGGGCTCGACGACGAGCCTGAGGGCGTCTTGGTGGTCGGCTCCGGGGTCGACATTCCGTTGATCAAGCCGGCGCTGCAAGGCGCGACGTCGCT
Source organism: Mycobacterium sp. (assembly GCA_049589475.1). Taxonomy (GTDB): domain Bacteria; phylum Actinomycetota; class Actinomycetes; order Mycobacteriales; family Mycobacteriaceae; genus Mycobacterium. The sequence continues at coordinate 4,584 of JBAWAV010000387.1, forward strand.
TCCGCTGAGCGTGCCCGACCAGCCCGAGATGGCGCTGGCCCGAGGCGCGGCACTCGCATCGGCGAATGCACCCCTGTTCGCGTCGTCGACGGCCGCGCAGGCCTACGCGCTCGACCCGGGCACCGGTGCGGTCAGCCCGCACGTACATGAGCCGGGATACCTCGCGGTCGCCGAGGCTTTCGCCGCCGAGCCGCGCGAAGACGGGCTGGCCTACAGCGCCGTCGCCGACGACTCAGCCGCGGTCTACACCCAGATGGGCGCCGACGCGTACGCCGGCGAGGACAACGACTTCACCACCGGCATGTACCCCGACTTCGGTGCGATGGAGCACGAACACGTCAGTCGCACACCGTTTTTGGCGGCGATGAGCGTGCTGATCATCTTCGTGACCGGCGTCATGGCACTGGTGATCTCGCTGGCGTTCAGCATCCGACCGTCAGCAAGCTCGCGGCCCAGCCTCAGCCACAACGT
>JBAWAV010000388.1:0-2162 GCA_049589475.1 Mycobacterium sp.
GGCGAAATGTCGGCGGACAGTTCGTGGCCGTGCAGCGGATACCCCATCTCGGTGCGCAAGGTATCGCGCGCCCCGAGACCGGCCGGTTGTCCGTCGGCGCGGGTGACCGCCTCCAGCAGCGCGTCGAACACCACGCCGGCGGAGTCCCACGGCGGCAACAGCTCGTAGCCGTGCTCCCCGGTGTATCCGCTGCGGCACACCCGCACCGGCACGCCCTCGAGGGTCGCGTCGGCATAGCCCATGTAGTCCATCTCGGTGGGCAGCCCCAAACCGGTGAGGACGTCGGTCGAACGCGGGCCTTGCACGGCCAGCACCGCGTACGAACGATGCTGGTCGGTGATGCTCACCTCCGCTGGCGCCGCCTTCTGCAGGGCCGCGACCACCGCCGGGGTGTTGGCGGCGTTGGGCACCAGGAAAACCTCGTCCGGTCCGACGTAATAGGCGATCAGGTCGTCGATCACACCGCCAGAGTCGTTGCAGCACAACGTGTATTGAGCTTTGCCCGGCTGGATGCGATCGAGGTCGTTGGTGAGCGTGTAGTTGACGAACGCCGCGGCGCCCGGCCCCTTGACCAACGCCTTGCCCAGGTGGCTGACGTCGAACAGGCCGACGGTGTTGCGGGTCGCGGTGTGCTCGGCGACGGTGCCGGCATACGACACCGGCATGAGCCAACCGCCGAACTCGGCGAAGGTCGCTCCCAGCTCGCGATGGCGGTCCGCCAAGGGTCCTTGCAACAAGTCAGCACTCATAGACATTTCACCCTAATGAAGTGCCGGACTGGCACACTTGGCCAGGTGGTCGATCCGCTGGACTTCGACGCCATGGAGGCAGCGGGAATCGGCGATGCACGAGCGCGGTCCGAACTGCTCGAATACCTGGCCGGCCTTGGTTTCAGCGCAGACGAGATGGCCGACGCGGAGCGCCGCGGCCGGCTGTTCGGCCTCGCCGGCGACGTCCTGCTGTGGTCCGGCCCCCAGACCTACACCCTGCGCAGTGCCGCGGATTCGATCGGCGTCACCGTCGAGGCCGTCGAGCACGCCTGGGCGATACTCGGGCTGACCATCGACGACGTGGATACGCCCACGTTGAGCCAGGCCGACGTGGACAGCCTGGCGACCTGGGCGGCGATGAGGGCGCAGATGGGCATCGACGCCGCCGACGGGTATCTGCGGGTGCTCGGAGCGTCTGTCGCCCGGCTGGCCGAAGCCGTCTCGTCGATGATCCGCACGAGTACGCCCAGGCTGTGGCTCGGCCACACCGGCAACGAACTCACCACCGCGCAGGCCTATCGCGACGTCGCCGAGTTCGTCCCGCGCCTCGGTCAGATGATCGACGCAATCCACCGCCACCATCTGGTCAGCACTCGCACCTTCATCGAGGGCGCGGTCCAGGGCCCGTCGGCGGGGCTGTTGTGCGGGGTCGGGTTTGCGGACCTGTCCGGCTTCACCGCGCTCACCCAGGCGCTGACACCCGCGGAACTGTCGGCGATGCTCACCGAGTTCGGCGCCACCACCAGCGACGTGGTGCATGCCCATGACGGGCGGGTGGTGAAGTTCCTCGGCGACGCCGTGATGTGGGTGAACTCGGACCCGGTACGGCTGGCGCAAGCGGCACTCGACCTCGTCCACCATCCGCGGGCCCGCGAAGAGGGCCTGCAGGTCCGCGCCGGCCTCGGTTACGGCGAGATCCTGGCCATCAGCGGCGACTACTTCGGCAATGCGGTGAACCTTGCCGCGCGGCTCGTCGCCGCCGCGACGCCCGGACAGGTACTGGCGGCCACAGAGGTTTACCAGCTACTGCCTGATTGGCCCGGAGTCGTCCAGGAACCGTTGCAGCTCAAGGGTTTCGACGCGCCGGTGACCGCCTACGAGCTCGGTCGATCAGCGTCGGCGTAGACGGTCTCGACGCCCTTCTGCTGTGACAACGCCGCGCTCTGGACGACCAACAGGACCGCGAAGACGGCGACCCATAACCACGCTTCGCCCGGCGCGAGATGCGCGCTCGGGTTCCGCACCGGTTGCGCGCTGACGGCGCGGATAACCGCCGACACCACCACGACGACGGTGATGTAGGGCAGCGCGGTCTGGAGTCGTTGGCTGCGACGGCCGGACGGCGACGTCGCATGCCGCCGCTTTCTGCCGACCTGCCACACCGTCGCGCAG
>JBAWAV010000389.1:0-17178 GCA_049589475.1 Mycobacterium sp.
TCGGTCCCGCTGTAGATCGTCTGAACGGCGCTGCTGAACGCCTCGTCGAACGTGACGCCGTTGACGCTGGGGTCGCCCAGATCCGGCACGAGGTCCAAGCCGAACGCCCACGACAACGGGCCCAGTAAGTACAGGATGCCCTCGAGGCTGTTCGTCTGCGCGCCCTCGAACGCCCCGGCGGGAATTTCGTCTAGCCCCGATAACTGGTCGACAGGGGGTGCTGATGTGCAGCAAGTCAGCCAATGGCGCTGCGGTTTGGACGGCTCGCACTTCGTCGGACGAGACGACGTTGGCGATGCTGCTGCCGTATCCGCCCTGGATCGGGGCCGCGACTTCATTGGCCTGTTGCACGCCGGTCGCATCGAGCGGAGTTCCCGGTGGCACCGTGTCGATGATGCCCGCTTTGTTGTCGATCGACTCGCCGTGCCGGACCAGGTCCAGCACGATCGATCCGTCGTCGGCCCAGGCCAGCGCCGATCCGGTGCACATCAATCCGGTCGACAGTACGCCGACGAAAACATAGCGGAGCCGTCTGCGCATTACTTCCCCATTCGCCGCGGTGCGTGGCGGCGCAAAGGCAATTTACCGCTGCGGACCGCAGCGCTGGCGGAAATGCGCAGGCCATTCGAAGCGCGATTTAAATGCGGCCGACCCGCTGCAGCCCGTCGACGGTGTCGGCCAGCGTCTGCGCCGCGTCGCGTTGCGTGATTCCGAGGTCGCGTTCGGCAGGGGTGTCATCTGCAGGCGGCATCTGGGTGTAGTACTGCATCGCCGCGGAGTTGATCGGAGTCTCAAACGGCAGGTGATCGCCGATGACGTCGAACAACCGCCCCAGGGCACGCAGTCCGACGTCGGGGGCCGGATAAACCACGAGCTTGCGATCAGCGGCGGCACCGATCAGGGACGCAAGGCGCCCCACCGCGACGCGTCGACCGCCGGCCATGTATCGGCGCGGTCCCTGGCCCGGCTGCAACAGTGCGACGTGCAAGGCGGCGAGGTCGCGGACGTCCACCACGATCCATGCGGCGCTGCGCCCCGGCACGCCGCGCATCTTCAGAGCTGCCTCCACACCCTCGGCCGCCTCACCGAACTGATCACCCGCAGGTGGTCCCAGCACCATGCCGGGATAACTGATGTTCACTGGCGCGCCGGCGTCCTGAAGACCTCGCGCATACGCTTCGACGACGGCCTTGGACTTGCCGTACCCGTCCGACCCGCCGACCACCGGCAGGTCCGCATGCAGCATTGGTAGACCGGGGCGAAACAGCGCCGAGAAACTCGAGACGTGAATGATCGGATCCACCTTCGCGGCGACAGCGCCTCCGAGCACGTTGCGGGCGCCGTCGAGGTTGGTGCGGAGCATCTCCTCGGAGCGGGCGGGGTCGGTGGAAACCATTGCTGCGCAATGAATGACGGCGTCACAGCCGCGCAGTGCCGCGGCAGTGCTGTCTGAGTCTGCGATGTCACCGACTACGTGATCGCTTACGTCGACGCCGATTTGCTCAGCGCTGGTGTGCAGGCGATCGGGGTTTCGCACGAGAAATCTGACTTGGTGTCCAGCATCCTGGGCGGCCTTCGCCGTCCATGCACCGACGAATCCAGTGCCCCCGGTGATCAGAACCTTCATCAGACGCTGTTCGCGTCGGTCGACGCCTCCGAGGTCACGGGTCGCAGATGACGATCGGGATGGTCCGGTCCGTCCACGACTGGTAGTCCTCGTACGTCGGATACATGTCGACCAGCTGTGGCCAGTAATGGGCGCGTTCCTCGTCGGTGGCGTCGCGCGCGGTCAGGTCCAGCACTTCCTTCTTGATTTGGACCGACACCTTGGGGTTGGCCTTCAGGTTGAGGTACCACATCGGGTTCTTCTCGGCGCCGCCCTTCGACGCAGCCACGATCACTCGATCGCCGTCGCGGAGGAAATACAACGGGGACACCCGCGGCTGCCCGGACTTACGGCCCGTCGTGGTGAGCAGGGCGACCGGGATCTTCTGGAAGGTACTGCCCAGTCCCTCGCCGCCACCACGGCGGTAAAAGAAGGTGTTGATTCGGGACATCCACTTGACGAAGACGTCGGCGAACGCTGAATTCATGTAGCGCGGACGTGATTTCTCAGCCATGACAACGATCCTAGGTTCGCTGAATGAACGGGCGCATCTGGGCGTTGATGTGGCGGATCGTGCCGTCGACGATCAGGAACGTCTCATCGACGTGTGAGCACACCCGACGCCCGCCCAACCTCGGTTTGGTAATCACATCGAACTGGGCGCGCACCGTGTCGCCGTCAACATCGAATTTGGGCGGTGTGCAGGCCTCGATGATCCGGAACTGCGGACCGCGATTCAGGCTGCGCCGCAAGTGATTCCCGGAGAACCCGGTCTTGATGCCCATCTCGATCCGAACACAGTCCGGCGCGAACGGGACGTCGTCGCCGCGGTGGTTCGCTAGCGCGTCGATGTAGGACTGCGCCGCTGCGATGCGGTCTTCGTCCAGCATCCGTTAGATGCGCTCGATGATGGTGCCGGTCGACAGCGCGCCACCCGCGCACATGGTGATCAGCGCGGTGGTCTGGTCGGTGCGCTCCAACTCGTGCAGTGCGGTGGTGATCAGCCGGCTGCCGGTGCTACCCACCGGGTGGCCCAGTGCGATCGCGCCGCCGTTGACGTTGACCTTGTCCATGTCCGGGTTGTGCACGCGCGCCCAGGACAGCACCACAGAGGCGAACGCCTCGTTGATCTCGGTGATATCGATGTCGCCCATCTTCATGCCGGCCTTCTCGAGCACCTTCGCCGTCGACTGCACTGGGCCGTCGAGGTGGTAGTAGGTTTCGGCGCCAACTAGTGCCTGGCTGATGATCCGGGCCCGTGGCCGCAGCCCGAGCGCCTTGGCTTTGTCTTCGTCCATCCACAGCACCGCCGCGGCGCCGTCGGAAATCTGCGAAGACGTGCCCGCGGTGTGGATCCCGCCATCGATGACGGGCTTGAGCTGGCTTAGCCCCTCCAGGGTGGTGTCGCGCAGGCCTTGATCTTTGGTGACAACGTGGCGGTCGCTGGTCGGCTGCTTGTTCTCGTCGAGGACGGGCGCCTCGATGCCGCTGATCTCGCGGTCGAAGCGACCTTCTGCCCAGGCCTGCTTGGCCTTTCGCTGCGAGTCGAAGCCGAACTGGTCGATATCTTCGCGGGTGATGCCGCGGCGCTTGGCGATTCGCTCGGCGGCGGTGAACTGATCGGGCAGATCGATGTCCCACGACGCGGGCCGCAGGATCCCGCGGTCGGGGCCGGCGTTGGCGCCCAGCCCGACGCGGCTCATCGCCTCGATGCCGCACGCGATGCCGACATCGATGGCGCCCGCGGCGATCAGACCTGCGACCAGACCGTTGGCCTGCTGACCGCTGCCGCATTGGCAGTCGACGGTCATCGCGCCGACCTGCTCGGGCAGGCCCGCGACGAGCCAGCTCACCCGGGTGATGTTGTTGGACTGCTCGCCGTACTGCGTGACGCAGCCGCCGATGACCTGCTCGACCTCGCCGGCGGCGATGCCGGCCTTCTCCACGAGCGCCTTCTGCGTGGCCCCGAGCAACTCGGTGGCATGCAGTCCGGACAACCATCCGGCGCGTTTACCGATGGGGCTGCGGGTGGCTTCAACAATTACCGGGTTACCCATGCTGGTCAGGCTAGAACACGTTTCATTACTCTGACAAGCGAGGATGACGACCTGCCTTTTATCTGCGTAGGAGGCATGTTTTACTGGCACTAGAACACGTTGCAATTGAGGAGCGCATTGATATGGCACCCCCCAACATCCCCGCCGACTTCGACTTTCTAGACCCGGACGTCAACCTCGCCGGCCTGCCCGTCACGGAGCTTGCCGAGTTGCGGACAGCGGAGCCCATCCACTGGGTCGACATTCCGGGCGGCACGGGAGGGTTCGAAGACACGGGCTATTGGATCGTCTCCAAGCATGCCGACGTCAAGGAGGTGTCCAAGCGCAGCGACGTCTTCTCCAGCTGGCTGAACGGCGCCATCCCGACGTGGCCGCCGGAGATGAAGCGGGAACAGGTCGAACTGCAGCGCAGCGTCATGCTCAACATGGACGCGCCGCACCACACCCGGCTGCGCAAGATCATCTCCCGCGGGTTCACGCCGCGAGCTGTCGGGCGGCTGGAAGAGGAACTCGCCCAGCGCGCCCAGAACATCGCGAAGGCGGCGGCGGCCGAAGGTAGCGGCGACTTCGTCGAGCAGGTGTCGTGTGAGCTGCCCTTGCAGGCCATCGCGAGCCTGCTCGGTGTGCCCCAAGAGGATCGCGACAAGTTGTTCCGGTGGTCCAATGAGATGACCGGTGGCACAGATCCCGAGTACGCGGACGTCGATCCCGCGCAGTCGTCGATGGAACTGATCATGTACGCGATGGCGATGGCCGACGAGCGGGGCAAGAACCCGACGGACGACATCGTCACTACCCTGATTCAGGCCGACATCGAGGGCGAAAAACTCTCCGACGACGAGTTCGGTTTCTTCGTCATCATGCTCGCGGTGGCCGGCAATGAGACCACCCGCAACTCGATCACCCACGGCATGATCGCCTTCTCGCAGAACCCTGATCAATGGGAGCTCTACAAGAAGGAACGCCCGTCGACGGCGGCCGACGAGATCATCCGGTGGGCCACCCCGGTGTCGGCGTTCCAGCGCACCGCCAACGAGGACGTCGAGTTGGCCGGCGTGCAGATCAAGAAGGGTCAGCGGGTGGTTATGTCCTACCGGTCGGCCAACTTCGACGACGAGGTCTTCGACGACCCGCACGCGTTCAACATCCTGCGCGACCCGAATCCCCACGTCGGTTTCGGCGGCACTGGTGCGCACTACTGCATCGGCGCCAACCTGGCCCGGATGACCATCAACCTGATCTTCAACGCCGTCGCCGACCACATGCCGGATCTGAAGCCGATATCGGAACCCGAGCGGCTCCGGTCGGGCTGGCTCAACGGCATCAAGCACTGGGAAGTCGACTACACCGGCGCGAGCCCGGTGACGGCCTGATGGATTTCACGCCGGACCCGGCGCAGCAAGCTGTCGCCGACGTGGTCACTTCGGTACTGGACCGGGACAACTCCTGGGAGGCCCTCGTCAGCGGCGGCGTGACGGCCCTGCCGGCGCCCGAAAGGATAGGCGGTGACGGCGTCGGGCTGCCGGAGGTCGCCACGGCGCTGACCGAGATCGGTCGGCACGGCTTGATCAGCCCGGCGCTGGCGACGCTCGGTTTCGGTGCGATCACGTTGCTGGACTTGGCTTCCGAGGATCAGCAGGACCGTTACCTCGGTGGCCTGGCCAAGGGTTCGGTGCTGACCGCCGCACTGAACGAACCCGGTGCCGCGTTGCCGGACCGGCCGGCGACAACTTTCGTGCACGGCCGCTTGTCCGGAACCAAGGTCGGCGTCGGCTACGCCGAGAATGCGGAGTGGATGATCGTCACCGCCGACAGCGCGGTCGTCGTGCTGTCACCGAAGGCTGACGGTGTGCACGTGGCGAAGACGCCGTCCTCCAACGGATCTGACGAGTACGTCGTCACCCTTGCCGATGTCGAGATACCGGATGAGGACGTGCTGACCGGCGCCACAGCGCCGCGGGTGAACCAGCTGGCGTTGGCGTCGATCGGTGCCTACACCGCCGGTCTGGTCGCCGGCGCACTGCGGTTGACCGCCGATTACGTGGCGCACCGGGAGCAGTTCGGTAAGCCGCTGTCGACGTTCCAGACCGTCGCCGCGCAGCTCGCCGAGGTCTACATCGCCTCGCGGACCATCGATTTGGCGTCGACGTCGGTGATCTGGCGGCTCACCGAAGGCCGCGACGCTGCCGATGATCTCGATGTGCTCGGCTACTGGATCGCCTCGCAGGCGCCGCCGGCGATGCAGATCTGTCACCACTTGCACGGTGGCATGGGTATGGACATCACCTACCCGATGCACCGGTACTACTCCACGATCAAGGACCTGTCCCGTTTGTTGGGCGGGCAGTCGCATCGTCTCGACTTGGTGGGAGCGCAATGTTCATCGACCTGACTCCGGAGCAGCGTCAGCTGCAAGCTGAACTGCGGCAGTATTTCTCGAACCTGATCTCGTCCGACGAGATGAAGGCGATGGAGAAGGACCGCCACAACGACGCCTACCGCGCGGTGATCCGCCGGATGGGCCAGGACGGCAAGCTCGGCGTCGGATGGCCAAAAGAGTTCGGCGGCCACGGCTTTGGCCCGGTCGAGCAATCGATCTTCGTCAACGAGGCACATCGTGCCGACGTCCCACTGCCCGCGGTGACGTTGCAGACCGTCGGCCCGGTACTGCAGCAGTTCGGCAGCGATCTGCAGAAGAAGAAGTTCCTGCCGGCAATCCTGGCCGGCGAGGTGCACTTCGCGATCGGCTACACCGAGCCGGAGGCCGGCACCGACCTGGCCTCGCTGCGCACCACCGCCGCGCGGCACGGCGACGAGTACATCGTCAACGGCCAGAAGATCTTCACCACCGGGGCACACGACGCCGACTACATCTGGCTGGCCTGCCGCACAGACCCGGAAGCCGTGAAACACAAAGGTATTTCGATCCTGATCGTCGATACCAAAGACCCGGGGTACTCCTGGACGCCGATCATCCTGTCCGACGGCGCCCACCACACCAACGCGACGTACTACAACGACGTGCGGGTGCCGGCCGACATGCTGGTCGGCGAGGAGAACGGCGGCTGGCGGCTGATCACCACCCAGCTCAACAACGAGCGGGTGATGCTGGGTCCGGCGGGCCGCACCGCAGGGATCTACGACCGGTTACATGATTGGGCGTCCAAGCCGGGCGGCGACGGCGTCACCCCGATCGATCACCACGACGTCAAACGGGCACTCGGCGAGATCTATTCGCTGTGGCGGATCAACGAGCTGCTGAATTGGCAAGTGGCCGCGGCTGGCGAGGACATCAACGTCGCCGACGCGGCATCCACCAAAGTCTTTGGGACCGAGAAGATTCAGTACATCGGTCGACTCGCCGAAGAGATCGTCGGCAAGTACGGAAACCCCGCAGAGCCCGAGACCGCCGAGCTGCTCGACTGGTTGGACTCACAGACCAAACGCAATCTGGTGATCACCTTCGGTGGAGGCGTGAACGAAGTCATGCGCGAGATGATCGCGGCGGCGGGCCTCAAAGTACCGAGGGTGCCCAGATGACAGACATCCACGAAGCCCTCGAAGAGATCAAAGCGGCGGGCGGCGCGAAGCCGCGCGCCGGGCGCGACCCGGTGAACCAGCCGATGGTCAACAGCTGGGTCGAGGCTCTCGGCGACAACAACCCGATCTACACCGATGAGAAGGCGGCCCGTGCCGCCGGCCACCCGGGAATTGTGGCTCCGCCGGCGATGATTCAGGTCTGGACGATGTTCGGTCTGGGCGGCGAGCGGCCGGCTGACGATCCCATGGGCCCGATCATGAAGCTGTTCGATGACAACGGCTATATCGGCGTGGTCGCGACGAACTGCGAGCAGACCTATCACCGCTATCTGCGGCCGGGTGAACAAGTCAGCATCGCTTCGGAGATGGGCGACGTCCTCGGTCCGAAGCAGACCGGCCTCGGCGAGGGCTGGTTCATCAACCAGCACATCGTGTGGCGGGTCGGCGACGAGGATGTTGCCGAGATGAATTGGCGCATACTCAAATTCAAGCCGCGCGAGTCACACGACGCGTCCACTCCGGTGCCCGAAGACCTCGACGCCGATGCGATGATGCGTCCTGCGGAATCCAAGGACACCAAGTTCTTCTGGGACGGCGTCAAGGAGCACGAGCTGCGGCTCCAGAAGCGGCCCGACGGAAGCCTGCAACACCCCCCGGTGCCGGCCATCTGGCAGGACAAAGACAAGCCGACCGACTACATCGTCGCCAGCGGCAAAGGAACGGTGTTCAGCTTCGTGGTGCATCACGCGCCGAAGGTGCCGGGCCGGACGCTGCCGTTCGTCATCGCGCTGGTCGAACTGGAAGAGGGCGTGCGGATGCTCGGTGAGCTTCGCAATGTCGACCCTGCGACCGTGGAGGTTGGAATGCCGGTTCGCGCAACGTATATCGACTTTCCCGCCAACGACGTCGGGCCGGCCTGGACGCTCTACGCGTGGGAGCCCTCGGAGGTCGGAACATGAGCGCCCCGACGGTGGAAGTCGGCACGAAGCTGCCGGAGTTGTCGCTGTACGGCGATCCCACGTTCATCATCTCGACGGCGATCGCGACCCGCGACTACCAGGATGTCCACCACGACCGGGACAAGGCGCAGGCCAAGGGGTCTAAGGACATTTTCGTCAACATCCTCACTGACACGGGTCTGGTGCAGCGCTACATCACCGACTGGGCCGGGCCGTCGGCGATCATCAAGTCGATCGGGCTACGGCTGGGTGTGCCGTGGTACGCCTACGACACCGTGACGTTCAAAGGCGAAGTGACAGCGATCGAGGATGGCGTAATCAGCCTGAAAATTTTTGGCATCAACAGCCTTGGCGATCACGTCATCGCCAGCGCGACGTTGACCATCGGGGGTTCCTGATGCCCGGTGAACTGTCTGGTAGGGCGGCGATCGTCGGCATCGGTGCCACCGACTTCTCGAAGAACTCCGGCCGTAGCGAGCTTCGGCTCGCCGCCGAGGCCGTGCTGGACGCGCTCGACGACGCCGGTCTCACCCCCGGTGACGTCGACGGCATGGTCACGTTCACGATGGACTCCAACACCGAGGTGGCGATTGCACGGGCCACCGGCATCGGGGATCTGAAGTTCTTCTCCAAGATCCACCACGGTGGCGGCGCGGCCTGCGCAACCATCCAGCAGGCGGCGATCGCGGTTGCGACCGGCGTCGCGGATTGCGTTGTGGCATACCGGGCTTTCAACGAACGCTCGGGTGTGCGGTTCGGCCAGGTACAGAGTCGCTTGTTCGAGAATGCCGATTCGACCGGCGTCGACAACTCGTTCTCCTATCCGCACGGGTTGTCCACCCCCGCCGCGCAGGTCGCGATGATCGCCAAGCGCTACATGCATCTGTCCGGGGCGAGCAGCCGGGACTTCGGCGCCATCTCGGTGGCCGATCGCAAGCACGCCGCCAAGAATCCGAAGGCCTACTTCTACGAAAAGCCGATAACGATTGAGGATCACCAGAATTCACGGTGGATCGCCGAGCCGCTGCGGCTGCTGGACTGCTGCCAGGAGACCGACGGCGCGGTGGCACTCGTCGTCACGTCACCGGAGCGGGCGAAGGATCTGAAGAATCGTCCGGCGATCATCGAGGCTGCGGCCCAGGGGGCGAGCCCGGACCAGTATTCGATGGTCAGCTATTACCGTCCAGAGCTTGACGGCCTGCCCGAGATGGGCTTGGTGGGCAAGCAATTGTGGGCCCAATCAGGTTTGAAGCCAACGGATATCCAGACCGCGATCCTCTACGACCACTTCACGCCGTTCACGCTGATCCAGTTGGAGGAGTTGGGATTCTGCGGCTGGGGAGAAGCGAAAGACTTCATCGCCGACGGCGCCATCGAAGTCGGGGGGCGACTGCCGATCAACACTCACGGCGGACAACTCGGTGAGGCTTACATCCACGGCATGAACGGGATCGCCGAGGGCGTCCGCCAGTTGCGGGGTACATCGGTCAACCCGGTACCCGATGTCGAGCATGTGCTGGTCACCGCAGGCACCGGCGTCCCCACGTCCGGCCTGATCTTGGGCTAAGCGGCTTGGCGGCCGCCGAGTGTGCAACCAGTCGCACGCTCGGCACCGAGTGTGAAGCTAGGCGCACACTCGGCGACTGAAGTGACGCGCGGAGTACGGGCTGCGATGCTGCGCTCATGGCTGAGCCATTCGTCGGTAGCGAGGCCATTGCACGTGGCCTCGTCACCAAAAGCCAGCTCTATACCCGTTACACCCGGCTGTTTCGCGACGTCTACATCGACCGTGACGCCGAAGTCAGTGCTGCGGTGCGAGCACGGGCCGCGTGGTTGTGGGCGGGGCCCCGCGCGGTGGTCGCCGGCTTTTCGGCGTCGGCGATGCACGGGAGCCTGTGGGTAGACGGCACAAGAGCGGCGGAGCTTATCCACCACAATCGCCACCCCGTGCCAGGGATTGTCGTACACAGCGACGCGGTGTCGGAGGACGAGACGACGACGATTGCGGGAATTCCGCTCACAACACCGGCGAGGACGGCTCTCGATCTCGCGTGTTGGTACCCGACCATGACGGCCGTGGCTGGCATCGATGCGTTGGCCAGGGAAGCAGAAATCAAAGCCGCCGACATCGAGTCGCTTACCAGCAGATATGTCGGGCGCCGGGGAATTACACGAGCTCGTCGCCTGGCGGACCTGGTAGACGCCGGATCGCAGTCGCCGAAAGAGTCGTGGCTGCGTATGGTCCTGATCGAAGCCGGTCTGCCGAAACCTCAGACGCAGATTCCGGTTCTTGACGAATTCAACTGTCCAATAGCGTATCTGGACATGGGCTGGGAGGACATCAAAGTAGCTGTCGAGTACGACGGCGAACAGCATCGGAGCGATCGCCGGCAATACATTCGGGACATCCGCCGACTGGAGACGGCCGAGCGTCGTGGTTGGATTGTCATCCGCGTCGTCGCCGGTGACCGTCCGGCGGAAATAATTCGCCGCGTTCGCGCCGCGCTCGCCCGACGATTGTGAAGCTGGCCGCACGTTCGCCGTCGAGAGTGCGGCTAGGCGCACACTCGAGGCGCAGGCGCCCAAAAGCTAGGCGGGGATCAACTCCACGCCGGTGAGCACGGCGGCGTTGTCGCGGGCCGGGGCGGTGACGGTGCCCAGCAGCCGGCCGTCTTCCTTCCAGACGGAAGCCTTCAGGGTTTCGCCCGGGTAGGCGACGCCGGTGAACCGCGCTCCGTAGGAGCCGATAGCCGCGACGTCGGCGTCAAGCAGCGCGTCGACGAGTGCCTTGCAGGTCATACCGTAGCTGCACAGGCCGTGCAGGATGGGCCTGGGAAACCCTGCCGCAGCAGCGAATTCAGGGTCGGAGTGCAGCGGATTGCGATCACCGCAGAGCCGGTAGAGCAGCGCCTGCTGCGGCAGCACCGGGATGTCGAGCTCGATGTCCGGAGCTCGGTCTGGGGCAGAAGTAGACGTCGACGCACCCCGTTCGCCGCCGAACCCGCCTTCGCCGCGGGCGAAGATCGACCGCCGCTGCGTCCACAGCAGCGTCCCATCCGGTGCGGTCACTTGGGTCTCGGACCAGATCACCGCTGCCTTGCCCTTGTCCCAGATGTCGGTGAACCGGGTGACCGCCTTCGCCGAACCCGACGGCGGCAGTGGCGCGGGCACGCTCACCTGCTCGCTGGCATGCAGAACCTTGCTCAACTCGATGTCGATGCCGGGAAACTGCACCGTCGGCGGCTTGGTGGCGTGAAACGTGGCCGCCACGTTGCCGAACGTCGGAAGCACCTGCGGGGTGTCGTCGACGAGGTAGCGCAGCTCGTGCGGGTCCATCGGGTCGGCACCTGCGCCCAGCCCTAGGTGGTAGAGCTGCACATCGCTGCTGCTCCAAGCGAATTCGATCGGTTCCAGTTCAGCGGCCAGCGCAACGTCAGGGTTGATGGGCATGTCAGTGATCTCCCGCGATGTGCAGGGCGGCGAGATACCCGAATGTCATCGCGGGGCCGATGGTCCCGCCCGGTCCGGGATAGGTATGTCCCATCACCGGGGCGCTGACATTGCCTGCCGCATAGAGGCCTTCGATGATGCTGCCGTCGTCGCGCAGTGCACGGCCGTGCACGTCGGTACGGATGCCACCCTTGGTGCCGAGGTCGCCGGGCACCATTTTGGCGGCGTAGTAGGGCGCGTGGCTGATCTCGCCGAGGTTCGGGTTCGGCTTGTTCGTCGGGTCGCCGTAGTACCGGTCGTAAGCGCTTTCGCCGCGGTGATAGTCGTCGTCGACACCCGAACGTGCGAACCGGTTGAAGCGCTGCACCGTAGCCGTGAACTCGTCGACCGGCAGGCCGGCCTTGGCGGCCAATTCCTCGAGAGTGTCCGCCTGGATGATGACCCCGGACTCCGTCCACTTACGCGGAATACGTTGTCCTGGCTGCAATCCGGCGAAGATATAGCGGTCGCGGTATTGCTGGTCGAACACCAGCCACGCCGGGATGTTCTCACCCGGACCCGGGCCTTGGCCGAACTCGCCGCCGTACATGTGGTGGCATGCCTCGACATAGGGCATGGATTCGTTCATGAACCGCTGGCCGGACATGTTGACGATGATCGAGCCGGGGGAGTTGCGCTCCGACAACGCGAACCATGGCGCACCGACCAGCGGGACGGTCGGACCCCACCAGGCGTCTTCCATGATGTCGAGAGCTGCACCGAGTTTTTCGGCGGCCACAATGCCGTCGCCCGTGTTGGCCTTGGCGCCGACCGTCCACTCGGTGGTGATCGGCGCGCGCTGATATTTGACCCGCATCTGCTCGTTGTGCTCGAACCCGCCGCTGCCGAGGATCACCGCTTTACGAGCCCGAATGAGTTGTGACTCGGCGGCTTCCGACTTCTCGGTGTCGCGGACGTAGACACCACGAACCGCGCCGTCCTCGACGTAGAGGTCGGTCAAGGCGGTGTTGAGCTGCACGGGAACGCCGGCCTTGCGGAGTCCGACCCGGAGCGGCGCGATGAGCGCGCGCCCCATGCCGACCAGATTCTGCCCGGTTGCCTTCGCCCACATGGTGCGTGCGCCGACCTTGAGACTGCGCAGCACGCCGCGCGGATGACGCTTGAGCTGGTTGAGCCGAACGTAGTCCTGTTGCATCACAACGACATTGAGCGGCACTTTGCCGTAGGGCGGCTCCAGCCCGGGCAGGTCGGGGCCGAGCTTGTTGGCGTTGAACGGCTTCGGTTCGATGGACCGCCCACCGGGTCGCCCGCCCGGGGCCTCGGGGTAGTAGTCGGCGTACTGCGGCACCCAGCACATCTTCAGCGGTGTGTGCTTCAGCACGAACGACAGCATTTCGGGTCCACGGTCGAGGTAGGTGTCGATGCGCTGCGCCTCGACGACGTTGCCGACGATCCCGTGCAGATAGGTGCGGGCCGCTTGCGGCGTGTCCTTGACGCCGTCGCGCTCGAGGACCTCGTTGTTCGGAATCCATACGCCACCGCCGGAGCGTGCGGTGGAGCCGCCGTAGTGTGCGGCCTTCTCGATGACTATGGTCGATAGACCCCGGTGGGCGGCCGCGAGGGCAGCAACCATGCCGGCGCCGCCGCTTCCGACCACGACGACGTCGAACTCCTGAGCTGTCATGTAGAACACGTTATAGAATTGCCGGGGCCGGGCGCTACTGCCCCGGTCACACGAGTGAGGGGACGTCGGCTAAATGATCCCGGGAGCGACCCGTGTTGCGCTGGCCGCCGATCTCGCACAAGCCGAGCGGAGCCGTCAGCCGATCGCTCCGCTGACCGCCGGGCACCCCGAGATCGATGTCGTCGACGCCTACGAGATCCAGCTGATCAATATCCGCCAGCGGGTCGCCGAGGGCGCCCGGGTCGTCGGCCACAAGGTGGGGCTGTCGTCGTTGGCGATGCAGCAGATGATGGGGGTCGACGAGCCGGACTACGGTCATCTGCTCGACGAGATGCAGGTCTTCGAGGACACCCCGGTGAAGTCGGGCAGGTTTCTCTACCCGCGGGTGGAGGTCGAGGTCGGGTTCATCTTGGCCCACGACCTGCCGGGCGCGAATTGCACCGAGGACGACGTGCTGGCCGCGACCGAGGCGTTCGTGCCGTCGATCGAGTTGATCGACACCAGGATCACCGACTGGAAGATCGCGCTGTGCGACACCATCGCCGACAACGCCTCGTCGGCCGGTTTCGTGCTCGGCGAGGCGCGGGTGGCGCCGGCCGACATCGACATCACCAAGATCGACGCGGTGCTGACCAACAACGGCGAGGTGGTGGCCGAGGGCCGCAGCGACGCGGTGCTGGGTAATCCGGTGACCGCGGTGGCGTGGCTGGCCCGCAAGGTGGAAAGCTTCGGGGTGCGGCTTCGGGCCGGGGACATCGTGTTGCCCGGTTCGTGCACCCGAGCAATCGACGCACCCCCGGGCAGCAACTTCGTCGCCGAGTTCGACGGCCTCGGGGCCGTCCGGTTGTCTTTCGAGTAAAGGAGCGTCCATGCCCTCCAAGGCAAGCGTTGCCATCGTCGGTTCGGGCAACATCAGCACCGACTTGCTCTACAAACTGCTGCGCTCGGACTGGCTTGAGCCGCGCTGGATGGTCGGCATCGACCCGGACAGCGAGGGCCTGGCCCGGGCTCGCAAGCTGGGTTTGGAGACCACCCACGAGGGCGTCGACTGGCTGCTGGCGCAGTCCGAGAAACCCGACATGGTCTTCGAGGCGACCAGCGCCTACGTGCACCGGGAAGCCGCGCCCAAGTACGAGGCCGCGGGAATCCGGGCCATCGACCTGACGCCCGCCGCAGTCGGGCCGGCGGTGATCCCGCCGGCGAATCTGCGCGAGCACCTGAACGCGCCCAACGTCAACATGATCACCTGCGGCGGACAGGCGACCATCCCGATCGTCTACGCCGTCAGTCGCGCGCTCGTCGACAAAGGGGGAGTGCCCTACGCCGAGATCGTCGCGTCGGTGTCCTCGTCATCGGCCGGTCCGGGCACCCGGGCCAACATCGACGAGTTCACCAAGACCACCAGTAAGGGCGTCGAGACCATCGGCGGCGCCAAACGCGGCAAGGCGATCATCATCTTGAACCCGGCCGACCCGCCGATGATCATGCGCGACACCATCTTCTGCGCCATCCCCGAGGACGCCGACCAGGATGCGATCGCCCAGTCGATCAGGGACGTGGTCGCCGAGGTGCAGACCTACGTGCCGGGCTACCGGATGCTCAACGAGCCGCAGTTCGACGAGCCGTCGATGCACTCCGGCGGCCAGGCTCTGGTCACCACGTTCGTCGAGGTCGAGGGTGCCGGCGACTACCTGCCGCCGTACGCGGGCAACCTCGACATCATGACCGCCGCGGCGACCAAGGTCGGCGAGGAGATCGCCAAGGAATCCTTGACTGCGGCCGCTGGAGGACAGGCATGACCACCGGTATCTTCTTCAACCCGATCTGGGACGTGCGGATGACCGACACGTCGCTACGGGACGGCTCGCACCACAAGCGGCACCAGTTCACCAAGGACGAGGTCGGTGCCATCGTCGCTGCCTTGGACAACGCGGGCGTGCCGGTGATCGAGGTGACGCACGGTGACGGACTCGCCGGGTCGAGCTTCAACTATGGGTTCTCCAAGACGCCCGAGCAGGAGCTGATCAAGCTCGCCGCCGAAACCGCCAAAGAGGCCAAGATCGCCTTCCTGATGCTGCCCGGCGTGGGCACCAAGGAGGACATCAAGGAGGCGCAGAACAACGGCGGATCGATCTGCCGGATCGCCACCCACTGCACCGAGGCCGACGTCTCGATCCAGCACTTCGGTTTGGCCCGCGAGCTGGGGCTGGAGACCGTCGGGTTCCTGATGATGTCGCACACCATCCCGCCGGAGAAGCTGGCTGCCCAGGCCCGCATCATGGCCGACGCAGGCTGCCAATGCGTCTACGTCGTCGACTCGGCCGGCGCGCTGGTCCTGGAGGGCGTGAGCGACCGGGTGGCGGCGCTGGTCGCCGAACTCGGCGATGACGCGCAGGTCGGTTTCCACGGCCACGAGAACCTCGGCCTGGGCGTGGCCAACTCGGTGGAGGCCGTGCGGGCCGGTGCCAAGCAGATTGACGGCTCCTGTCGGCGCTTCGGTGCGGGCGCGGGCAACGCACCCGTCGAGGCCCTCATCGGAGTGTTCGACAAGATCGGCGTCAAGACCGGAATCGACTTCTTCGACATCGCCGACGCCGCCGAAGAGGTGGTCGCCCCGGCCATGCCTGCCGAGTGCCTGCTCGACCGCAACGCGCTGATCATGGGCTACTCCGGGGTGTACTCGAGCTTCCTCAAGCACGCGGTCCGTCAGTCCGAGCGTTACGGCGTGCCGGCGCATCAGCTGTTGCACCGGGCCGGTCAGCGCAAACTGATCGGCGGTCAGGAAGACCAGCTGATCGACATCGCGCTGGAGATCAAGCGGGAGCAAGCCGCAAACGGGTAGACCTCGGCCTTTGCCCCATCGACGCACAGGTCGCACATAGGTCTCGCGAGTATTCTCGCGCGCATGAGCACGTCACTCAGAAGCATTCTCGCCGGGGGACTGTTGACGGCGGCGGCCGCGACGATGATCGCGCTGCCGGTGGCCAACGCGGCCCCGTGCAATCAGACCGTGGGTAATTCCATCGACTCGTACCTGCAGCGGCATCCCGACATCCACCGGCAGCTGCAGGCCAAGTCGGAGGCAGAGGGTGGCGGCCCCAACGTCATCGACTACCTCAATCGGCACCCGGACGTGCGGCAGCATCTGATCGACCTGTCGCAGCAGTGTGCGCCGTAGCCGATTAGCGACCGGGCATCGTTACGGCCTGCGTCCGTGCGGCGTTCGCTTGTTGACGAAAATTAGAACACGTTCTAGCGTCGAGGCGTGCCCGCTTCCCTGGTCTCCAAGCCGCTGATCGATGCCATCGCCGAGGCCGAAGGACTGGTCGCCGCGGCGCCGCATATCGAGAGCGAAGCCGACCTGCTCGAAGGCCTGCAATATCTGGCTGGCTGCGTGGCCGCGTGCCAGCACATGGTCTTCGACTACGAGCGCGACCACCCGATGCTGCTGTCGGGGACCGGGCCCTTCACCAAGATGGGCCTCGACAATCCGGACACCATGTACTTCGGCTGCCGCGTTCAACCGAACCACGACTATCTCGTCACCGGCGTCCGCGGCACCACCACTGACCTGAGTTTTCAACTACTCGGCGGCGAGTACACCGACGACAACGTGCCTGCCAGCCAAGCCGCGTTCGATGACCGTGAGCTGCAGATCGACGCTGACGGCAGCTTCCAGTGGCAGGTACGGCCGACCAGCCCCGGGCAACTCGTCATCCGCGAGGTGTACGGCGACTGGTCGCAGCGACGTGGCACACTCGCGATTCAGCGGCTTGACACCGCCGGGACGGCACCGCCGCCACTCACCCGTGCGGCGATCGAAAAGCGTTACAGCACAACCGGAAAACAACTCGTCAACCGGATCAAGACCTGGCTGCAGTT
>JBAWAV010000390.1:0-6934 GCA_049589475.1 Mycobacterium sp.
GAGCAGATGTTCGCGCGCCGACCCGACGATCCGGAGATGCGCGACTCGGTGAGCTTCTGGGTCGTCGACGATCGCGGACGCGTCGGCCTGCCGCGCATCGGAATCGAAGCCGTGGCCGCCAACTGGGACGCGCACGACGTCCAGGTCAACGTGGCGTTCCCGGACGGGCGGGTCTTCCGCCTTCGTGACAACGGCCCGAGCTGGCCGGCCGAAGGGCCCGACGGCCGTCCGACGGTGCTGGGCGCCGGCGGGCTGGGCTTCCGCTGCCTCGCCCCGTTCGAAACCTGGACGATGACCTTCGACGGCAAGGCGGTGCAGACGTCGTCGCAGGATCTGATCAGAGGGAAAAAAGACGGGCCGCTCGTCGACGTCAGCTTCCGGGTCGACGCCACGATGACGGTGCCGCCGTGGGTGCAGGGCGCCCTGTCCGCGGAGTCGAGAGAGCGGCTGAAGACCTCGGTCGAGGGCAACCTGATGGGCGGCCCGCGCTACGAGCAGCTGTTCCGTGCGACGGGGTCGGTCAAGGTCGGCGACGACGGGCACGATTTCAGCGGTACCGGCCTGCGCATCCGCCGCCAAGGTGTCCGCAAGCTGGCCGGATTCTGGGGCCACGCGTGGCAGTCGGCGCTGTTCCCGAGCGGGCGGGCCTTCGGCTACATCGCCTACCCGCCGAGACCTGACGGCGAGCCGACTTTCAACGAGGGCTACATCTTCGACGGCGACGGTGACCTCATCCCGGCCCGCGTCGTCGAGGCGCCATGGCTGGCCGAGTTGAGGCCAGTCGGTGAAGACGTCACGCTGGCGCTGGAAACCCCGACCGGGACAGTGCATATCGCAGGCGAGACGATCCTGTCCACCCACGACGTCTATCACGACGACGCGATGTTCTCGAGTCAGGCCCTGAAGCAGGAGATGCCAAGCTTTCCCGCGTTGCAGCAAGCTGGTGTGCGCTACCGCTGGGACGGCGAAGAAACGTTCGGCATGCTGGAGCGGTCCAACCCGCTGGACCAGCTAATTTTCTAGATCTCCTAACGAGCGCGCGGTGCACCGGCGAAACTGGCTGGGTGGAGACCGAGACCAAACTGCAGCAGTGGGAGCGGCGTGCCGAGTGGCCGCTCGCGGCGGCCGCCATCGTGTTTCTGGCCGTATTCGACAAGGAGCGGTACCTGCCCGGGTCCACCATCAACACCTTCGGAAAGGCGGTGTGGTGGTCGATCACGACGGTGACCACCGTCGGCTACGGCGACGTCTACCCGGTCACCAACGCGGGTCGGGTGATCGTGGTGCTGCTGATGATCGGCGGGATCGGTCTCGTCGGTGTCGTCACCGCGGCCCTCGCGTCGTGGATCATCGAGCGCGTAGCGGAAGAGGACACCGCGATTCAGGCGGTGACCGTCGCCCACGTCGAGGAGCTTCGTGGCGAAATTCGAGAACTGGCCGAAGAATTGCGGAGAAGAGACGACGTTGACCATCACGCCTGATACCTTCACGACTCGCGGCGTCGGCGGCACGCGCATCGTGGCCGACCGCCTCGGTGATCCCGATACCCCCGCGGTCGTGTTCCTGCACGGCGGCGGGCAGACCCGCCGCTCGTGGGGCAAGGCGGCCGCGGCCGTGGCCGAACGTGGCTGGCAGGCGGTCACGGTCGACTTCCGTGGCCACGGCGAGTCGGACTGGTCGCAGGACGGCGACTACCGACTGGTCAGCTTCGCCGGTGACGTCCGAGAGGTGCTGCGCCACCTGCCCCCACGACCCGTGCTGGTCGGGGCATCGCTGGGTGGTCTCACCACAATGCTTCTGGCGGGCGAGATTTCGCCCGGCATCGCCCGTGCCGCGGTTCTGGTGGACATCGTGCCCGACATGGATCAGTCGGGGGCGAACCGAATTCACAACTTCATGGCCGACCGGATGAAGACCGGCTTCGAATCGCTCGACGAAGTCGCCGACATGATCGCCGAATACAACCCGCACCGGCCCCGGCCGACCGATCTCAACGGGCTGCGGACGAACCTGCGCCGCCGGGGCGATCGTTGGTACTGGCATTGGGATCCGAGGTTCATCAGCGAGACGGCGTCGCGGCCGCCCAGCGAGGTGGCCGACGTCGACCGCTTGCACGCGGCGGTGGAAAGAATTCTCGCCGACGGGGTGCCGATGCTGCTGGTCCGTGGCCAGGTCAGCGACCTGGTCAGCCAGGACCGCGCCGATGAGTTCCTGGCTCGCTTCCCGCAGGTCGAGTTCGTCGACGTACAGGGCGCCGGGCACATGGTGGCCGGCGACCGCAACGACTTATTCGCCGATGCGGTGCTGAATTTCCTTGTCCGCCATGGGGAAAGCGGCTAGGCGGGTAACAACGCGCCGTTGTCCGCACCGAGGTCCACAGCGGAGTTGATCACCACGCGGTCGAGCTGGCGCAGCGAATGCAACGCGTTCATCAGCCGCCGGTGATCCCCTGCCAGCGGCTGATCGACATGCTGGCGGGCGAGAGTCTCCGCGGCGTCGATGTAGTCGGTGGACGGAAAGACCGTCGCGGCCTGGTTGAACGCCAGCGAGGTGATCAGCACGTCGATGTTGCGGCGGATCTGCGTCGCCGTCGAGCGGATCGCGTTCGCCAATTCCGGGGACGTGTCGATGTGTATCTCGCTGCTGCGAGCCAGGATTCGCGCGTATCGGTCGCACGCGGTGAGCATCCGTAGGCCGTGCCGCATGGTGCGACGCCCCGCCAATCCCGCGACGCCGGCGCTCATCGGCTTTGCGGTGATCCGGAACTGCGCTAGGTCGCGGCCGAGCTGACGAGCCGTCTCGGTCAATCTGGTCGGCGCCGGTGTCCCCAGCAGGCTGGCAATCGACGCTTCGACGAGATCGGACAGCGTGAGGAAGAACGTGTGGGCGTCGCTGCGGATTTTGGCTCTGGTGTTGATCGGCAACACCAGCATCGCGGCGGCGATCCCGATGACCGCACCGACGACGGTCTCCTCGATCCGCAGCAGCAACAGCCCAAAGGTGAATTCGCCGAGCAGGCCGTACATCAACGCCAGCATGGTGCTGATCCAGAAGGTCATCAGGCTGTAGGCGACCTTCATGAAATAGAAAGCGCAGAACAGACATACGAAGATCATCGCCAGCGAGGCGATGGTGCTGCCGGACACCAGCGTGGCGACCAGCACGCCGCTGGGCACGCCGAGCACCGTGCCGAGTAATCGCTGCCAGCCCTTGTCGAGGGTCTCCGCCCACGAGTTGGTACCTGCGAAAATCACGAACGCAGCGATCGCCGCCCAATACCAGTGCGACGGTGACACCGTCTCGCCGACGACGATGGCCAGCGCCGCGGCGACGGCCACCTGAATGGCTTGCCGGGTGGTCGGGAGCATGCCCGGCCTGAGTTGCTGCTCGTCTGGTGGGCGCGATGGTTGCTCGATAGCTTCGGTCGCGACCCGCTCCATGCGTTGACGGACTTCGGCCGTGGCTTTGGCCGTGTCGACGATCGCCAGTGCCAACCGTCGCACCGACACATCGTCCGAATTCCGTTCGAGCTGCTGCTGAGCCAGCTGCGCGGTCAGCCGGAGTGCGTCGGTGTGCGGCGTCCGGATCGCCCGTGACAGTAGGGCCACCGTGTCGGCCAGTTCGGCACGAGTGGCGGCGGGAATGTCGGCGAGGGCCGCTCGGGTGCCCGCGGTCGCGAGGCGTTCGACGGTGAGCTCGGCATCGAACAGCCATAGCGCGAGGTCTTCGCCGCTGACCCCCGGCCACAGCCGGCTGGGATTGACCCGGTCCTCGATCTGGGCCTGGACCGTCAGGGCGGTCTCGTTGAGCCGCCGAAGCCGTATCCGAAGTCGGCGCTGCCGTCGCTCGTCGGGGTTGCCGATTCGCAGGGTGTCTGCGGTGGTGTCGACGGCGATCGCCATCCGCGCGCGCAGCGCCCGAATATTGGCCCGTAGAACACTTTCCGGTCGGTCGGGCAGGATGAAAGCGCTCCAGACGAAGCTGCAGAGCGTGCCCACGAGTGTCGCCCCGATCAGCCACGGCAGCTCCGAGAATTTCGCCTGCAGGTAGAGCGAGAAGAAATATGACATGAAGGTGACCATGCCCAGCGTCGTTCCACGTGTGCCGAAGCGGCGTGCGTAGGCCGCAGCGAATACCACCACGACGAACAGGACGTTGGCGATCACCGGGTGCGGTGATACCAGCGCGGCCGCGGTAATGGCGAGCGCGGTGGGCAGCGGCAGCAGCGCCATGGTGACGCGTTGTTGCCGCGGATCGGGCTCGTTCACCGAACGCGCCGAGACCATCGTGATCAGTGCGCCGAGCACGGCGACGGTCAGCGGTTGGCCGGTGGCCTTGGTCAACACGAACAGCAACAGCAGCGCGGTCGCCAGGGCACCGGTCGTGCGAGTTGCCATCCGCAGCCGCAACAGGCCAGGGTCCGACGCGATCGCCCAGTTACGCGCCCGCTCGAACACTCGTGACCAGCCTCTCTTCGGCGGACTGCATGTCTATCGTGACTTGACTCTGGCATAGCGGCCAAGATGAGACCCGATGAGCGTGCGAACGACCTTGGCCGACGGCCGCGAGCTGTTGTTCTTCTCGCTGCCCGGTCACACCCCGGCGCCGGTCGCCGACCGCCGGCCGTTGCCGCCGTTCGAGCCCGGCCAGTCGCAGCTGCGGTACGACCAGACGACGGGCCAGTGGGTGATCATCGCGGCGCGACGCCAGGACCGCACCTACAAGCCGCCGCCCGACCAGTGCCCGCTCTGCCCCGGCCCTACCGGGTCGACCAGTGAGGTGCCGGCCCCCGACTACGACGTCGTGGTCTTCGAGAACCGCTTCCCGAGTCTGTCCGGTGCTGGGCAGACGGCGTCGGTGCCGGACGGCTTCGTACCTCAGCCCGGCGTCGGACGTTGCGAAGTAATCTGCTTCTCCAGCAACCACAACGGGTCGTTCGCCGAGCTGTCGGTGCCGCACGCCCGACTGGTCGTCGACGCGTGGCGGGACCGGACTTCGGTGTTGCTTGCAGAGCCGGGGGTGGAGCAGGTGTTCTGCTTCGAGAACCGCGGCGAGGAGATCGGCGTGACGCTGTCTCACCCGCACGGCCAGATCTACGGCTACTCGTATCTGCCCCCACGGACCGCGGCCATGATGCAGCAGGCACGCATGCACACTGGCGGCAACCTTTTCGCCGACCTACTGGCGGCGGAGGTTGCCGACGGCAGTCGCATCATCGCCCGCACCGACCTGTTCACCGCCTTCGTCCCATTCGCGGCGCGCTGGCCCGTCGAAGTGCACATCTATCCGAATAGGTTCGTGCACAACCTTATTGACCTGTCGGCTGCCGAACTGGACGGCTTCGCAGAGATCTACCTCGACGTGCTGCGGCGGTTCGACCGGATGTATTCGGGCCCGCTGCCGTATATCTCGGCGCTGCATCAATACTGTGACTCGGATGCGTTGCGCGAGGGCTACTTCCACGTCGAGCTGATATCGATCCGGCGCAGCGCGACCGCGCTGAAGTACCTGGCCGCATGTGAGTCGGCGATGGACGCGTTCGTCGGCGACGTGATACCCGAAGCCGCGGCTCAGCGCCTGCGGGAACTCGCGTGACCATCCGCTACTCCGCGCCGGGTCGGGTCAACCTGATCGGCGAGCACACCGACTACAACCTCGGCTGGTCGTTGCCCATCGCGTTGCCGCAGCGCACCGTGGTGACATTCGATCCGTCGGACGCCGACGCGATTGAGGTGCGCAGCGACGGCGCCGACGGTGTCGAGCGAATTCCGTTGACCACCAAGCCCGGTGATGTGACTGGCTGGGCGTCGTATCTGGCTGGCGTGGTGTGGGCGCTGCGGATGGCCGGGCATCCGGTGCCCGGCGGGACGATGTCGATCGCCAGCGAGGTCCCGATCGGATCGGGACTGTCGTCGTCGGCGGCGCTGGAATGCGCGGCGTTGGGCGCTCTGGCATCGGGGCTGCGGATCGACCTGCTGGACCAGGCGCGGCTCGCCCAGCGTGCGGAGAACGAGTATGTCGGTGCGCCAACGGGTTTGCTTGACCAGCTGTCCTCGTTGTTCGGTGCGGCGTCGACGGCGCTGCTGATCGACTTCCGGACGTTGAGCGTGTCTTTGGTGCCGTTCGACCCGTCGGCGTCGGGTGTGGTGCTGCTGCTGATCGACTCGCGGGAACGGCATGGGCACGTCGGCGGCGAATACGCCGCGCGCCGACTCTCGTGCGAGCGGGCGGCCGCCGATGTGGGAGTGGTGTCGCTGCGCGAGGTTCAGGACCGTGGGCTTGCCGTGCTGGACGGTGTCACCGATCCGGTCGACGCCCGTCGTGCCCGCCACGTGCTGACCGAGAACCAGCGGGTGTTCGATGTGGTTGCGGCGTTGGGTGATTCGGATTTCGCCGAAGTCGGCCGCGTCTTCACCGCGTCGCACGCGTCGATGCGTGACGACTTCGACATCACCACCAGACACATCGATCTGATCGCCGACACGGCGGTGGGCGCGGGCGCACTGGGTGCGCGGATGACCGGCGGCGGATTCGGTGGCTGCGTCGTCGCATTGGTGCCCTTTGACCAGGCGGACGCCTTCGGTGCGGCGGTGCGGGCTGCAGTGCGCGCCGCGGGCTATGCCGAGCCGGTGATCACCCGGACGTTTGCCGCCGACGGTGCAGCAGCGCTGTAACACTGGTACCAGGGTCCGACCATATGGTGCTGTTCAGATCTGTGACCACATGCGATATCACTGGTAAGAATTCTAGTGTGAGGATCGCGATTAGCGGCGCCGGCGTGGCCGGGGCGGCGCTCGCCCACTGGCTCCACCGCACCGGCCACCACCCGACTGTGATCGAGCAGGCGGCGAAGTTCCGCACTGGCGGCTACGTGATCGACTTCTGGGGCGTCGGCTATCAAGTGGCCCAACTCATGGGCATCGAAGACCCGATC
>JBAWAV010000391.1:0-2278 GCA_049589475.1 Mycobacterium sp.
GCTTTGAGGTGTACGTCGAGGATGGCGTCCCACTGCTCGTCGGTCATTTTCTGGATGACCGAGTCCCAGGTGTAGCCGGCGTTGTTGACGATGATGTCCAGGCCGCCGAAATTGTCGACCGCCGCGCTGATGAACTCCTCGGCGAATCCGTCTGCGGTGACGCTGCCCGGTACAGCCACCGCGCTGGCGCCCAGCGCTTCGATGGTGGCGACGGTTTGCTTGGCGGGTTCGGCATCGAGGTCGTTGATGACGATGGCTGCACCCTCGGAGGCGAGTTTCAGCGCGATCTCGCGCCCGATGCCGCGCCCGGATCCGGTGACGATGGCGACCTTACCGTCGAGTTTTCCCATGAGTGGGCTGTCCTTTCAGATCGCGACAACTGCTGTGCCGGAGAGGGTTACCGTGCCATCGGCGAGAGTGACGGCGAGGTCCAGGGACGCGCGGCGTTCGTCGTCGACATCCTCGATCGAGGTGACCATGCCGGTGGCGGTGGGCGTGGCGTGCACGGGGGTGATGGCGCCGAAACGCACCCCGTAGGAGCTGATCGTCTCGGGCGCAAACCAGTTCGTCAGCAGACGGCCGAGGTAGGCCATCGACAGCATGCCGTGTGCGAACACGTCGTCTAGGCCGACGCTCTGGGCGACGTCGGTGTCGATGTGCATCGGGTTGTGGTCCCCGGATGCCCCCGCGAACAATGCCAAGGTGGTGCGGCTGATCGGCGACAACTCCAGCGCCGGCAGCTCCGTACCGACCGCGATATCGGTTGTGGTGGGAGTCATGTGGCTGCTCCAGGATGACGAACGACGATGACCGTTCTCAGATCGGCGATGTGGGTGCCGTCGGCGCGCGTCACCGTCGTGTCCTTGACGACGAACTGCAACGCACCGTCCTTCTTGCTGTAGAGGCCGGTGATCATGGGATGGGCGGTGAGCACGTCGCCGGCGTGGGCGATCGAGTGATACGTGAAGTGCTGCTCACCGTGCAGAATGTGACGCAGGTCGACGCCGATGTCGCGCAGCCAACAGAACGGGTCGGGATTTTCCAGTTCGATCGAGAACAGAAAGGTGGGGGGCGCGGGAAGTGTCCTGTGTCCGGCGGCCTTCGCCGACGCGGTCTCGGTGAACACCGGATTCGTCTCGCCGATCGCCTTGGCGAAGAACCGCAACCTGCCCTCCTCGATGGTCATCGTCACAGCGGGCAGCTCGGTCCCGATCACGCTGGGGTCGATCACCACGCTCAGCGCAGCTTCTCGTAGAGGGTGACTACCGCGGCGCCGCCCAGTCCGATGTTGTGCTGCAGGGCGATTCGCGCGTCGGGCACCTGTCGGGCGTCGGCCTGGCCGCGCAGTTGCCAGACCAGTTCCGTGCACTGGGCCAATCCGGTCGCGCCCAACGGATGGCCTTTGGACAGCAGTCCGCCCGATGGATTGGTCACCACCCGCCCGCCGTAGGTGTTGTCGCCGTCGGCGATGAACTTCTCAGCCGTGCCCTCCGGGGTGAGTCCCAGCGCCTCGTAGGTCAGCAGTTCGTTGGTGGTGAAGCAGTCGTGCAACTCGACCACCGGAATGTCCTCGGGACCCACGCCCGCGGTCTCGTAGACGCGCCGGGCTGCGGCCCGGGTCATGTCGTAGCCGACGATCGACATCATCGATGCGTCGGTGAACGTCGACGCGGTGTCGGTCGACATGGCCTGCGCGCCGATCACCACATCGGACTTCAGGTCGCGGCGGCGAGCGTATTCCTCGCTCACCAGGACAGCGGCCGCTGCGCCGCAGGTCGGTGGGCAGCATTGCAGGCGCGTTAGCGGGCCGTAGATGTGTGGTGAGGACAGAACCTCGCTGACGGTGACCGGCTCCCGGAACACCGCATAGGGATTGTTGGCTGCATGCCTGCGGGCCTTGACCGCGATCTCGGCGAACACCTTCGCATCCATGTCATATCGTTGTGCGTATTCGCGACCGGCGCCTCCGAAGAGCTGAGCGGCAAATGGCGCATCACTTTGGTACTGCAGGTCGCGCGCCGCGCTGGTGAACGCGTCCAACGGTGAGGGCCGATCGGTGTAGGACATTGTGAGCGCACCGCGCTGCATCTGTTCGAAGCCCAACGCGAGCACCACGTCGCCGACGCCGTGCTCGATGGCCTGCCGCGCCAGGAACAGCGCCGTGGACCCGGTCGCGCAGTTGTTGTTCACGTTCACTACCGGAATCCCGGTGGCGCCAACGCGATACAGCGCTGCCTGGCCGGCTGTGGAGTCGCCGTAGACCCAGCCGACGTAGGCC
>JBAWAV010000392.1:0-2187 GCA_049589475.1 Mycobacterium sp.
ATCGAGCGGGGCGAGTGCGACTTCGTCAGCGACGTCGCCGGGGCGCTGCCGTCATATGTGATCGCAGAATTGCTGGGAATTCCGCTGGAAGACGGCTATCGGCTGTACGAGCTGACCGAGATCATGAACACCGGTGCGATAGGCGGCTCGCGCGCGATCAGGGCGGGCGCCGAGATGTTCAGGTACTCAACGGAACTGGTGGCCCGCAAACGTGCGGATCCTTGCGATGACATTGCGACATCGCTGCTGCATGCCGAGGTCGACGGACAACGCCTCAGCGAAAGAGAGTTCAACTTTCTGTTCCTGCTGCTGATCAATGCCGGCGGCGATACGACCCGTAACCTGGTCGCCGGCGGCATGTGCGCGTTGATGGACCATCCCGATGAGCGGGTCAAGCTGGAGGCGGACCCGTCGCTGCTGCCGAGCGCGATTGAAGAAATGCTTCGCTACGTGACCACGTTCATCGCGTTCTTCCGCACGGCCACCAAGGACACCGAATTACGCGGGGTACCAGTCAACGAGGGCGACCGGGTAGCGATGTTCTACCCGTCGGCTAATCGCGACGAGACCCGCTTCGTCGATCCAGAACGCTTCGATGTGACTCGTAAGCCAAACCTGCACTTGGCATTTGGCGGTGGCGGTGCCCATTTCTGCCTCGGCGCGAACCTGGCACGGGTTGAGGCAGCGGCCCTCGTATCGCAGGTGCTGAGCCGGATGAAGAACATGGAGTTGGCGGGACCGATCGAGCGGATGCCATCCACGCTGATCAACGGCATCCACTCCATGCCCGTCCGGTTCACGCCTGCTCGACGCGTGGGCGCCTAGGAACCGCGCAAGATCTCCAGACAGGGCGCTGGCGAGAATGCGGCAAGGCGCAGCGGGATTGCGATCAGGCTCAATAGGGCGAACGGCAGATATTCGGCAACTCAGTCGGGCGGACTACAGACCACGACAACCACAGCCATCGCGTGGCAGTCGGCGTGCGACAGCGACAATGACGAGTTGAGCCAGCCGCGCTGTTGTGCCCGCTCGGCGAGTGATCCGCTCAGATGGAGCAGAGGCAGCGGACCGTCACGCGTCACCTCGATCTCGCGCCAGGGAAACGCCATGTCAGGTTCTGCGAATACCTTGATCACTGCTTCTTTGGCCGCGAATCGGGCCGCCAGTCTTTGCACCCGGTTATTGCCCTGGCAGTCGCTGATTTCGCCGGCCGTGAAAATTTTGCGTAGGTAGCCGTCCCCGAACGCAGCTAGCGAGTTCTGGACATCCTCAAGGAGAACGACATCGCATCCGACACGTACGCGATGCCCATCAACACTTGGCGGGGAGCTCACGCAACCGCTTTGACCAGGCCTTGAACTACCTGCTCGATGTTGCTCACGGAAGCGAAGGTCGACTTCTTGAGCACTTCATCGGGGAACTCGATGTCGAATGCATCCTCTAGAGCAAGCATGACATCGACCGATGCATGCGACGTGAGACCGAGGTCGTAGAGGTCGGCTTGATCGTCCACCCCGCGTGGATCCACCGCCATACGGCCGTGAGCAACCAAGACGTCACGAATTTGGTCCTGAATCATGCTTTCCTCATTTCTGCGGTAGTTCAACTTATTAGTTCGGTGTGAGGTCCGATGGGCGGAACGTAGGTTTCGGCCGCCTTGAGCCGCTTGCGAGCAACGCGGCGGTAGCCGTAGAAGTCCGATATGAACGCCGGGCTGTCATACAGCCAATCCAGCGGTTCTCGCATGTCGTCCACGTAGCCGATCGAATAGGAACCACGCTGGTAGCCCATTAGCCGGAGCAGACCCTCGGGAAGGGTACGGGCGATCTCGGGCGGGCAAGCGAGATACTGGTTTTCCTCCTGCCGCAGCCAGCCGAGCGAGTAGCCCACGTTCATCCCGATCCGGCTGGTCTCGGTGGCGTTGGCGCCGCCGCCATGAAATACCGAGCCCGTGTACAGCAGGACTGAACCTTTAGTCATGACCGCTGGGGAGGACAGCGCAAAGTCCACGTCGTCGGGATCGTCCTCCCAACGGTGGCTGCCCACAACCATCCTGGTCGCACCCATCTCTTCGGTGAAGTCGGTGACGGCCCACATGGTGGCGACCTCGGCTTCGAAGCCCCGGGGGAATTGGTAGCGATCGAACGACCACTGATCCCGATGAATCATCTGCGCCGGCTCACCGGG
>JBAWAV010000393.1:0-7454 GCA_049589475.1 Mycobacterium sp.
GGTTTCTGGCTATGGAGTTGTTTCTGGCGCGTCAGTCTTTGACGAAGTCGTACATCCGGTAGGACAGCCTTCCGCGCTGCAGCTCTTTGTACATCAACGTCCCCGGCGCGCCGGCGAAGAGACGAGCGAAGGGCTGCAAGAACTTTGGCACCCGGCGGCCGACCAGGTCGAGGTACTTGTGCGAATTGTTGTCCAGCCCGCGCAGCACGTCGGCGTTGATCTCCCGCTTCGACACCATGCGTAACGGCATGCCGGCGAGTGCCGCGTCCCACGCGTCATATTCCAGGAACCCGCGGAAATCGACATAGAGAAAATGTCCGCCCGGGCGCAGCACCCGTGTCATCTCGGAGAGGAAGCGGTCGAAGTGCGGGTAGGCATGTGACGCTTCGACATTGAGTACGGCGTCGAAGGACTCGTCAGGAAACGGCAGGCTTTCGGCGTCGCCGTGCACGAAATCCAGCCCCGGCAGGTTATGCCGCTTTTTCGCGAATTCGATGCCGTCCGGGTTGAAGTCGAGCCCGGTGTAGGACGCCGGGTGCAACGTCTTGACGACGTACGCGCCGCCGCCGCCGTGGCCGCAGCTGGGCTCCAACACCTTCTTGCCGCTCAGATCGACCTGCGTCGCCGTGCGGTGATAGAGCTGAATGCAATACCGGTTTTTCTCGTCGGCAGGGTCGAGCGGCAGTGCCATCGGCGGGTCTTCTTCGTAGCCCCAGTTGAGGAAGACGACGTCGTCCTGGTCCCACTTGCGGGTGACGTAGGGATACCAGTACTTGTTCATGGCTTTCTTGAACCATGAATAGCTGCCGATGGGCTTGACGTACTGCCTGAGGGTGCTCGTCACAAGCGGCCAGTATGCCCTACGCCCGACCGGAATCGGCCAGCGATGCAGCGTCGGAATGACTTGAGGCGCGGGCCGCGCGCCGGTAGACCAACGCGCGGGCGCCCTTGCTGGGCACGGTCGCCACTCCGCGCCAGTACGCGCGCTCCCCGGGCTCATCGGTTGGCACGAAACGGAATTCGCGCAACACGGTGCGCAGCACGATGTCGGACTCCATGTTGGCGAACGCCGCACCGACGCAGCGGTTGACGCCGCCGCCGAACGGAATCCACGCGGTGGGCTTCGAGCCGGTGCCGATGTAGCGGTCCGGGTTGAACGCTGCCGCGTCCGGGAAGTCCTCTTCGGAGTCGTGAGCCAGTTTGATGCTGACGATGATGTTGGTGCCTTCCGGAAGGACCCAGTCGCCCAAGCGGATTCGCGTCTTGGTACGCCGTGTCGTGCCGTCGAGAACCGGCCTGGTGCGCTGCACCTCCCAGATGACGGCCTGCCGGTATTCAGATCCGCCGGCGTCGACCTCGTCGGTCAGCCGGGTCAGCACGTCCGGGTGGCGGCGCAGCCGCTCGAATGCCCAGGCGAGCGACGACGCGGTGGTCTCGTGGCCGGAGCCCAGCAAGGTCAGCAGCTCGTCGGTGATGTGCTGGTCCGAAATCGGCTCGCCGTCGTCGTACCGCGCCTGCAACAGCAGGGCGAGCACGTCTTTGCGCTCATCGATGGCCGGGTCGGCCCGCGCCTCTGCGATCAGCTCGGCGATCACGGCATCGAAGCGGCGCCGCTTCTTCATGTACCGCCCCCACGGACTCCACGGCCCCAGATCACGCCGCATGATCGGCGGACACACCACCAGAAGCGAGCCCAGCGTCACCATGGCCGGCACCGTCTCGCGAAGCTCGTCCAACTTCGGGCCCTCGGCGCCGAACACTGCCCGCAGGATCGCGCCGACGGTGATCCGCAGCATCGGTTCCAGCGTTTCGAACTCTTTGCCCTCAGGCCAGGTCGCGATCTCGCGGATCGCCTCTTCTTCGATGATGCTTTCGTAGCTGCGCATCCGCTTGCCGTGGAACGGAGGTGCGAGCAGTTTGCGGCGCTCGCGGTGCTCCTCGCCGGCAAGGCTGAATGTCGAGCCGGGGCCGAACGCCTCGCCGATCGAGCCGGCTCCTGACGGCGGGCGTTCCAGCAGATCGGTGCCGGTGGTGAACAGGTCCTTTGCCAACACCGGGTCGGTGATCACCACCGCATGGTTATTGCGCGGCAGATTCACCCTGACCACGTCGCTGCCGTAACGACGGCCCAAGTTGGCGAACATTGCGTGGTTTTGCACCAAGAACGCGATGGTCTGAAGAACCTTCGGAGTCCGCGGACCCGGCGGCAAACACACCGGCTCCGTCGTCGCCGTCGCCATGTCGTCCCTTCCCCCGTAGCGGCATCACAAAAGTTCCCGCTGGCCCCGGGCCCACAGTAGCGGTCGCGAGTACGTCCCGCAGGACAGTCCGGTACCCCGGACATGCCGGTGGGTACCGGCCATACCTGGGGTCTCCCCGGCAGTGTAGACACTGAGGCTATGCAGCTGATGCCGGAGGCACCGTTCGACAAGGAACTGGGTCTGGTGTTCACCGAGATCACTCCGGACCGAACGCGGGCTCAGCTCGACATCCAACCAAAGTTGTTCCAGCCGATGGGCATCGTGCACGGCGGGGTGTACTGCGCGATCGTCGAGAGCATGGCCAGCGTCGCGGCATACACCTGGCTCAGCGTCAACGGCGGCGGCTCGGTCGTCGGCGTCAACAACAACACCGATTTCCTGCGTGCGATCAGCGGCGGAACCGTGCACGGCACGGCGACCCCGGTGCATCGCGGGCGACGTCAGCAACTGTGGCTCGTCACCATCACCGACTCTGACGACCGAGTGGTCGCCCGCGGCCAAGTGCGGCTGCAGAACCTCGAAGCGGACTCCGGCTAACTCGCGGCTTTCGCCGTTTCGCCCTCATGGGCCTCGGCGGCAAGTACCGCAAGCTGTTCCAGCCGAGTGCGGGCGAAGGCCTGCTGTTCGGTGATCGTCAGCTGTCCGCGCCGGGTGCTGAGGAACGTCACGGTCCACGACAACAGCGTGCTGACCTTGGTTTTGAACCCGACGAGATAGACCAAGTGCAGCACCAGCCACGCTAGCCAGGCGATGAAACCGCTGAATTCCAGCGGACCGATTTTCGCCACCGCGGAAAATCGCGACACCGTGGCCATCGAACCTTTGTCGAAATACTGGAACGGATCCCGGTCTGCAAGCTTGGCGCCGGCGAGTTCGGCTTTGATCGTGCCGGCGACGTATTTGGCGCCCTGGATGGCTCCCTGCGCGACGCCGGGTACACCGTCGACCGCAGCCATGTCGCCGACGACGAACACGTTGGGATAGCCGGGCACCGACAGGTCGGGCAACACCTTCACCCGTCCCGCACCGTCGAGTTCCACCCCGGATTGCCGGGCCAGATCACGACCCAGCGGGCTGGCCGACACTCCCGCAGACCACACCTTGCAGGCCGATTCGATGCGACGGATGCTGCCGTCGGAATCCTTGACGGTGATCCCATCCCGATCGACGTCGGTCACCATCGCCCCGAGCTGAATTTCGACGCCCATCTTCTCCAGTCGCGCGGCCGCCCTCTTGCCGAGCTTGTCTCCGAACGGCGGCAGCACCGCGGGGGCGGCGTCCAGCAGGATCACCCGCGCCCTGGTCGAGTCGATGTGGCGGAAGGCGCCTTTCAACGTGTAGTCGGCGAGTTCGGCGATCTGGCCGGCCATCTCGACGCCCGTGGGCCCGGCCCCGACGACGGTGAACGTCAGCAACTTTCTGCGACGCTCCGGATCGTTGGAACGTTCGGCCGCCTCGAATGCGCTCAGGATGCGGCCACGCAGTTCCAGCGCGTCGTCGATCGACTTCATGCCGGGCGCGAATTCGGCGAATTGGTCGTTGCCGAAGTAAGACTGGCCGGCGCCGGCAGCGATGATCAGGCTGTCGAACGGGTTGTCATAGGTGTGACCGAGCAGCTCCGATACGACGACGCCTCGCGCCAGATCGATATGTGTGACGTCGCCGAGCAGCACCTGGACGTTGCGCTGCCTGCGCAGAATGACACGGGTGGTCGGGGCGATCTCGCCTTCGGAAATGATCCCGGTAGCAACCTGATAGAGCAGCGGCTGGAACAGGTGATGGGTGGTCCGGGCGATCAACTTGACATCGACGTCGGCCCTCTTGAGTTTCTTGACTGCGTTCAGGCCGCCGAATCCCGATCCAATCACCACGACCCGATGCTTGACGGGTGCAGTGTTCTCGGATTGGGCGTTCATGATTTGGTAGCTCCTCAGCGGCGACTGGGTTCTCTACTACCGTAGCTGCCCGGACCTGCAATTATCGACGTTCCCCGGTGTGATCGCCCACACCCGCAAGGTCGGACGTGACGCACCTCGCCGTGCGTCAGAGACCGACGAGCGGGCGCAGCGCGTCGCCGACCGCGGCGATCACACCGGGTGTGTAGACCGGCACGTTGATGACGACGCCGTCGACGCCCACATCGAGAACCTTCGCCTGAATTTGTTCGGCGATGTGGTTCGCGCTGCCCACGACCATCCGCCCGCTCCGCTTTGCCGAACCCTGCTCAGGCGTGGCGGTCTCGTCGAGGATCACGGTGGTCAGGACGCTGGTCTCCAGTGTGGAGCGATCGCGCCCGGCCTCGTCGCACCGCTTGGCGAGCGCGTCGAACTTGCCGGGCAACTCATCGAAGCCGGCGATGATGTTGAGGTGGTCGGCGTAGCGGGCCGCGATGGCGAAGGTCTTCTTCTCGCCGCTGCCGCCGATCAGGATCGGGATGCGATCCCGATAGCGCGGTTCGGCGAGCGCCGACTCGGTGGTGTACCACTTGCCGGCAAACGTCGATCGTTCGCCTTTGAGCATCGGGTCAAGGATCTGCAGCGCTTCCTCCAGCCGCTCGAATCGCTCGGTGAAGGTGCCGAACTCGAAACCGAGTTGACGGTGTTCGAGTTCGAACCAGCCCGCCCCGGCGCCCAGGATCGCCCGGCCGGCACTCACGACGTCCAAGGTGGTAATCGCCTTGGCCAGTAGCGTGGGATTGCGGTACGTGTTGCCGGTCACGAGGGCGCCCAGCTGAACTCGCTCGGTCGCCGTCGCGAGCGCACCGAGAGCGGTGTAAGCCTCGAGCATCGGTTGATCAGGTGAGCCGAGCATCGGCAGTTGGTAAAAGTGGTCCATCACGAAAACCGAGTCGAATCCTGCTGATTCGGCTTCTCGAGCCTGCGCGATGACGGTCGGAAACAGCTGTTCGACGCCGGTGCCGTAGGAGAAGTTGGGTATTTGCAAGCCAAGCCGGATAGTCACGGGATGAACCCTAACGACGCACAGTCAGCTGTGGGCTCGCCACCGCGAATTATGCGCTAGGCGAATTGCCCGACTCGCCCCCACGCCGCTTCACGGCTGGGAGCTAGCCCACCTCGCGCCACTTCACGGCGCGCATCGTCGTCGCGCTAGGCGAATTGCGTCAGAGCGCCATGGCTGACGTGCAGCAGCTGGCCGGTGATGTGGCGGGCAGCGGAGCTGGTCAGGAACAGCGCCATCCTGGCGACTTCGTCGGCGACCGACGGCGGCGTACCGGACAGGCCCTCATACCCGGGCTGCGCGCTGCGTCCGGCGGCAATCGCGTTGATGGTGATGCCGCGGGTGCCGTATGCCTTCGCCTGTCCAGCGACCCAGTTCGAGAGTGCGGCCTTGACGGCGGCCTCAGCGCTGCCGGGGCGGGGGTTCTCCGGCACAACGCTGATGATCGACCCGCCGGAGCGGAGATGGTCGCCGACGGTCTCGACCGCCAGCACCGCCGACAGCAGAGTGTCGTCCAGCGAGTTACGGTACGCGGCAGCAAGATCCGACAGCGAGTACGCCCGCGGGTCGCCTGAGTCCCAGCGCGGGGCCGGAATGTTGACGATGGTGTCGAGGTGGTGGGGGAACAGGTGGCGGACCTCGGCAAGGGCGGCGGGGTCGGTGGTGTCGCAGACGATCGCGTCCGCGTCGATTTCCTTAGCCGCCACTTCGAGATCGTCGCGGCGTGCGCCGACAAGCGTGATCGTGTGGCCGTCGTTGTGAAATTCCTCAGCAACGGCGCGACCCAGTTCGGTGTCGCCTCCGGTGATCAGTACCTCCACCGCCATGACCTCCTCATACTCAACGTTGAATCCAGGTCCCGGCCGGTTGTTCGCGCCGCGGCCTCCGCCTCGAGCAACGATCGTCCGATGCATCGATGGTGGCATACCGCAACACCAGCCCCTGGGGTTTCAGGGCGTGTATGGCCTTAACCTTTTGCCATGTTACTGGACGGTAGCTAGAGATGAAACTCCGAATCCGGCACGACGTGGTCACCGTTTGGACAACGCTGGGCACTGTGACGTCTCGGCTGAGGTCAGCGCGGCGGTGGGGAGCGGCCGGATTGGCATCCCTGGCGGTGGTGACCAACGTGGGCGGATGCGGTCACAAGACACCGTCGCCGCAACCCTCGAGCCATCCGTCGACCGCGTCGGTCATGGTGTTCGCCGCATCCCCGCTCAAGGCGGCCTTCACCCTGTTGGCCGGGAAATTCCAAACCGACAACCCCGGCGCCACAGTGGATCTCGACTTCGCGACGTCATCGCAGTTGGCGAACAAGCTGGCCCAGGGCGCGAACGCCGACATCTTCGCCTCGGCGGACAGCGCGCAGATGGACACCGTGGTCAAGGCGGGTCTGACGGGAAGCGACCCGGTCAATTTCGCCACCAGCACGCTGGTGATCGTCACCGCGCCCGGCGATCCGAAACAGATCCACTCATTCGCCGATCTCGCCAAACCGGGTCTGCGTGTCGCGGTGTGCCAATCGCCGGTGCCGTGCGGCGTGGCGGCCCAACTCATCGAGGACCACACCGGGGTGCAACTCAACCCGGCAACCGAGGATTCGACGGTGTCCGCGGTGCTGACCAAGGTCACCAGTGGCGAGGCCGATGCCGGGCTGGTGTACCTCCCCGACGCGCGCAAGGCCGGCGACGCCGTTACGACCGTCGAATTCCCGGAGTCGACGAGCGCAGTGAACGTCTATCCGATCGCGATCCTCAAGCACGCGTCCCAGCCCGCGATGGCACAAAAATTCGTCGACCTGGTCACCGGTCCGATCGGCGAGAAGGTGCTCAACCAGGCCGGATTCGCCAATCCCTGAGTGCACACCCCGACTGCACCGAGACGCGCCCGGCAACGGTCACGATGCCGTATCGGCATTGCAGCCGCCGACTTATGGTCGCCGACCCGGTGAACTGCGCCGATGCCGGTGACGGGCGCAATGAGATCGACGGCAAATCAATCACTTTGTCAGCAAACCACCCTTGCGTCACGGGTGTAACACGGTAGGTTTTTTGCTCATGGACCAGGGTGACCGAAACTCAAAACGGCCCAAAAACCGCTGGATGGGCGCCATCGCCGCGATCGGCTGTGCCAGCGCCATCGCTCTCGCCGTGCCCGGTACTGCCGGCGCCGACCCCGCGCCCCCACCACCGGCGCCCGGCGGTCCGGTTGCACCCGCTCCGGCCGCCCCCGCGA
>JBAWAV010000394.1:0-17762 GCA_049589475.1 Mycobacterium sp.
GGCCAAGGTTGCCCGTCGCTGAATCAGGCGGCTATCGCCTCGATCACCGCTTTCGGATTATCCAGTGAGACAAAGGTTTTCGAACCTGGTACCTCGACGAGTGTGCCGTTGCTGAACACCTCAGCCAGGCGGCGCCCCAAGCTCGGCGTGAACACGCGATCGCCCTGGCCCCAGACCAACGTGACCGGCTTGGCGAATCGGGTCAGGCGAGCCGCGACGTCGGTGAGATCGGCTGTGGCGATCTGACGCAGCAGGGCTGCCAGATCACGGCAGATCCGGGCGTCGTTCAGGCACGGCTCAATCCACTCCGACGTGAGGCGCGGATCGGGTCGGCTGATGAGCAGCCCGAAACCGAGCGCGGAGTTGCGCAACGCCGCTATCCGCATCGGCCGGAACATCGCCCTGATCGACGTGGGCCCGCGCAGCACGCCGAACACTTTGTCGAACGGAAACGGCGGGCACTTTTCGAAGGCGTCGCAGTTGGTCAGCACCAGCCGGCCGATGCGTTCCGGCTGGGCGTCGACCGCCAGCTGGCAGATCCCGCCGCCGGTGTCGCTGCCGACCAGCGTCACGTCGGACAGGTCGAGCGCCACGATCGCGTCGTTGACGATCTGCGCGACCCCGGGCAGCGACAACGACCCGCGCTCGTTGACCGGGATTCGGTGCGAGCCCAGCGGCAGGGTCGGCACGATGCAGCGGTAACCGCGGCGGCCGAGGTCTTCGGCGACATCTCGCCACAGGTTCCCGTCGACCAGGACGCCGTGCACGAAGAACACCGTCGGATATGCAGAATCCTGCGGCCCGAATTGCTGGTATTCGATGGTGGCCTGCTTGAGTGCGAGCTGTGCCATGCGGGTTGTTCCTCCTTGAACTCCTCGATTTCGCTCACCGATAGTCAAGGCCGGCATCCGCTGCCACGTCGCCACAGCGGGCTGCCAAATACTGCCAACGCCCGGCATCGCGTAGTTTCGTCGTCGTGATCAACCTGGCTTACGACGTCACCGGGACCGGTCAGCCCGTCCTCTTCATCGCCGGACGTGGTGGCCTGGGACGCACCTGGCACCTGCATCAGGTCCCGGCTTTCCAGGCGGCCGGCTACAGCGTCATCACCTTCGACAACCGCGGGGTCGGCGCGACGGCCAATGCCGACGGATTCACCACCGAGACCATGGTCGGTGACACGATCGCGCTGATCGAATCCCTGGGCGTCGGTCCGGTGCGCATCGTGGCGGTGTCGATGGGTTCCTTCATCACCCAGGAGATGTTGCTGGTCCGGCCCGATCTGGTCAGCCAGGCGGTGTTGATGGCCACCCGCGGCCGTCTGGACAAGGCCCGCGAGTTCTTCCGGACCGCCGAGGACGAGTTCGCCGCGGCCGGCGTTCAGATTCCGACGTCCTACGATGCGAAATTCCGTTTGCTGGAGAGCTTTTCCCCCAAGACGTTGAGCAACGACGAGGTCGTCTCCGAGTGGATCGGGATGTTCAACATCTGGCCGATCAAGCTCACCCCGGGAATGGTGTGCCAAGGCCGGGCGTCACCGCAAAGCAACCGGGTGCCCGCATATCAGGGCATTCAGACCCCGATTCTGGTCCTCGGCTTCGCCGACGACGTGGTGACGCCGCCGCATTTGGGCAAAGAAGTCGCCGACGCCATGCCCAACGCCACCTACCTGAAGATCGCCGACACCGGGCATCTCGGGTTCCTCGAGCGGCCCGAGTTGGTCAACAACACGATCCTCAACTTCTTCAAGCAGCCCCGGCCCTAACGCCCGCTGGTCCCGACGGTGGGGCTCGGCAGGAGCGCCACCGTAGGCTGGTCTGGTGAATCCCTCGACGGCTCAAGCCCGCGTCGTCGTCGACGAACTGATCCGCGGCGGCGTCCGCGACGTGGTGCTCTGCCCCGGCTCGCGCAACGCCCCGCTGGCGTTCGCGCTGCAGGACGCCGACCGGGCCGGGCGGGTTCGGCTGCACGTCCGCATCGACGAGCGGACCGCGGGCTTCCTGGCGATCGGGCTGGCGATCGCCGCGGGAACGCCGGTGTGTGTCGCGATGACGTCCGGTACCGCGGTGGCCAACCTGGGCCCGGCCGTCGTGGAGGCCAACTACGCGCGGGTGCCGCTGATCGTGCTGTCGGCCAACCGGCCCTACGAACTGCTGGGCACCGGCGCTAACCAGACCATGGAGCAGCTGGGTTATTTCGGCACCCAGGTGCGCGCCATGATCAGCCTCGGCCTGGCCGAGAACGCGCCGGAGCGGATGGATGCGCTCAATGCGACGTGGCGGTCGGCGACCTGTCGGGTGTTGGCCGCCGCCTCCGGTTCTCGCAGCGCCAACGCAGGGCCGGTGCAATTCGATATCCCCCTGCGCGAGCCGCTGGTGCCCGACCGCGATCCCGGCCCCACCCCGCCCGGGCGGCCGGGCGGCAAGCCGTGGACTTACACCGCAGCGGTCACCTTCGACCAGCCGGTGGACATCGACCTGACCCCGGACACCGTGGTCATCGCCGGTCACGGCGCCGGTGAGCAACCCAACCTGGCCGCATTGCCGACCGTCGCCGAGCCGACCGCGCCGCCCGCCGCCAACCCGCTGCATCCGCTGGCGCTGCCGCTGCTGCGGCCGCAGCAGGTCATCATGCTGGGCCGCCCCACCCTGCACCGACCGGTGTCGACCCTGCTGGCCGACTCGGCGGTGCCGGTCTACGCGCTGACCACCGGACCACGCTGGCCTGACGTGTCGGGGAACTCGCAGGCCACCGGTACCCGCGCGGTCGTCGCCGGCGAGCCCAACCCGGCCTGGCTGCGCCGCTGCGCCGAGCTCAACGAACACGCGAACGCCGCGGTGCGTGGCCAGCTCGACGACCACCCGCTCACCACCGGCCTGCATGTCGCTGCTGCCGTCGCCGACGCGCTGCGCCCCGGCGACCAGCTCGTGCTCGGCGCCTCCAACCCGGTTCGCGACGCGGCGCTGGTCGGCCTTGATTCACACGGCATCAAAGTCCGCTCCAATCGCGGCGTCGCAGGGATCGACGGAACGGTGTCCACCGCGATCGGGGCGGCTTTGGCACATGACCGGACCGGCGGTCGGACCGTCGCGCTGATCGGCGATCTGACCTTCGTGCACGACAGCTCCGGGCTGCTGATCGGGCCGACGGAGCCGGTCCCGGCGAACCTGACCATTGTGGTGTCCAACGACAACGGCGGCGGCATCTTCGAACTGCTCGAGCAGGGCGACCCGCGGTTCTCCGATGTGTCCGCCCGGGTGTTCGGCACCCCGCACGACGTCGACGTCGGCGCGTTGTGCCGCGCCTATCACATCGACAGCCGCCAGATCGAGGTCGAGCAACTCGGCGCCGCGCTCGACGAGCCGGCCGCCGGCGTGCGGGTCCTCGAGGTCAAGGCGGACAGGTCCTCGCTGCGGCAGCTGCATGCGGCCATCAAGGCCGCTCTGTGAATCGACTCGCCGGCGCTGTCGCGGTGCTGAAAGCGTGGGCCCGCATCCTCATTCACGGTCGCAGCGGCGAGTTTCCGAATACCCGCGGGCATCGTGCCGTGCGCTACGCGCGGATCGCGGTCCTGATCGTGGGCGGACTGGTGATGCTGCAGTCGCTGCTGCTGGTGGCCGGGGCGATGCGCGACGATCTTGCGATTTCCCGCGACATGGGCGTGGCCGAAGCTGAGGTGCTCGACGCGGGTCCGCGGCGCTCGACGATCGAGTTCGTCACGCCGGACCGGATCACCTACCGGCCGGAGCTCGGCGTGCTGTATCCATCCGAATTGGCAACGGGGATGCGGATTTACGTGGAATACGACAAACGCAATCCCAACCTGGTCCGGGTGCAGCACCGTACCGCCAAGCTGGCGATCATCCCGGCCGGCTCGATCGCGGTGGTCGGCTTTCTGGTTGCCGCGGCCGCGCTGACCGGTCTGGCCGTTCTCGACAGGCGATTGGACCGTCAGCTGGCCAGCGCGTCGAGCCAGCCCGAATCCTGAGTGTCGACAACGTTTTTGGTGGTGAGGTTGAAGACCGTCGGCGTGCCCGGGTTGTCCGGGTTCTCCTCTTTCAGACGCGCCTTGTTGGCGTCGTTGATCGCGGTCGCGTCGACCACGCTGTCGCCGGACGCTATTCGGTCGGCCACCCAGTCGGGCACACCGGATTCGCGGGCCATCGCGGCGACGTCGTTAATACTCGGACCGTCGGCACTTTGATGGTGGTAGAGGTCTTGCACGAAGGCCTGATACGCCGTCGGCGGCGTAGCCGGGTCGGCGGCGACGAACAGCGCATTGGTGACGCGGGCGGATACGTCGTTGTGATGCCTGGCATCGAGGAATGTCAGCCACCGGTAGGTGATCGCGACGCGGCCGCCGGACACTGCGGCGGCCAACCGGTCACCGTCGCTCGACTCCAACTCCGCGCAATAGGGGCATTGCGGGTCGCAGAAGATCTCCAACTGCACTGGGGCGATTGGCGATCCGAGTAACACACCGTTACCGTCGAGGGTGCGTGGTACGTCGCCATGCGCGGTAGTGGTGCTGAACATCACCATCCACAGCGCCGCCGCTGATATGCCCAGGTAGGACCGCATTGTCACACCCTCTTTGCGTCAGAGTTCGTGTCGCGTATGCCAATCGGTAACCATATCGACAGGCGGCGCTGCCACCGTGATGGTGTGCGCGTAGCGATTGTCGCCGAGTCCTTTCTCCCGCACGTCAACGGCGTCAGCAACTCGGTGGTCCGGGTGCTGGAGCATCTGCGTCGAACCGGTCACGAAGCTCTCGTGATCGCACCCGACACTCCGTCCGGCGAACCGCCGGCGGACCGCATCCATGACGGTATCCGCGTGCACCGCGTGCCGTCGCGCATGTTCCCGAAGGTGACCACGCTGCCGCTGGGGATCCCCACGCCGCGGCTGGTGAGCGTGCTGCGCGGATTCGACCCTGACGTCATCCATCTGGCGTCGCCGGCGCTGCTCGGCTGGGGCGGGGTGAAGGCGGCCCGTCGTCTCGGAGTGCCGACCGTCGCGGTCTACCAGACCGACGTACCAGGTTTCGCGGCCAGCTACGGTATCGGCATCACCGAGCGGGCCGCGTGGGCATGGTTCCGTCACCTGCACCGCCTTGCTGACCGCACCTTGGCGCCGTCCACGGCGACGATGGAATCGCTTGTCAATCATGGCATTCCGCGGGTGCATCAGTGGGCGCGCGGGGTCGACATGATCGGCTATGCGCCGTCGGCCCGCGATGACGAACTCCGCCGGCACTGGTCACCGGACGGCAAACCGATCGTCGGGTTCGTCGGCCGGCTCGCGCCGGAGAAGCACGTCGAA
The DNA here is from genome assembly GCA_049589475.1 of Mycobacterium sp. Taxonomy (GTDB): domain Bacteria; phylum Actinomycetota; class Actinomycetes; order Mycobacteriales; family Mycobacteriaceae; genus Mycobacterium. The sequence continues at coordinate 5,323 of JBAWAV010000394.1, forward strand.
CGGCTGGTCTCGCTGGCGGCCGCCGGTGACGTGCAGGTGGTCATCGTCGGCGACGGAGTCGACCGCGCCAAGCTGCAATCGGCAATGCCGACAGCGGTTTTCACTGGAGCGCTGTACGGCGAAGAACTCGCCGCGGCGTATGCCAGCATGGACGTCTTCGTCCACGCCGGTGAGCACGAGACGTTCTGCCAAGTTGTGCAGGAAGCCTTGGCGTCGGGGCTGCCGGTGATCGCCCCCGACGCCGGCGGGCCCCGCGACCTGGTGACGCCGTGGCGCACCGGATTGCTGTTGGGAGTCAAGGAATTCGAGGCGCAGCTGCCCGGCGCGGTCGCGCACCTGCTGGAAGACCGGCAGCGTTACGCCCTGGCCGCCCGCCGAAGCATCCTGCAACGCAGCTGGCCCGCGATCTGCGACGAGCTACTCGGCCACTACGAGGCGGTACTGTCGCCGATCGCCCGGGTGCGCATGGAGCGCCGGCGACTCGCGCAAGGCGAATAGCTAGCCCTGCGCCAACTCCGCGACCGGCTGCCACTTCTCCCAGACCCGCAGCCGCTCCTCGTAGTCGGCCTTCGCCAACCCCAGCGGCGCTTCGCCGAAGAACACCCGTAGCGGCGGCTCGTCCGCATCGACCACCCTGAGCACCGCCGCCGCCGAGGCTTTCGGATCGCCCGGCGCCGCCCAACGGGTCTTACGCACCTTCTCGTTCTCGGCATGCAGGTCGGCGTAGGCAGGCAACGGTTCGGCCCGCCGCGACGACGATCCGGACCAGTCGGTGTCGTAACCCGCCGGCTCGATCAACGTGACGTGCACGCCGAACGGCGCGATCTCCTGGGCCAGCGCCTGCGAGAAGCCTTCCAGCGCCCACTTCGAGGCGTGATAGATGCCGACGTTCGGGAAGGCGACTATGCCGCCGATCGACGAGACCTGGACGATGTGGCCGCCGCGCTGCTCCCGCAGGTACGGCAAAGCGGCCTGGGTAACCCACAGCGCCCCGAACACGTTCGTCTCGATCTGGTCGCGGGCGTCCTGCTCGGACAGTTCCTCGACGAAGCCGAACTGGCCGTATCCGGCGTTGTTGACGACGACGTCGAGGCGTCCGAAATGTGCGTGAGCCTGTGTGACCGCGGCGAAGTCGGCGGCGCGATCGGTGACGTCCAACTGGATCGGCAGAATCGCATCGCCGAACTTGTCCACCAGGTCGTCCAGTGACGCGGTGTTGCGGGCCGTGGCGGCGACCTTGTCGCCGCGGTCCAGGGCGGCGATCGCCCATTCCCGTCCGAAGCCACGCGAGGTACCGGTGATGAACCAAACTTTTTCAGCCATGACCGTGTGCAACGCACGCGTCGGCGGCACATTCCCGGCCACCGGTACCGTCATCGTTATGAACCGCGCGACGCTGGACAAAGACCCCCGCGAGGTCGCGTCGATGTTCGACGGCGTGGCCCGCCGCTACGACGTGACCAACACCGTGCTGTCGATGGGTCAGGACCGCTACTGGCGTCGCGCGACCCGGCTGGCGCTGGGCATCGGGGCGGGGGAGAAGGTGCTGGATCTGGCCGCCGGCACCGCGGTGTCGACGGTCGAGCTAGCCACCTCCGGAGCGTGGTGTGTGGCCGCGGACTTCTCGGTCGGAATGCTGGCGGCCGGGCAGGCCCGCAAGGTGCCCAAGGTCGCCGCGGACGGCACCCGATTACCGTTCGACGACAACGTCTTTGACGCGGTCACCATCAGCTTCGGGCTGCGCAATATCGCCCACCGCGACGAGGCATTGCGGGAGATGGCCCGCGTCACTCGGCCCGGTGGACGGTTGGTGGTGTGCGAATTCTCCACGCCCACCAATCGCCTTTTCGCCACGGCGTACAAGGAGTATCTGATGCAGGCGCTGCCGCGGGTGGCACGGGCGGTGTCGAGTAACCCCGACGCGTATGTCTATCTCGCCGAGTCGATTCGGGCGTGGCCCGATCAGGCCGACCTGGCCCATCAGATGTCGCAGGCCGGATGGTCGGCGGTGCGGTGGCGCAACCTGACCGGCGGCATCGTCGCGCTGCACGCCGCGTACAAGCCGGCGCGCTGACCGGTTCAGCATACTGTGCAGGCTATTGGCATCCCGCGCATTTCGCCAGCGCCGCCGCCACGTTCGACCAGCTCAGCCGCGGGCGGCTGCTGGTCAATGTGGTCACCGGCGCCGACGACGTCCGGGCATACGGTGACGTCGACCTCGACAAATCCAGCCGGTATGCCCGGACCCGCGAATTCCTGCAGTTGGTCCGTCGGCTGTGGCGCGAAGAGGACGTCACCTTCGACGGCGAGTACTTCTCCGTCGAACACTCGACGTTGCAGCCCCGGACGTTCGGCGCCGACGAAGGCCGGCATCCGAAGCTGTACTTCGGTGGCGCGTCAGCGGCCGCAGAAGAAGTCGCGGCCGAAGAGGCTGACGTCCAACTGTTTTGGGGTCAGCCACTCGACGGCATCCCCGAACGCATCGAACGGCTCGAAGCGTTGTCCGAGAAACTCGGTCGCGAAACTGGCCGGCAAGCCGTCGGTGTTGCTGTTGCACAATGCGGACTCGGCAGAGGGCCAGCGCTCGGCTGAGCGATCTCGCCGGTCGTGGCGAAGTTCTCGACTCCTGTCTGTACACCACGCCGAGCAGATACGGCGGTGAGGGAGCCGGAACGACGTGGCTGGTCGGCTCGGCCGACGAGGTGGCCGCTGCACTGCAGAAGTATCGCGATCTCGGCGTGAGTCACTTCGTCTTGTCGGACACCCCGTATCTCGACGAGGTGTCCAGAATCGGCGAGCAGGTTCTGCCGTTGTTGCACAACACCGTCAGCTGAACGGCTTTCGACGATCCAACAGCCGCGACACCCGCCCGCTGCCGCGCCACACCCGCGCGACCCAATCGGCGTCCTCGTCGGTGACCAGGTTTCCCATCACCCGCACGGCGATGCCCATCAGCCGCGTCGAGCGCATCGCGATCGGGCCGGTCGCGGGCAGGAACCGCGGAAACGTCAACAGCAATCCCAGCCGACGGGCCACCGAAAACCCTCGCCCGTAATGGGATTGGAGCAAATGTGGCCACGCACGCGACAAGTCGCCGGTGCCCAGCATGTCGACCGCGAGCCGTCCAGTCTCCAGCCCGTAGTCGATGCCTTCGCCGTTGAGTGGGTTGACGCACGCGGCGGCGTCGCCGATCAGCATCCAGTTCCGGCCGGCCACCCCCGACACCGCGCCGCCCATCGGTAGCAGCGCCGAGGACATCGCACGGGGTTGGCCCTCAAAGCCCCACTCGTCGCGCCGCAGGTCGGTGTAGTACGACATCAGCGGTCGCAGCGCCAGGTCGGCCGGCCGCTTGGAGGTCGACAGCGCACCCACGCCGATGTTCACTTCGCCGTTGCCCAGCGGGAAGATCCAGCCGTAGCCGGGCAGCACCGCGCCGTCGGGTGAGCGCAGCTCCAGATGCGAAGTCAGCCAAGGATCGTCGCTGCGCGACGTGGCCAGGTATCCGCGGGCGGCGATGCCGTACACCGTCTCCTGATGCCACCGCCGGCCCAGCACCCGGCCCAGCGTCGAACGGGCCCCGTCGGCGACGATCAGCTCGCGGCAGCCGACCTGCGACCCGTCGGCCAGCGTCACCGCCGTCACCCGTGCCGACGAATCATGATGAACGCCCACAGCTTTGACGCCGAGTCGCATCCGCGCGCCGGACTCCTCGGCGACTTTGCGGATCCGGTCGTCCAGTTCGACGCGGGCCACCGCGCTGCCGGTGGACGGGAACGACGGGCCGGGCCAGTCGACCTCCACCTCGCCGCCGAACCCGCTCATCCGCAAGCCGCGGTGCCGGATCCGGGCGTCCAGCCACTCGCCCAGCCCGAGTCGTTCCAGTTCGGCGACCGCGCGTGGCGTCAGCCCATCACCGCAAGCCTTGTCGCGAGGGAAGTTCGCGGCGTCGATGACGAGCACGTCGCGGCCCGCCCGGGCGGCCCAGGCGGCCGCCGCCGACCCCGCAGGTCCGGCGCCCACGACCACCACGTCGGCATGGGAGTCCATGTTCACCAGTATGTTGGTTGGGTGAGGACTCCGGCGACGGTGGTAGCAGGCGTGGACTTCGGCGACGCCGCATTCGCCACCAATGTGCGCGACGGGGTGGCCCGCATCGAGCAGCTGATGGAAGCCGAGCTGCGCGGCTCAGACGACCTGATGACCGAGGCCGTCCTACACCTTTTCGAAGCGGGCGGCAAACGATTCCGGCCGCTGTTCACGGTGTTGTCCGCTCAGCTGGGGCCTCAGCCGGACGCCGACGCGGTGACCATCGCCGGCGCGGTCATCGAGCTGGTGCACCTGGCCACGCTCTACCACGACGACGTGATGGACGAGGCCCAGGTGCGTCGCGGTGCGCCCAGTGCCAACCTGCGGTGGGGCAACAACGTCGCGATCCTGGCGGGCGACTACTTGTTCGCGACGGCCTCACGGCTGGTGTCGCGGCTGGGCCCGGACGCGGTGCGGATCATCGCCGAGACGTTCGCCCAGCTGGTCACCGGGCAGATGCGCGAAACTCAGGGCGCGGCTCAGGCGGCGGACCCGATTGCGCACTACCTGAGAGTGGTGCACGAGAAGACGGCCTGCCTGATCGGGGCCGCCGGCCGGTTCGGCGCGATGTTCTCCGGCGCCGGCGAAGACCAGATCGTCCGGCTCAGCCGTCTGGGCGACATCGTCGGTACGGCGTTTCAGATCTCCGACGACATCATCGACATCGACAGCGATCCCGACGAGTCCGGCAAGCTGCCCGGCACTGACCTGCGCGAAGGCGTCCACACGCTGCCGGTTCTCTACGCGCTGCACGACAGCGGCGCCGACGCCGACCGGCTGCGCGAGCTGCTGGCCGGGCCCGTCGAGGACGACGAGGCGCTCGCCGAGGCGCTGACGTTGCTGCGGGCCTCCGACGGCATGGCCGAGGCCAAGGCCACCGTCGCGCGGTTCGCCGCCGAGGCGCGCGAGGAGCTGGCCTCGTTGCCCGACGGGCCGGGACGGCAGGCACTGGTCACGCTGGTCGACTACACAATCCACCGACACGGTTAGTTCACGGAACTCCGCTGGTCCTTCTCGGCGTTAGATGGGAAGGACTCGGCTAGTTGGAGGAATTTGATGACCTGGCATCCGCATCACAACACGTTCAAGACGTTCGTGTTGCTGGTTGGCATGTCGACGTTGATCGTGCTCGTCGGCAGCCTGTTCGGCCGAAACGTGATGTTCCTCGCGGTGCTGTTCGCCATCGGTATGAACCTCTACACGTACTTCAACAGCGACAAGCTGGCGCTGCGGGCGATGCACGCGCAGCCGGTGTCGGAGCTGCAGGCGCCGGCGATGTACCGGATCGTGCGCGAGCTGGCCACCGCCGCCCACCAGCCGATGCCCCGGCTGTTCATCAGCGACACCGCGGCGCCCAACGCGTTTGCCACCGGACGTAATCCGCGCAACGCCGCCGTGTGCTGTACGTCGGGCATCCTCAACATTCTCGACGAGCGCGAGTTGCGTGCGGTGCTCGGGCACGAACTGTCGCACGTCTACAACCGCGACATCCTGATCTCGTGTGTGGCCGGCGCGTTGGCGTCGGTGATCACAGCGTTGGCCAACATCGCGATGTTCGCCGGTGCGTTCGGCAACAACCGCGAAGGCGGCAATCCCTTTGCGCTGCTGCTGGTTTCGATGCTTGGCCCGATCGCAGCGACGGTGGTGAAGCTGGCCGTGTCCCGTTCGCGGGAGTATCAGGCCGACGAATCCGGTGCGATGCTGACCGGCGATCCGCTGGCGCTGGCGTCCGCGCTGCGCAAGATCTCCGGTGGCGTGCAGGCCGCGCCGCTGCCGCCGGAGCCGCAACTGGCCGCCCAGGCGCACCTGATGATCGCGAGCCCGTTCCGGACCGGCGAGAAGATCGGGTCGCTGTTCGCCACGCACCCGCCGATCGCCGACCGCATCCGGCGGCTCGAAGAGATGGCCGGACGGTAAGTCACACCAGCCTCAGCAGTCTCCACAAGCTGACCATGTGGTGACTTTTCAATTCAGCGGCGCATGCGATATCACCGCAGCATGAATCGGTACACCTACCGCGCCGAATGGTCGTCTGAACACCGCGAATACGTCGGCCGCTGCATCGAGTTGCCATGGCTGTCGCAGTGGGCGCCGACGATGCGGCAAGCGATCGCCGCCGTCGAGAAGGCGGTCGACGAATACCTGGCCGAATGCGAAGCCGAGGAGCGAGACGCACCGCCGCCGCTCACCGAGCGGAAATTCAGCGGCAAGTTTCTCGTCAGGACGTCGCGCGTGCTGCACGCGAAGCTGACCGTTGAGGCCGCCGAACAGAACGTGTCATTGAATCAATGGGTGGTGCAGAAGCTTTCGGATCGCCCGCCGATCGGTCTGTACGACCTCTGATATCGCATATGGCTCTGTTTCCAAAACAGGTGTGCCCCAGACTCTTCGGTGCAGTTGGGGCTGCTGTGATTGCCGGGGCTCAGAAACCGGCGCCGTACACCTCATGGCCGGGGGTGTCGGCCGCCAATCCCCGGTAGGCGTCCTCGACGGTGCATCCGTGGTTGATGACGCCGTCGACTTCGCGCGCGATCGGCATGTTCAGGCCGTACTTGTCGGCGAACTCCATGATCACGCTGGCGGCCTTCACGCCCTCGGCGACCTGGTTCATCGACGAGATGATCTCGTCGATGGGTTTGCCTGCCCCGAGTTGCTCGCCGACGTGCCGGTTACGGCTGCGCTGGCTCGTGCAGGTGACGATCAGATCGCCCATGCCGGCCAGGCCGGCGAAGGTGTCGCGCTGCCCGCCCATCGCTTCGCCGAGCTTCGACATCTCGCGCACCGAGCGCGCGATCACCATCGCCCTGGTGTTCTCGCCGATACCCAGCGAATAGCCCATCCCGACCGCGATCGCGTAGACGTTCTTCAGCGCCCCGGCCATCTCGACGCCGAGCACGTCGTCGATGGTGTACACCCGGAACCGTTTGGTCCGGAACAGCTGTGCGAGCTGCGCGGCAAGGTGCTGGTCCGGCATCGCCAGCACGGCGGCGGCCGCGTAACCCTCGGCGACCTCGCGGGCGATGTTGGGCCCGGCCAGGATGCCGGCGGGGTGACCGGGCAGCACCTCGTCGACGATCTGCGACATCCGCATGTTGGTGCCCTGTTCGAGACCCTTCACCAGCGAGACCACCGGCACCCACGGCCGCAGCTCGGACGCCAACTCGGTGAGCACATCGCGGAACCCGTGCGACGGCACTCCCATCACGACGACGTCGGCCGCGCGCGCGGCCTCGGCGAAGTCCGTCGTGGCGCGCAGGGTTTCGGACAGCTCGACGTCCTTGGCCAAGTATTTGGTGTTGCGGTGCTTCTCGTTGATCTCCTTGGCGGTCTCTTCCGAGCGCACCCATTGCAGCGTCGGCCCGCGGCGTGCACAGATGGATGCGACGGTGGTACCCCAGGAGCCGCCGCCCAAGACGACGACCTTCGGTTCGCGCATAGCAGCCATGCCGACCACAGTATTGCGGCCGCCCGTTCTTTACTGGCGGTTGGCCAACTGCGAAGTTGGCCAATGACCCACGAGGAGGGGACTTCGTCCTCTACGTAGGCAGACCACAGTGCCGAATCGTCGAGGGCAGCTTGATATGCCAGGAGGAAACCATGCGTCGGTGGCCGGCACTGCTGTCCACATGTGCGATGGTGCTGCTGTTCGAGTCACCGGGCGTCGCGCGCGCCGACGACGTCCGCCCGCAGGTAAGCCCAACCGAGAAGGCCGCGGCCCTGATCCGGCCCGCCGTGGTCGAGCTGGAAGTCCGCGCCGCGGGGCGCGTCAGGCTGCCCAATGGCGATCTTCTGGTATCGGACCCGGCCGGCCCCTTCGAAGTGACCTGGCATTGCTCCGGTTTCGTCGTCAACCCGGACGGGTGGGTGGCCACGGCGGGGCACTGTGCCGATCCCGACACGGCCCGGCCCGACATCATCACTGCCGCCACGAACGTCTACGTGAGCCGAGCGTTGTATTCGCCCGATGCCCAGGGACCGCTGCCCACCGGGCAGTGGCTGCGCGACAACGCCCGGATCGAGGGTGCGGCACCCGACCAGCTGGGGCCCCAAGTCACGTACACGGTGACGTACGGCAGCGGAAAAGACATCACCACAGCGTCAGCCAGCCTGTCGGACTTCCGGCCGCTCGCCAAGGGCGACGTCGCGTTGCTCAAGATGGACAAGCACCACCTGCCGTCTTCTGAATTGGCCGCCGACAGCAAGGTCGACGTCGGCGAGCCGATCGTTGCGGTCGGTTTCCCCCACGGCACCGACTCGGTCATCGATTCCCCGGCGGACCCGACGAGCAAGAACGGAACGGTCAGCAGAAAGGCCACCAAAAATGGCGTCCCCGAATACGAGATCGACGCCGCCGTCTCCAACGGTATGAGCGGTGGCCCGGTGGCCAACCTCGACGGCAAGGTCATCGGATCGGTCAGCTTCAGCCCAACCCTCGAATTGCAGCCGTTCAACTTTGTCGCACCCGCAGACGGCCTTGCGGTGCTGATGGCCGCCAAGGGCGTCAAGGCGACCCTCGGACCGGCCGACACTGCCTACCGTCGGGGGCTCGACGAGTACTACGCGGGCCATTACACCGACGCCATCGGTGACTTCGACCAAACTCTGCTGATGTCACCCGGCTATCCCGGGGCTGCCAAGTTCAGCACCGACGCGGCCAACCTGCGCCAGCAATACGGTGACGTCTCAACATCGTTCGGCCGGCCGCTGATGTGGTACGCCATAGGCGGATTCGCGTTGTTGCTCGGCCTCGGCGGCGCATCGTTGATCGCGCGCCGTCGCCGTCGCCGCCTGCCTGCGGCCGGAGCGATCGACTTGAAAGACTGGGAACCGAGTTACATCATCACCCCGCTCACCGACGGATCATTGGAACCGGCGGCGCTGCCAACCGCATCGCCCGGTGAGCCGTTCTTCTGCGCGGATTGTGGAGCGGTCCACCATAACGACGAACGGTTCTGCCCGAACTGCGGCAGCCGAATCGCGTTGCTCTAGAACAACAACGGCTAACCGGCCAGCGCCGACTTCTCCTCGGCGCGGCCGAACACCATCGCCTCTTCGACCCGGTCGAACCGGTAGTCGATCGCGTCGGCGAAGTAATTCTGTCGCACGTTCCACGGCCGCTTGATGCCAGACTTCGGCAGCGCATGCGGCGCACGCAGCACATAGCCGGCCTGGATGTCCCACGCCGGCTTCTCCGGCATCGGTTCACCGGACAGGTGCGGGTAGGCGTGGGTGTAGCCGTGAGAGTTCATGTGCGCCAGCAATTTCGCGGTCGCGCGTGCGGTCATGTCGGCGCGCAGCGTCCACGACGCATTGGTGTAGCCGACGCACCAGAACAGGTTGGGCACGTCCTCCAGCATGTGGGCCTTGTAGACGAACCGATCCTGCGGCTTGATCTCGGCGCCGTCGATGGACACCGTCACACCACCGAGCGCCTGCAACTGCAGGCCGGTGGCGGTGACGACGACGTCGGCGTCCAGATGCGCGCCGGACTTCAAAGCGATTCCGGTGGAGTCGAAGTGGTCGATGTGGTCGGTGACGACTTCGGCGCGACCTTCGCCGATCGCGGTGTACAAGTCGCCGTCGGGTATCAGGCACAGCCGCTGGTCCCACGGGTTGTAGCGCGGCTTGAAATGGGTGTCGACGTCATAACCCTTGGGCAGGTAATGCACCGCGACCTGGCGGATCCACCACTTGACGAAGCCCGGTGTCTTGCGGGCCAAGAACCAGATCACACCTTCCAGCAGCGCGTTGCTCTGCCGGGCGAATGAATGAGCGACTCTGCGTGGCAACACTTTTCGCAGTGCATTCGTGGATCCGCTGGTTCTGGCGGCCGAGAACAGGTAGGTCGGTGAACGCTGCAGCATGGTGACCTTGGTGGCCTTTTCGGCCAGCGACGGGATCAGCGACATCGCCGTGGCGCCGCTGCCGATCACCACCACCTTCTTGTCCTGGTAGTCGAGGTTCTCGGGCCAGTGCTGCGGATGAACGACGGTGCCGTGAAACTCGTTGATACCGGTGAAGTCCGGGGTGTAGCCCTCGTCGTAGTTGTAATAGCCGGACCCGAAGAACACGAAGCGGCCGCGGTAGGTCTTTTCGGCGCCGCCCTGCTCGGCGGTGACGGTCCAGGTGTCGGTCGAGGAGTCCCAGTCCGCCGAGCGGACGTGGGTGTTGAACTCGATGTGCCGGTCGATGCCGTGCTTGCGCGCGGTGGCGTTCAAGTACTCCCGGATGTCGGCCCCGTCGGCGACCCGTTCTTGTCCGGTCCACGGTTCCCACGGGAAGCACAGCGTGAAGATGCTGCTGTCGGAGCGCACGCCCGGGTAGCGGAACAGGTCCCAGGTGCCACCGATCTGCTCGCGCTGCTCCAGGATGACGTAGCTGGTGCCCGGGTTGCGTTCGGTGATGCGGTACGCCGCGCCCAGGCCCGAGATACCTGCTCCGATGATGACGACGTCGACGGCGGTCGTGCCCATCACGAACCTCGCTTCTCTGGCCGCGGTGTGGTGCCGATCACGTTAACGGTAGTTCACGAACTGCAGCGCGACGTCCAGGTCGGACTTCTTCAGCAACGCCTGGACCTCCTGCAGGTCGTCGCGCTTTTTACTGGTGACACGGACCTCTTCGCCCTGGATCTGGGTTTTGACGCTCTTAGGACCTTCGTCGCGAATCAGCTTGGTGATTTTCTTCGCGTTTTCGCTGCTGATGCCCTCTTTGAGGGTGCCGGTGACTTTGAACGTCTTGCCGGAGGCCTGCGGCTCGCCGGCGTCGAACGCCTTGAGGCTGATGTCACGCCGGATCAACTTTTCTTTGAAGACATCGACGGCTGCCTTGACCCGCTCCTCGGTCGAGCTGGTCAGCTCGATCGCCTCGTCGCCCTTCCAGGCGATCTTGGTGTCGGTGCCGCGGAAGTCGAACCGAGTGCCGAGCTCCTTCGCGGCCTGGTTGAGCGCGTTGTCGACCTCCTGCCGGTCGAGCTTGCTCACGACGTCGAACGATGAATCCGCCATTGGATACGTCCCCTTCCATCGATGTTGGCCGTTTGTTATTGGAGTACATCTTCGTTGTATCCTGCTACACGCACCACGGCAGATTGCCCGAGCGGCCAATGGGAGCGGACTGTAAATCCGTCGGCTAACGCCTACCCAGGTTCGAATCCTGGATCTGCCACCAGCATGAATCGCGCCACGGCGTGGAACTGAGCAACCAAACTGTACGCAGGTTGTAAACTCCACGCCGTGTCAAGCGCCCGGACACCCGGCACAGGCGGGGTTATTGACCTGTGGGGCTTGCAGTGCGCTTTGATCCTGAACCACTGCTCGGCGACGTTGGCGAACGCGTCTGCGCCCAGGTCGGGGCTGACCCATTGGTTGGTGACTACCCTGCCGCGCTGAGCGTTCGACCATCCCTCGACCTCAACCTCGGTACGGAATCGCTTGGCGCGGGGCTTTCCGTCGTCACCGACGTACCACCCGCGCCACCGATTGCCGACTCCCTGCGGCCTGCCTTGCCCCTCGGCCCATCGTCCGGTCGCCAGCTTTGAAGGCGTGCCGTCGTTGTTCCTCCAGGATCTGGCCGAGCGGAACCAGTCGTGACGGCCGGAACGGGCCGCTAGTGGCCTGGGCTACCTGGTCTTGCTGGTTCAGATCAGCTGGTCGAACGTTAGAGGCCGAGGAACGCCAGCGGATCCGACGCGGCGGCCGCCGCCGATCCCGCGTCAACGAGACCGGTGAAGGCGTCGCCCGCATCGAGCGGGTTGGCGACATTGACGCTGCCGAATAGCGAGTCCAGGTCGACGTTGCCGAACGGCGTTACCAGGGTGTCGGTGACGGTACCGCTGGTGCTTCCGACGTCTGGGATCGCGGTGTAGATGTTCTCGTAGCCGTTGCCCAGGTTGAACGCGTCGTAGACCGTTCCGGTTGCCGGTAGCGCCGAGGCATCCACACCGTCGGCGGGGGTGGCACTTTGGACGGTGAACTCCGTGTTGGTCAGGCCCAACAGGTTCGTCACACCCTCGGTGGTGTTGATGCTGCCGATCTCGGTGGCGCTGGAGCCGGTGCCGCTGTAGACGTCGAAGTCTTGGCTATTTAGGTTGAGAGGTTCAGTGCCGTATTTCGTGATCTGGCCGGGTGAGATGTCCAGCAGCGGCGCAGCGCCGAGGAGCGAGGGCACCGGGTCGAAGCCTTCGGGCCCGGCCGCCGTCATCGGGTCGAAGGTGGTGCTGCCGAGGGTGAAGGCGTCGGCACCGATGCCGCTGTCGCCGGCCTGTAGGCCGGTGAAGGCGTCGCCGGGCTGCAGCAGGTCGGCGGCGTTGATCCCGCCGAACAGCGAGTCGAGGTTGACGTTGCCGAACGGCG
>JBAWAV010000395.1:0-6637 GCA_049589475.1 Mycobacterium sp.
TTGCGGGCCGGGCTCATCGGGTCGATCAGCGCCTGGTTGCCGTCGCGCAGATCCACCGCGCACCACAGCGGCGCGCGGCTGATGACGTGGTCGGGCCAGGTGCGATCGGCCAAGCGGACGGGCTCGACTTCGTCGGCGAACGATCGGTACCGTCTGACCGGCATCGACGATCCGCGCTGGGTGTTCCACGCGGGCTGACCGTCGTTCGGTGGGCCTGCGGGTTTATTGATGGTCCTGTTGGAGGTAAATGCGTCGGGCGAGTCGCCCGACGGTTTGCTGAAGCTGGTCACGGTGATTGCTCCGGGAGTTTAAGGAGGGGCGCCCATGGTGGGCGTGACCGGCGCATCGCGAATACCCGCGACGGGAAGCCGGTCTGGATCAGGCCCCGCCGCGGCGTCCGAGAAGGAGCACCCGCTGCACGCTGTGTACTGTACCCCGCCCGCGGGGTTGGCCAAAACCCCAGCTCGCTACTTGGTGGCCGGGACGATTCGCACCGGTATGTCGGTGTTCTCGTCGGTCCAGTAGCTCGCGCAGACCCGGTGGTAGCCGTCGGCGATCTGCATCGCCACCCCGGTGTTGAGGTCGCCCCGGACGGCCAGGATCGGCGACAGGCGCGTGCCCTTCTTGATTTTCTTCAGGTCTCGGCTCACGTGCGGATTGTCTCTCGGCAGCAGCTGTAGGCACGAGGCACGCAGCAGGTCCTTGGCCTTCTTGCGCACGATCGGGGCCTGCTTGAGGGCCGCCACGATCTCGCTGATCTGCGCAGCCGTCGCGAGCAGGGCGAGATAGTCGGCTGCCGCCGGGTAGTCGTGCTCGTCGGGCTCGTCACCCCACACCACACCGATATCACCAGCCATCGTGACCACCTCTCCTCAGAGCGCATCCGGCCACTATTGGATATCAGACGCCGGGCCGCCGTGGGCGTTGTCGGGCACGGGAGGCCGGGCGCCTGGCCGCCGCGGGCTTCGTCGTGTCGGTGAGCGTCACCTTGAATTGCATCGCCCGGTACGGCCATCCGGTCGCGGTGTCCCACTGCGACACGATCAGCCCGACACCGCCGGGCGCGTCCAGCGTCGACCCGGGCAGAACGTAGCCGCCGTAGAGCTGGGCGACCTGGTTGTTCGCCAGATCCTGGGCGTCCCAGGTCGACCCGACCAACGGCGTCTGCAGCGCGGCCTCGTAGAGGTTGGCGGTGGGGCTGTCGATCGTGCGGTAACTCAGCGCATACGCCGACGACAGGAAGCCGCCCAGTATCCATGTGCCGCTGTCCAATCGGCGCAGGGTCAGCTCGCCCCAGGTCTCGGCCGGCGGCGTGATGGGGGTCGGCGTGTTGTCCCAGGCCCACTGGTTGTCGGCCCAGCCCCACCCGGAGTACTTCGACATGTCGGCGATGTCATCGGGGCGCACGCGTCTCAGGATGATGCCTTTGTCGCGCTGAAACCCGGTGGAGACCACATACACCCAACCGTCGTCGGGGTTGTAGTCCCACGACCACAGCTGCGCGTAGCCGTTGTACAACGATGCGGGGAAGGTGGCTTGGGGGCCCATCTCCTGCCACGTGACGCCGTTGTCGGTCGAGCTCCAGATACCGGTCCAGATGACGTTTCCGAAGCCGCGGTTGACGATGGCGTGCAGGTACATCGTCTGCCCGATGACCAGCAGGTCGGAGGGAATGACGGTGCTGATCCCACCGCGGTTCCACGGCGGACTGTCATGGACATAGGCCCACAACTGCTGCGCATATGCGGAATCTTCGCCGGCCGCGCTGTCGTACTGGATGCGCGTATTGGTGTCCCCGGTGCCGATCAGCGCGACCGGGGCGCGCCAGTCGCCCTGACCAACGCTGTCGCCGGAGAAGGTGTCGCCGAAGACCGACACCAACTTGCCGTTGGGTGCGACGGCGCTGACCCCGAGGTCGGTGGCCGTGACCCCCCACGTGTCGCTGATGCCCGGGCCGGTGATGTCGCCGATGTAGCCCTCGATGGGCAGGGTTGGTACCGCCGCTGACCGCCTCGCCGTCGATCGCCGCACCACGCTGGATTTCTTTGCGGTCGAAGCCTTTTCGCGCCGCTGTTTCGCCTGGGTCATGACTGCCTCACAGACTCGTCGTTTCGATTCAGCTTAGGTTGGCGATGACCGCCCAGGTGGCGATTGCCGACCCGATGGTGGTCCAGTAGCCGTACCGCTTGTAGATCTGGTTGGCCCAGCGCCGCTGGGCGTCGAGGTCACCGATATCCGATGACACCTGCGGGTCGCTGGCATTGCGGATCGAGCACCACAGCGGCGGGCTGGGCAGGTGCGAAAGGGCGAGCGGCAGGCTGGCGTCGTCCATCTCCTCGGTCCGGGCGTCGGGATAGTTGTGCACGATCCCGAAGGAGTCGGTGCTATCCGCGAAACCGAAATAGTCGACGGTCTCCACACCGCCCGCCGCAGCGCCGAAGCTCAGCTCCGGCGGACGGGTGGCCACGGGCCACAGGTGGCCGGCGTTCGGGGCCGCCAGGGTGCCGAAGCTCGACGCGTGGCCGTCGGCGTGGATCGCGGCCCCGGTGAACAGCTGCTGGGCCCACGGCTTGGATTTGAAGTCCCTGGCGCAGTTGAATTTTGCGTTGGTGACGACGAAGACATCGCCAAGCTGGGTGTCAGCGCCGATGCCGCCCGCGGTTCCGGTGGTGATGACCAGGTGTGGCCGTGCCTCGGCGACGATCTGCTGCCAGAACGCCACTATCGGCGCCGAAATCCCGTCGGTGGCAAGGTGTAGCTCCGACTTGATCAGCAGAACGTTGACGTTGCCGATCTTGGTCGCCGTGACGTAGCCCAGGCAGCCGGCCTGCCGGGCCGGCGAGCGACTGGTCAGCTGTGGTTCGTAGGCGCTCCAATGGTGGGCGTAGGGCTTCCAGGACATGCTCGGCATCCCGGGCGTCAGCACGTCGGCCAAGGCCTGACCCTCGGCCACCGTCCACGTCACCACCACGACATCCGCAAGGGGCAAAGGCTGGTTGGCCGGCCGGTCGTAGGCGACGCCGCGGGGGGCGAGTCCGGCTGGCCACGGAATCGGTGCCAGCGCCTCGTGCGGCGCGCGGTAGATGATCCGCTCGAGTGCGTAGTCGTTCAACGGGAACGTTCTGCCCAAGGTGGCGCCTTCGGGTGGGCCGTCCACCGCGGCGGTGTTGTGGTGTGCGTGCGCGCTCGTCATGGCGGTACTTCCTTCTGCAGTGTGTGACCCGACTTCGGATCCGCGGTGTGGTGTTCGGGCTGAGCGTCCCTGGGGCACAACACTGCGTCGACGCGCACACCGGGGCACGCGTAGAGCGCTACTCGTTATTCGGTCGGGAAATCGCCGGTACCTGCCGGTCGCGCACTACTCGTAGCGATCACCCTGGCCCGCCGAGAAGTCGGGTAGCCCGGTACGCATGCCGCCCGGCGTCCGACATTTCTATGGTCGAGGCGTCCATCACACACACAGGAGGATGCAATGACCGTTCTACGAGAGGCCCGTCCCGCCAAAACTGTTGACAAAGAGCAGGATTGGAGTCACGTTCGCGGCTACGGCTGGCGACCGCAGCTGCCGGACGTGCGGGACAGGGTGTATTCACCAAGGCTCGCGAGCCTGCCCCCCGAGTACGACCTTCGACCGTCGATGCCGCCGGTTTACGACCAGGGCCAGCTCGGGTCGTGCACCGGCAATGCGATCGCCGGCGCGATGGAGTACGAGCGGGACCGGCAGGGCCTGTCCGACTTCGTCCCCTCGCGGCTGTTCGTCTACTACAACGAGCGCGCGCTGGAAGGCACAGTGTCCAGCGACTCAGGCGCCGTCATCAGGGACGGCATCAAGGTCGTCAACACCGACGGTGTGTGTTCGGAGACCCTGTGGCCGTACGACACCGGGATGTTCGCGGTCAAGCCGCCACGGCGCTGCTACGTCGCCGCGACGAAAGACAAGGCGGTTCTTTACGAGGCCATCCAGACGCTGGGTGATCTCAAAGACGCGATCGCATCGAATCTCTCGGTCGTGTTCGGGTTCACCGTGTACGAGAGTTTCGAATCCCAGGCCGTGGCGAGCAGCGGCGTGATGCCGCTGCCCAAGCCGGGCGAGGCGGTTGTGGGCGGCCACGCGGTCCTCGCCGTCGGCTACTCGGATCCCGAACGCCATGTCATCGTGCGTAACTCGTGGAGCGCGTCGTGGGCTGACCACGGCTACTTCTACATGCCCTACCAGTACATGACCGGGTCCAAGGCCAGCGGCGACAGCTCACCGATCAACGGTGCGCACTTAGCCAGTGACTTCTGGGCGATCCAGGCGGTTTCTGCGTGACCGACGACGCAGCAGCGAAATGCTGTGACTAGTGCCGCTGTTCCGGACTGACTCTCCGGAATAGCGGTATTATCGCTGGTCGTGGACACTCGGTCCTGGCCGATTGTGCGCCGGGAAGACGAATTCGGCACTATTCGCTCGGCTCTGGCCGGGAAGCAAGACTTTTCCGGGATCGTGCTGTTTGGAGATGCCGGGGTGGGCAAGACAACCTTGGCGCGGGCGGTCACCCAGTCGCTACCGACGCCGGTGCACTGGGTGGCGGGAACCGAGTCCGCCCGGTCGATTCCGTTAGGTGTCTTCGCGCATCTGGTCGGCCCGGCCGCGTCGCGCGATCCGATCGCCGGCTTGGCTGCCGCGCGTGAAACGATCCGCAGCGCGGAGCATTCGATCATTGGCGTCGACGACGCGCACCTGCTGGACCACCTCTCGGCGACGCTGGTGCATCAGCTGGCACTGGAAGGGTCGGTGCGGATCGTGGCGGCGGTCCGGGACGGGGAAGCCGTGCCCGACGCGATCACATCGCTGTGGAAGGACGGCTACCTCAAACGGCTGAGGCTGACACCATTCAGCAAAAGGCAATGTCTGGACCTGGTCGAGGAAGCGCTCGGTGGCCGGCTGGAGGGCATGTCCGGCGATTTGATGTGGACGGCATCGTGCGGCAACGCGCTCTACATCCGGCATCTTGTCGAGGGCGCGCTGGAAGCAGGCACTCTTCGGCAAGTGCGCGGTGTCTGGCAGCTGCGCGGGCGCACCGCGGTGACCTCCGAGCTCGCGTCGCTGCTTGACGCGCGGATCGAACAGTTGCCCGAGGATGAGGCGCACACGCTGCAGCTGCTGGCCTTCGCGGAACCGCTTTCCCTGGACGCCCTGTCGACATTGGTCGGGCCCGACACCGTCGAGGGTGTCGAGCGCCGCGGTCTGATCCGCGTCGTCGAGGACGCGCACGCACTGAATGTCCGATTTACCCATCCCCTCTACGGCGAGGTGATTCGTCGTGGCCTCGGCCGGGCCGCTACCCGCCGCCTCAAGGGCGAGCTGTTCTCGGCGATGCAGCAGCAGCCCGTTCATGTACCCGCACAACGCATTCGGCTGGCGGAATTGGCGCTCGACAGCGACGCGACCGCGGACGGCGAGCTTTTCGCGACTGCCGCGCAGGACGCCATCGCGCTGACCAACATCACCCTGGGTGAACGCCTGGCGCGCGCCGCTGTGGATCGAGGCGGCGGGCTGGTTGCCAGCGAACTGCTGGCGCGGTCACTGCTGTGGCAGGGCCGGGCGGCCGAGTCGGAGGAAGTCCTGACCGCGTTCGATCCGGACAGCATGAATGAGCTGGAGCTGGTGCGCTGGGGTATGGCGCGGATCGCAAACCTGCACTGGTCGATGGGTGACGCCGCCCGCGCCGACGAGGTGCTCCACTTGCTGCAGCATCGAGTCAGCCACCCCGCCCTCCGGCTTGTCCTCGAGGGGGTCGCGTCGGCGACACGCGCCTTCGAGAACCTGCTCGATGAGGCTGCGGCGGCGTCCCAGCAGGTGTTGGACGACGCGACGGCGTCACCGTGGGCGCTGGTGTGGGCGGTGTTCGGCGGGACGCTGGCAGCGGCGTTGGCCGGCCGGGTGGACGACGCGGCAGCGGTCGTAGCGCGCGGGCGTCAGATCGAGAACGAGGTCGACAGCCTGCTGCGCTACCCCACGATGTTCGGCGAAATTCGTGCGCTGACGTTGGCCGGGGACTTCGACGATGCCGAGGCGCGATCCGGCCACATCGGCCAGATCTCGTCGCCCGGTCAGTACCTCGCCTGGGGCATGGCCAACATTCTGCTCGGCACCGTGGAAGTGGCTCGGGGTCGATTCGATGTGGCCGCGCCCCGCATGGAGGAAACCGTCGCGGCGTTGGCCGCGGAGTCCGCGGCGTCTTGGAGTTTCCCGGCCGGGATGCTGCTCGCGCAATCTCATTGCGCGCTCGGCAATGTCGACGCCGCGGCGAAGACGGTCAACGAACTGCGCGGCAAAGTCGACCGTCACGTGGCGGTGTTCGAACCGCAGTTCCGCCTCGTCGAGGCGTGGCTCGCCGCCGCAGAAGGTCACGTCAGCGGGGCGATATCGCGTGCTCTGGAAGCAGCCGACCTGGCCAGGGATTCCGGTCAACGGGCCGTCGAGATGGTCGCCCTGCATGATGCGGCCAGATTCGGCGACCTCACCTCGCTACAGCGTCTGGTCGACGTCGCGCAGAGTATCGGTGGGAAGCTTGCCGCGGTGCTGGCCGCATACGGGGCCGCCCTGCAGGCGTCTGATGCCGACCGCTTATATGCCGCCGCAGAGCAATTC
>JBAWAV010000396.1:0-5704 GCA_049589475.1 Mycobacterium sp.
GGTACGGTGTGATCCGTCGTACCGGACTGTCAGCGCGGGCGGTGCGGCGTGACTCATCGCCCTAACATTAGCTGCTTGGCTCACTGCACCGACTGTATCGGCTGCCGTTCAATCCCCATCGATCGACACGGCGGCTGGTCAGTGGGCCAGGAGGTCGGGGGCTCCGGTCACCACACAGTGGGTACGGGTGTAGATCGTCGGCATGCACCGGTTGCAGTGCGTACACGCCGAACGCACGGCGGTGCCGTCGCGGGCGATCCGGTTGATCAGGTCGGGCTCGGCCAACAGCGCCCGGCCCATCGCGACGAACTGAAAGCCTTCGGCCATTGCCAGATCCATCGTCTCGCGATTGGTGATGCCGCCCAGCAGGATCAGCGGCATCGTCAACTCGGCGCGGAACTGCTTGGCATGGCGCAGTAGATAGGCCTCGCGGTACGGGTATTCGCGGAGGAACTTCTTGCCCGTCATCCGCATGCCCCAACTCAGCGGCGGTTTGAACGCGCCGGCGAACTCCTTGAGCGGGGCGTCGCCGTGGAACAGGTACATCGGGTTGACCAGCGAACTGCCCGCGGTGAGTTCGATCGCGTCCAATGCGCCGTCGTCCTGCAACCACTTGGCCGTGACGAGCGCCTCGTCGACGGAGATGCCGCCGCGCACGCCGTCGGTCATGTTGAGCTTCGCGGTCACCGCGATCTGATCTCCGACGGCGCGTTTGACGGCCAATGCCATGCCGCGAGCCACCTTGGCCCGGTTCTCCAGCGAGCCGCCGAACTCGTCGCTGCGACGGTTGATCAGCGGGCTCAGGAATGCGCTCGCGAGATAGTTGTGCCCCAAATGCACTTCGACAGCGTCGAATCCGGCGTCGACGGCCAGCCGGGCGGCGTTGGCGTGCGCGGCGATCACGTCGTCGATGTCTGCACGGTTAGCCTTCTTGGCGAACCGCATACCGATCGGGTTGAAGAACCGCACCGGGGCCAGCGCGGTGGCTTTGTTGGAGCGGGCATTGGCGACGGGGCCGGCGTGGCCGATCTGCGCGCTGACCGCCGCGCCCTCGGCGTGGATCGCCTCGGTGAGCCGACGGAAGCCCGGCACGGCTTCAGGGCGCATCCAGATCCCGTTGCCTTCGGTTCGGCCGCCCTGCGACACCGCGCAGTAGGCCACCGTCGTCATGCCGACCCCGCCCGCGGCCGGCAGCCGGTGATACTCGATCAGGTCGTCGCTGACCAGTGCGTTGGGCGTGCGGGCCTCGAAGGTCGCCGACTTGATGATGCGATTGCGCAGCGTGATGGGCCCGAGCTTCGCCGGTGCCAGCACGTCCGGGGCTTCGGACATGAGCAGGAGCTTAGTCTGGCGACTTCGGCCCGCATGCCAAACTGGACGACGTGGGTGCAATCACGTTGGACGGCAAATCAACGCGCGACGAGATCTTCGTCGACCTCAAGGAGCGGGTGGCCGCGCTGACCGCGTCGGGGCGCACACCGGGCTTGGGCACCATCCTCGTCGGCGACGACCCGGGGTCGCAGGCCTACGTCCGCGGGAAACACTCCGACTGCGCCAAGGTCGGGATCACCTCGCTGCGCCGCGACCTGCCCGCCGACATCACCCAGGCCAAGCTCAACGAGACCATTGACGAGCTCAACGCGAACCCCGAGTGCACCGGCTACATCGTCCAGTTGCCGTTACCGAAGCATCTTGACGAGAACGCCGCGTTGGAGCGGGTCGACCCGGCCAAGGACGCCGACGGACTGCACCCGACGAACCTGGGCCACC
This sequence comes from Mycobacterium sp., assembly GCA_049589475.1. Classification (GTDB taxonomy): domain Bacteria; phylum Actinomycetota; class Actinomycetes; order Mycobacteriales; family Mycobacteriaceae; genus Mycobacterium. The sequence goes on from JBAWAV010000396.1 coordinate 1,771, forward strand.
TGGTGCTCAACACCCCCGCGCCGCTGCCCTGTACCCCGCGCGGCATCGTCCACCTGCTGCGGCGGTTCGACGTGGAGATCGCCGGCGCGCACGTGGTGGTGATCGGCCGCGGGGTGACGGTCGGTCGTCCGCTGGGCCTATTGCTGACCCGTCGTTCGGAGAATGCGACAGTGACGTTGTGCCACACCGGAACTCGTGACCTGTCTGCCCTGACCAGGCAAGCGGACATCATCGTGGCGGGTGTCGGTGTGCCGCACATGCTGACCGCGGACATGGTGCGCCGCGGTGCGGCCGTCGTCGACGTCGGCGTCAGCCGGGTCGACGGCAAGCTGGCAGGCGACGTGCATCCGGAGGTGTGGGAGGTCGCCGGCCATGTGTCGCCGAATCCCGGCGGTGTCGGACCTTTGACCCGGGCGTTCTTGTTGACCAACGTCGTCGAGTTGGCCGAAAGTCGTTGAACGTGCGCCGATTACTCCGTCTGCAGTGGCCGGTGATCGCGGTCGTGCTGATCTTCACGGCGGCGTTCGGCTTGGCGGCAGCCAATTTCTGGCGCCGCGGCGCATTGCTGATCGGCATCGGGGTCGGGCTGGCGGCGGTGCTGCGGTTGGCACTCACCGATGACCGGGCCGGGCTTTTGGTGGTGCGCAGCAAGGGAATCGACTTCGCGACGCTGACGTCCGTCGCGACGGCGATGGTCTACATCGCCTGGACGATCGATCCGCTGGGAACGCGCTAGACCCCGGGGATACCGGTTATACCGTTGCCGTTGGCGATGTTTGAGATCTCGGTCGGACAATATGTCTGTATCGCGATCGTGGTGAACAGCTGAGCCATCCGCGGAGACATGCCGCGGTGCGCGACGCTGGAAGCGGCCGCGGCGAAGCTGCCACCGGGCTGAGCGAGCATGGGGCACAGCGACTGGCCGACGGCCATCGCGTTTCCGGGCTCCCCGTACTCGATGCCGGCATGGCTGAGTGCGTCGATGAAGTTGTCGTCGCTCGGATCTGCCTCGCCCGGCGCCGAAACCGCGGTGGCAACCGTGATCAAACATCCGATACCGAGCAGCGCCCGTACGGTCAACGGCTGATTGTTCAGCCGCGCCATCCAGCTGCGACCCATACCATCCCCCAAAGTCTTGTGTGGTCTGCATCGAACATTGGTCTACCGCTGTCACGTCGAGAACACGGTGACGTAAAAGTTCGCATACGTTTCCGGCGACGCGCCTCGACACGTGTTGCGCCACCGCGATTGACGTCTCCAGGTGACCCACAATGCAGGGCATGACGCGTGAGATGTCGCGGCAGACGTTTCTGCGCGGCGCCGCCGGAGCGCTGGCCGCCGGCGCTTTCTTCGGCTCGGCTCGCGCCGGTGGCGAACCGGTGGTCTCCGGCTGGGACGGACTGTCGAGGGCGATCGGTGGCCAGGTCATTCAACCGAGCGGCCCGCAATTCGGTTCGGCCAAAGGGGTTTTCAACACGAACTTCAACGGGTTGACTCCAGCCGCTGTGGTCACCGTGACGTCCCCGGCCGATGTGCAGAAGGCGCTGACGTTCGCCGCTGCCAACAACCTCAAGGTCGCGCCGCGCGGTGGCGGGCATTCGTACGTAGGGGCATCCACCGCGAACGGCACGATGGTGCTCGACCTGCGGCAGTTGCCCGGTGACATCAACTACGACCCCGCGACGGGGCTGGTGACTGTGACACCCGCCACGAGTCTGTATGCGATGCATCAGGTGCTGGCCGCTGCCGGCCGCGGCATCCCGACGGGCACCTGTCCGTCGGTAGGCGCCGCCGGGCACGCCCTGGGCGGCGGACTGGGGGCGCACTCGCGGCACGCCGGCCTGATGAGTGACGCGTTGCGGTCGGCGACTGTCGTGCTGCCCAACGGTCAGGCGGTTACCGCGTCGTCCAATAGTCAGCCCGACCTGTTCTGGGCGTTGCGGGGCGGCGGGGGCGGCAACTTCGGCGTGACGACGTCGCTGACCTTCGCCACGTTCCCGACCGGCGAGGTCGATGCCGTGAACCTCAACTTCCCGGCGCAGTCGTTCGCGCAGGTGCTGCTCGGTTGGCAGAACTGGCTGCGCACCGCCGACCGAAGCAACTGGGCACTGGCCGATGCCACCGTCGACGCGATGGGCACGCACCCCCGCATCCTGGCGACCTGCCCGGCTGGTTCGGGTGATAGCGTGGCGTCGGCCATCACGTCAGCCGTCGGCATCCAGCCTGCCGGCGTTGAGAATCACACGTTCAACTATCTGGACCTGGTGAACTATCTGGCCGTCGGCAATCTCAACCCGTCGCCGCTCGGATATGTCGGCGGCTCAGACGTTTTCGCGACTTTGACGCCGGCGGCGGCGCAGGGGATCGCCGCGGCGGTGGACGCGTTCCCGCGGAGCGCCGGTCGCATGCTGGCGATCATGCATGCACTCGACGGCGCTTTGGCCGACGTCCCTGTCGGGGCGTCGGCATTCCCGTGGCGACGGCAGTCCTCGCTGGTGCAGTGGTACGTGGAAACGGGCGACCCCTCGGCGGCTTTGGGATGGTTGAGCACCGCTCACCGGGCGGTGCAGCCGTATTCGGTTGGCGGATATGTGAATTACCTCGAAGCCAGCCAGTCGCCCGCGCGTTACTTCGGCGCGAATCTGTCTCAGCTGAGCGCCGTTCGGCAGAAGTACGACCCGGGCCGGGTGATGTTCTCCGGCATGCCGGTGTGACTTTTGCGGCAGTTATCCACAGTTGCCGTTTTCGGGCATCGCGGTGTCGGCCTGTTGCCTCACGTCAAGATGCGCGGGAAGGGTGATTCGTTGCGTCACGTAAACGTGCGCGCTTGTTGATTGGAGTTGTGGCGCCGGATGCGGCTTTGCTGGTGGTGAGGGTGAACAGTTGGGCGGTTAGGGCTTGGACCTGGCGTTGGGTGGCCACGGGATTGATCAGCGAGTAGGTCCGGGTCAGCGCCACGATGCGTTCCACAGTCATGGTGGGGTGATTGATCGCGCGATGAAATGGGGTGGTGGCTTTGTCGTGTTTCTTGGACACCTTGGCCCCTGCGCGGAGCTTGGAGATGCCACCAGTTCGCCCAGCATCGGCGCGAGCCGTTTGCCGGCCGGCATGCCGAGCACGATCCAGCACACCGTCAGCGCCGCGATGACATCTCGCCCGTACTTCACCGGCCGCGGACTGCGCGGGACAACGATCTTGGGCTGCAGCGACGCTGCGAGCGCCTTGCGTGCGTGGTTTCGATGCCACCCCGTATTGGCGCACAACTCGTCGAGAATCCGACTCTTAGCGCGCTTACTCGCCAGCTGGTAACGCGTCGCAGCCGCCTCAGTGATTGCTCTGCGCTCTGCCAACGTCAACCCCATCCACTGGGCGTACGCGCGCATTTTCAATGAGGCAACGAAGCACCCTTTCGCGCGCATTTCCGACGAGTCAACGCGTCGGACCCCGCCGCTATCATTCGAACATGCGTTCTAGTAGTCGTGAGGAGGTCGTCGAGGTTCTCGACGGTCTGCGGGCTGCGGTGAAGCGCGCGCTGGATCTGACGTTCGATGTGCTGACCACCCCGGAACGGTTGAACGTGTTGGAAAGCTTCGAGGTGTTTCGCCGGCAACTGCCCGCCGTCGAGCACGCGCTGATCACCGAGGTAGCGCGTGAGGATCAGGCGGTGCTGGGTGGCAAACCGGCGGCGGTGCTGGCGGACCGGTTGCGGATTTCGCGTGCCGAGGCGTCGCGGCGCGTGCATGAGGCCGCCGACCTCGGTGCGCGCCGCGCGCTTAACGGCGAACCGTTGGCGCCGGTGCTGGAAGCCACCGCCGCCGCGCAGCGTGACGGCGTCCTGGGTCCGGGCCATGTCGCGGTGATCCGCGCGTTTTGGCATCGGCTGCCCGATTTCGTGGATGTGGAAACCCGCGCCAGGGCCGAAGCACAACTGGCC
>JBAWAV010000397.1:0-3265 GCA_049589475.1 Mycobacterium sp.
GGTGGCGTGCACGCCGTTGGACGGCAAGCTCCGGGTCACCAGCATGATGGAGTTACGTCGTCCGGATGCCCCCGTGTCTGCTGGTGTGATCGATGCCATGGTCGATGCGGCGGGCGGGTTCTTAGACGGGGTTCGCTGGGCGGAGCGCGACGAGATATGGGTTGGGCCGCGCCCGTTGAGTCCCGACGGGCGTCCGCTGGTCGGACCGGTGCTGGATAACCGGATCTTCGTCGCCGGTGGGCACGGCATGTGGGGTATGAAGCAGGGCCCGGCGACCGGTCGGCTGCTGGCCGAGCAGATCACCACCGGCAAGCAGCCGCCGGGCCTGCGCGACTTCGACCCGCTGCGCTAACGCGATCGCGCGGGCCGCGTGACCAGCGACTTTGAAGGCTGGCAGGCCGTGGTGTAGCTTCGATTGGCACAACATCTGGGGCTATGGCGCAGCTGGTAGCGCACCACACTGGCAGTGTGGGGGTCAGGGGTTCGAGTCCCCTTAGCTCCACCGATGTGATGAGTCGGGTCATGGGTTACACATGAGTCGCGTCATCGGTTACAGATTCCCCGGCAATCGGCCGGGGTTTTTGTTTTGGTTACGCCGGTAGTTGCGGTCGGGGTCGATTCGGTGGCTGCTGAGGACGTGGTGGTGGTTTTTGCTGACGACGGTGACGGTGCTGGTGGTCACCAAGATGAGCACGGGGGTGGCGGCGTGGGTGCGGCCGATGCCGAGGTGGTGTAGGCGAGTCGTCGTCAAGACTCGCGCCGAAAATTGTTGCGGCTTCCGCCGCCATGGCAAGCGACAGCACCTCCGCGTCTGTAATTATCGCGAGCCGGCTCAACACCGAAAACCGCCTTATTTGACATGTGACTTAGATCACTTTAGATTAGAAATCCTTAGGAAAATCTGAGCCTCCATTCAGGATGAAGGAGGGCTTCCAATGCCTCGTTGGTCCTGCGGGTTGTCCCGCCAATCACTCAGCTCTCGCCAACGTCGTCGCTCGACGAAGTCGGCGCGCGGACGGCGGGTGCTCGCGATGAGGACCGCCGTGTTCGCCACCAGCAGCGTCGTCGCCAGCGCGGGCCTCACCGGCGCTGCGCCGGTACACACACCATCGCTTCCTGATGTCATTCCTATTGCGCAGCTGCACGACGTTGCATTGGCCAGCAGCTTCGATCCCACGGCGTTCATCACGTCTTTAGAAACAGTCTTCGCCGACGTTCTGCGCGAAAATGCGCGTCTCACCGGTTTGAACGAGCTGACTGTGCCGCAGGCGCTCAATGACTTTGGGCTTGGCAGCCTCACACCGAACGAGTTGCTGTCCTTCACGGGACTTGGCGGCGTGACACTCAACGAACTGGCAGGTTTCTTCTACCTGGGTGCAAATCCGCTGTCGGTGCTTTTGGCCGTGACGGGGTTAAGTGATGCCACGACATTGACCCAGGCTTTAGACGACCTGGGGATTGATGACCAACCGCTGTCGGACATTGAGAACCTGTTCGGGCTTAGCGCGACCGACACACTGAGCCAGACGGCGGAGATTCTGGGGGTAGGTAACCAACCAATTTCGAACCTGTGGGATCTGATCGGGCTCAACGCCAACAGCACACTGAGCCAAACGGCGGACACCCTGGGGATCAACAACACTGAGGTAGACACGCTGCTCGGTGACTGGGGCGTCGGGCCGATGAATATCAACGATTTTCTCCAGGGCCTAGACGTGACCCCGAGCCAACTGCTCGGCATTCTTGGCATCCAGCCCAGCGCGTTGGGCTCACTTTGGGACCCGAGTACGGATGCCTTTACCGCTGGCACGACCGTGGAACAGTTTGCCGACACCGCTGGTCTCGGCGACGACAAGGTGACGCAGCTGCTGTCCATCCCGGGCACGGGCGACGCGACGCTGAGCGATGCGGCGACCACGATTGGGCTAAATGGCGGTGCCGGCACGGTGGACGACACGCTGAAAAACATCTCGTTCGACGACCTGTCACTTTCTGGGCTCCTGAGCGGCTTCGGGATCAACTCCGGCAGCACGGTCAGCGATGTGTATACCAATATCCCCGGATTCGACAACGCGACAGTCGGTGGATTGCTGGACGCCTTCGGATTCAGCGACCAATCGACGATCACCCAGCTGCTGAACACGTTCGGGGGGCTCGACGATACGACGCTGAGTGGGCTGGTAACCGATCTCGGGATCGGCAACGACACGGTCTCCGGCCTGGCGTCCAGCCTATTAGACGGCATCACCGTGGACCAATACCTCACCAACATCCTGGATGCGCTGGTCGCCGCGTAAACACACCCGGCGTAGAGACGCCAGCGGATCCGACGTTGCCGTCGACCTCGGTCACTACTCGAGTGCATCCCGACACTGGCTAGAGGCCGGCCGCACCACTGCGCGAGCCGCGAGAAACGACCTAAGGATCGTCGCCGCGAGACAGGAATTGATCACGATGCCTTACCGGCAGACCTGTGGCTACCTGTTTCAACTCTGGCGGAATACGCGGAATACTAAGTGTGGTTGGCCGTTTGGGTTTTGCGGGCCGCGAACGCGTCGTCGATGATCGCGTTGAGGCGTTGCATCGCCGCCGCGGAAAGGGGAACGAAGTCTTCCGCCTCCGGGCTAAACTTGCTGCCGGCTAAAGGAACATCGTGCCTATCGCTTGGGGTCTGACCGCAACTACTATTGCCGCTGTCGCTGTTGTGGGTCTAGCGGGCCGCGCACGCGCGTGCGAGCCGTTCGATGGCACGTATTCGCTGGACAATAGTGGCGAGCCTGGAGCCTTAACCACGTGGATCGCTAATTCCACATGTGGTCCGACGGCTTGTATCGCGCACATCGCCAGTTCAAGAGGATGGAGCGGCGATGCACAGCTCGTGGGCGGTCGTTGGACTATGACCGTTGACAGGCCAGACGGCACAGTCTGTTTGGATAGCCAGCTGTCCGGTGCGATACAAACTTGGTCGTGGGATCCCGAAACGCTTAACGGCGAAGTAAGCGGGGTCCCAAATGGCAAAGGCGCCAACTGCGAAGCCCCGACCGATTCGTTCACTCTGACGAAGGTCGGCTAGGCAGCGGGACCGGCTTTTGAACGTCCACGGAGTCACCCCAACCCCGTTGGTCGTAGTCCACGAAAGCCTGATCGGGTTGCAGGCGAGCGAGCACTGGCCGCCAGGTGCGCCGCGAACCTCCCCAGTAGTGCAAGAAGACCGGCGCAGGGGTCGCGCCCCAACGTGTGTCGGCGTGAAGCACTGCACCGTCGA
>JBAWAV010000398.1:0-9913 GCA_049589475.1 Mycobacterium sp.
ATCACGCTGAGTCGTCTTCCGGAAGGAGTTTACATCGGATTGGCCGCGGTGACGCACTACAGCCACGCTGGTGTCGCCACCGGCGTGGCGACGCTGTTCGACGAAACAGGCCCGATCGGCAGCGGTATGGCAACGGCATTGGCGAACCCGGGATTCACGCCACCGCCGTCGATAGTGTCGAGCTGAGTAACGCTCAGGTGATGGCGCCCTCGATCTTCAGTTCAATCAAGTCGCGGTCGTCCATGCCGAGTTCCCGCAGCACCTCGTCGGTGTGTTCGGCGAACAGCGGCGCACGCGTCAGGTGGGCGGCGGCTTCGTCGAACTTCACCGGGTTCGCCACCAACCGTTGCTGATTGCCCTGGGCATCCCTGACGTCGGCGATGCGCCCGTTTGCGATCAACGACTCGTCGTGGGCGACCTCCCAGGCGTCCTGCACCGGAGACCACTGGCCGCGCAGCAGACTCAGCAGCCGCGTGCAGTCCTCGAAGGTCCGCGACCCGATCGCGCCGGCGAGCAGGGCGGTGGCCTCATCGGCGTTGGCCGCCAACGACTCGAGTGAGGCGAATCGCTCGTCTACGGCGGCTGCGTCGAGTCCGAAGAGTCGGCATACGGGAGTCCAGTACCGAGTGGGCTGAAGCATCGATAGCTGAATGAAGCGGCCGTCCGAGCAACGGTAGGCACCGGTGAGCGGGTTGCCCGGCGTCTGCGTCCGCTGGTCGATTTTCGGCAGCGGACAGCCGTAGAGCATGGCGAGGTTGACATTGGACTGGTTGGCCCACGCCCCGACCGCCAGCAACGACACGTCGATCACGGACGTCTGGCCAGTCGTCTTCCTGCCGTAGAGGGCGGCGGCGACCGCGCCCGCAATGGTGATGCCGCCGATGTTGTCGCCGAACGCGCCCGCCGGCATGCCCGTGGGCACCTCGGATTCCGTCGGTGTGACGCCCTCGGCATTCCCGGCGCGCGCCCAGAAGGCGGTCGAGTCGTGCGCGCCCGTCTCGCGGTCGGGCCCTTCGCTTCCGAAGCCGCTGCCCGCGACGTAGACGATCGACGGATTGATACGCCGTACCTCATCCAGGTCGATCCGTAGTTTCGCCCGCGCCTGCGGCAACAAGTTGGTCAGGAAGACGTCGCTGCGCCTGACGAGTTCCTCGAACACCGGCCGAGTCTGTTTGAGCGCCAAGGACAGTCCGACGCTGCGCTTGCCACGGTTGGGAGCTTCGACGGTCGGCGAGAACGACACTCCCGGCATGGTGGCCGAGCGACCGGCGACCGTGACGAGTCCCCTCTGCGCGTCTCCGGTGACCGGGTTCTCGATCTTGATGACGTCGGCGCCCCAGTCGGCGAGGACCGCGCCCGCGGACGGCACGAAGGTGAATTGCGCGACTTCGAGCACACGCACGCCGGTCATCGGTTTCTGCATCCGCTCACCTCTGTCCTGCCGGCCGCGCTGACTCAGTGCCAACATAGGTTACTAGGTGAGCAATGTCGAGGTCTACTATCAACACATAATGAAAGTCACCGTCTTCGCCGCGACCGGACAGATCGGTCGACTGGTCGTCGGCGAACTGCTGGCCGGCGGCCACGACGTAACCTCGTACGTCCGCAATCCCGGCAAGCTGGGCGAAAGCGATCCACGCCGGGTGACCATCGCCGGTGAGTTGTCCGACCAGGCGCGGATCCAGCAGGCGGTCCGCGGCTCGGAGGCGGTGATCAGTGCGCTCGGGCCGCTGCTGCGACGCAACTCCAAGGGCACCCCGGTGACTGACGGCACCATGAACATCGTCGCCGCCATGCAGACCGAACACGTCGGACGCTACATCGGGCTGGCGACTCCATCAGTACCCGATGAGCGCGACCACCCCACCCTGAAGGCCAAGATCCTGCCGATAGTGGCCGGATTGCTGTTCCCCAACGCCCTGACGGAATTGGTCGGCATGACAGCGGCTGTGACCCAGTCCGATCTCGACTGGACCATCGCGCGGATCACCCGACCCACCGGCGCGAGGCCGAAACATACTGTGCGCGCGGGCTTCCTCGGCCGCGACAAGGTCGGATCGGTGATGTCGCAGGCCGACATCGCCACCTTCCTCGTAGCCAAACTCACCGACGCAACGTTCTCGCGCGCGGCGCCGGCGATCAGCAACTGACGTTTGACGCTGATCAGGCGAAGAAGCTCGACCCGCCGTCCACATTGACGTTGGCACCGGTCGTGTACGTGTTGCGTTCGGACGCCAGGAGGCAGATCACCGGCGCGATGTCGGGCGGGATTCCAGCGCGGCCGAGATCTGCACGCACGCCGAAGAATTCCGAGATATACCGCATTACCGAGGTCGGATCGTCCGCGCTCACCCCGGCGTCGGCCGGAAGCGTGGCGATGTGCTGCACCATCTGATCAGAGATGTAGGTGCCAGGTGAGACGGTGTTGGCGAGAATGCCGTCGGCCGCCAGTTCCAAAGATAGGTTCTTGGTGATGCTCGTCAAAGCCGCTTTGGCAGCGGTGTATTCGATGAGGCCGAAACCCTGGCTGCGCGCCGACATGGCGGCGAGGTTGACGATCCGCGCCCATGTGGCGGCCCGGAGCAGCGGCAACGCGGCCCGCGCGGACCGCACGGCGCTTAGCGCACCGACGGTGTAGGCGTGCAGAAACTGTTCGTCGGACACCTGGTCCCACGGCAGCTGGGAGACGTCGGGTCCGACGGCGCATACCAGCGAATTCAGCTCGCCCCAGCGTTCGCCCACTTCCGCGAAGCCGCTGATGATGCTCGCCGCGTCGGCCGCATCCACCGAAATCCCCACCGCATCAGGGCTGCCGAGTTCGGTTAGTCGTGCCACGGTTTCATCGAGCGCTTCGCGCCCGCGTGCCATGACGGCTACCCGGGCGCCCTCGGCGGCGAAGCATTCCGCGGCCGCGCGCCCCATGCCCTTGCTGCCGCCCTGAACACAGACGGCCGCACCGGCCAAACCCAGGTCCATGCGAATGGTGTTCCTTTCCGGTCGAATGTGAGTACTGAGCCGATCTAAAGGGTGGGCGAACTTGAGCCGAGTGTGACATGGGTCTCGCCTAACGCCGTTGCGACTGATACTCTCGACTCACATGATCGCATCAATGCGACATATTCTCGTAAAGATCGCATAAACCCGGAGGATACGTGACAATGAGCGAGCAGGCGGCGACGGTGCCGGTCGTCACTTTCGACTACACCACCACCGAACCCGAGGGCACCTGGTTCGCCAAATACGACGACTTGCGCGCCCAATTCCCCTGGTACCGGAATGAATTCGGACCGGGCTTCTGGACGGTCTGCAACTACCAGGGAATCCTGGAGATCATGCAGAACCCGGACGCCTTCTCCAACAGCGTGGTCACCGCGCTGGATCCGAATCCGCCGATCAAGTGGATACCCGAGATGCTGGACGGCGACGAGCACAAGCAGTGGCGGCGCCAACTGGGTCCGCTGTTCTCACCGGGCGCGGTCGAAAAGCTCGAATCAACGGTGCGCCAGCGTGCGATCGATATCATCGACGGGCTCGTCAGCCGCGGCTCCTGCGATTTCATGGCAGACTTCGCCACCCGATTCCCGACCACGATCTTCCTGGAGATGATGGGACTGCCGGTCGAGGAACTCGACGAGTTCCTCGGGTGGGAGCACGACATCCTGCACGCCGGCGGTAGCGACGAGGAGAAGCTGCAAAAGCAGATGACCGCGATGATGTCGGTGATGGGCCGGTTCACGACCGTCATCGCCGAGCGCCGCGAAGAACCGCGCGACGACATCGTCAGCAAGGCCTTGAATTACGAGATCGACGGAAAGCCGGTCACTGACCAGGACTTGCTGTCGTTCTGTCTGCTGATGTTCATGGCCGGCCTCGACACCGTCTCGGTCACTCTCGGCTGGATGTTTCTGCACCTGGCCCGCAACGACGACAACCGGCAGCAGATCCTCACCGAGCCGGCGGTCATCCCCACCGCGGTCGAGGAGTTCGTCCGTGCCTACGCGATCGTGATCCCAGCCCGTAAGGTGATGCAGGACATCGAGATTCAAGGCTGCCCGATGAAGGCCGGCGACATGGTGAACATCCCGCTGAACGCCGCTACCCGCGACGAGGCCGCCTTCGGCGATGCGACATCGGTGGATATCACTCGTAAACCCAACAACCACATCGGCTTTGGCGCCGGTCCACACCGATGCCTCGGCTCGCACCTGGCCCGCCAGGAACTCAGAATCGCCCTGGAGGAATGGCACAAGCGGATACCAGATTACCGGCTCGCGCCCGATGCACAGATGCTCGAAAGCGGCGGCCAGTTGGGGCTGGAAAGCCTGCCACTTGTCTGGGACGCCTAATGCGTAAGCCACTCGACGGTGTCCGTGTCCTGGAGGTGGCACAGTTCACCTTCGTGCCTTCGGCTGGTGCGGTGCTGGCGGATTGGGGCGCCGAGGTCGTCAAGATCGAACACCCGGTCACCGGTGACGCCCAGCGTGGGCTCGTCAAAGTCCTGGGTGCCGCGGCCAGCAAGCCGGGGTCCTCCTTCGCCCCGATCATGGAGGCACCCAACCGCGGTAAGCGCAGCGTCGGACTGGCGCTCGACAACGCCGAGGCGCGACCGGTCTTCGACGAATTAATCCGCCGCAGCGACGTATTCCTCACCAATTACCTGCCCTCGGCACGGGCGAAACTGAGCATCGACGTCGCCGATGTCCGCAACGTCAACGCCGACATCATTTACGTGGCGGGCAGTGGATTCGGCATGAACGGACCCGACCGCGATGCCGGTGCCTACGACGCGACGGCGTTCTGGGCCCGCGGCGGCAGCGCCGACGGGCTCAACCCACCAGACGCCGACCGATCGGCATTCATGCCCGCAGGAGCCTACGGCGACAACATCGGCGGAATGACCATCGCAGGCGGCGTCGCGGCCGCCCTCTACGGCCGGCACGTGACCGGGGAGCCCTCGGTGCTCGACGTCTCCCTGCTCGCAGTCGGCGCCTGGACCACTCAGTTCAGCGTCAACATGGCGATGCTGATGGGCGGGCCGCTACCGAAAGTGGAACGGCGGACGCAGGCACCGGGCAATCCGCTGACCGGCGCCTACCGCACCGCAGACGGCAGGTTCGTCCAACTGTCGATGCTGCAGCCCATCCGATACTGGCCGGAGTTCTGCCGGCTGATGGGCCTGGACCAGTACGCCGAGGACCCACGATTCGGTTCGCTCGAGTCGATGGCCGCTAACGCCGATCTCGCGTACGGGCTCCTTCACGATGCCATCGCCGCGTTGAGCTTCGACGAGTGCAAACAAATACTCAGCAAAGGCACCGGACAGTGGGCTCCGGTCCAGGATGCCTGGGAAATGGCAAACGACCAGGACCTGATCGCCAACGGCCGAATCGCCAATATCCTTGATACCGACGGTAACTCGCAACGGCTGGTGGCCAGCCCGGTGAAATTCGACGACGACCCGGCAGCGCTGGGCCGCGCCCCGCAGTTCGCCGAGCACACCGACGACGTTCTGCGCGACCTCGGGCTGGACGACGAGCGGCTCATCGAACTCAAGATTGCCGGTGCCATCACGTAGTCTCGGCCCGGTGGTGGCCGTCGACACGACTTCCGGTGATGACGGCACCGTTCGGGACCGCTTGATCAGAGCCGCCGACAGCGAGATCGCCGCCCGCGGACTCAATGGCGTCCAAATGGAAGTCGTCGCCAAGATCGCAGGTGTCTCGCGGGCCACCGCCTTTCGTCAGCTCGGCAGCGTCTCGGAGATGCTGGTGCAGGTCGCCCTGCTACGAGCCCGCCGACACGTGGCGGCGGTGGCAGCGCTGATGGCAACCAAGACCGGCGTGTTCGCCAAACTGGAAGCAGCACTTGTGTATACGGCTCAAGAACTACCGTCGGACCCGTCGATCTCTGCCCTGATCGCCCAGCACGCCGCCAGCGTGCACGATCCTCGGGTACACCAGGTCGCCGTGGACGTGATGAGCCCCGTATTGGACGAGGGCCAACGTAGTGGCCAGATACGCACCGACATCGGCATCGACGAAATGGTCGACTTTCTGGTGGAACAGACTTACCTCGCCGCTGAGGAGATCGACAGGTCCGACGACGAGGTGCGGCGCCGCTTTCGCCACTTCATCACCCCCGCCCTCGCCGCACCGAAAGGCTTAGGCGGCGAGCATGTTTCCCGGACCATGGAGGTTCAGAGCGCGGTGACGACAGCGATCGAGGCGCTGAACAACCTCGCCGAACAATTGGATCGCGGGCCCTCCGGGTAAGCATGCCGGTACGGCGCTTGCCCTAGTCATCCGTTGCGGATCGCCACGGCGAGTTTCTTTGGGGCATCGAGCATCACGAAGGCCGAGCAGTCGGGGATCTCGATCAACGTGGCATTTGGGAACGCGTCGCGGAGTCGGCGGGCGTGGTCGAGAGGGAACAGCTGGTCCTCGGTGCCCCAGGGCAGGATGACCGGCCTGTCGAACGCTTCGATTGCCGGCGCGGCGCGCAGGGTGAGAGCCGGATCCAGCGAGGCGGTCACCGTGACAGCGTCGCGGCGGGCCGCTCCGCTGGTGGCGAACGCACCGAAGATTTCCCGCTGCCGCTCATGGGACGGCGGGTGCTTGGACACTGCCTTCAGGAAGAAGCTCTGCCCTGGTCCGGTGGCCAACAGGCGCACGATTCCTCCGCCCACGCGCGGACTGAAACGGCACAGCTTGACGATCTGAGCGAACGAGCCGGGCGGAAAGTGTTCGTAGCTATCGCAATTGGTGAGTACCAAACGAGCAATCCGGGAACTGTCTAGCGTTGGATCACCCAGCGAGGCCAGCACCAGGCCGCCTCCGGTGTCGTTGGCCACCACGGTGACCTCGGTCAGATCGAGGGCTTCCATGAAATGGATGATGCGCCGTGCGGCCGACTCGGCGCCGATGTCAGCGCCGTCGGTGGGTGTGCTGTGGGCGCCCAGCGGCCAGGTCGGCGCGATGCAGCGGAAGCCCTCCCCCAGTTCGGCCACGACGTCGTTCCACACGGCACCGGTGACATAGACGCCGTGTACGAACAGGACGGTGGGTCCCTGCCCGGTGTCGGTGTATTCGATGTCCAATCCGTCTACTCGTATCTTCTTGGTTGTCACGTCGGCTCCTTTGTTCAATGACCACGGAAGTTCGGGGTGCGCCGCTCGCGAAAGGCGCGCGCGCCCTCGCGGAAGTCAGCGGTGTGGATCAACGCCAACTGCCCTTCGGCTTCGACGGCCTGAACCGCTTCGAGTTCGCCGAGGGTAGCGGTGGCCAGCGCGCGCTTGGTCCAGCCAAGTGAGACGGTGGGCCCGCACGCCACCGACCGCAGCACATCCTCGAGCACCGACTCGTAGTCGTCCTGGCCAGTGAGGTACCCGATCATCCCCCACTCGAATGCCGTTGCGGCGGAGACTCTTTCAGCAGTCATCGCCATGCGGGTGGCGCGGGCCCGGCCGATCAGCCCCGGCAGCAGAGCGGACGCACCACCGTCCGGCATCAGCCCGACCCGGCTGAACGCCAGCTGGAAGTACGCCGACGGTGCCGCCACCACCAGATCGCAGGCCAGCGCGAGTGGACATCCGAATCCCGCTGCCGCGCCGTGGACGCCGGCGACGACAGGCTTAGGCAGCGCGACGATCGCCCGCACCACCCGGTTGGCGGCCTCGGCAGCGCCTGCGGTGTCACCGCCGGTCAAGTCGCCGCCGGAACAGAACGCCCGACCGGCTCCGGTGAGCAGCACCGCCCGGACCGTCTCGTCGCCCGCAGCGCGCTCGAATTGAGCACACAACTCATCGAGCATCGGGGTGTCGACGGCGTTGAGCTTCTCCGGTCGATCCAGCCCTATCCGCAGGACCGTGCCGTCGTTTTCGACCGAGATGCCTTTCACGACAACGAGTTCACAAGCCCAAGTCGCGGCCGATGATGTCCTTCATGATCTCGGTGGTGCCGCCGAAGATGGTCATGATCCGGTTGTCCATGTAGTCGCGCGCAACCCGGTATTCGGTCATATAGCCATAGCCGCCGTGCAACTGCACGCAGCCGTCGATCACTTTCTTGGCCGTCTCGGTGCACCACCACTTCGCCTTCGACGCCTCGACCGCGGTCAGGTCACCGTCCACCACTCCCTGCAGGCACCGGTCGATGTACTGCTCGCCGAGGTCGAGTTCGGTGTCCATCTCGGCCAATAGGAATCGGTTGTGCTGGAAGCTGCCGATCGACTGGCCGAACGCCTTGCGGTCCTTGGCATATTGCAACGTCTGCCGCCAGGTCTCACGTGCGCCAGCGATGGCTGAGATGGCGATGGACAACCGTTCCGACGGAAGGTTGTGCATCAGGTGATAGAAACCGCGTCCCTCTTTGCCCAGCAGGTTTGCCGACGGCACCCGCACGTTCTCGAAGGCCAGCTCGGCGGTGTCCTGATAGTGCAACCCCATCTTTTCGAGCTTGCGGCCGCGGCTGAAGCCCTCCATGCCCGCCTCGACCACCAGCAACGTGAAGCCCTTGTGGCCGGCGTCGGGGTCGGTACGACACACGACCACCACCAGGTCGCCGTTGATACCCGAGGAGATGAACGTCTTGGAGCCGTTGATGATCCAGTCGTCGCCATCGCGGACGGCCGAGGTGCGGATACCGGCCAGGTCGCTGCCCGCGCCGGGCTCGGTCATCGCGACGGCGACGATCAGTTCGCCGCTGATGATGCCCGGCAGCCAGCGCTCCTTCTGTTCGTCGTTGGCCAACGACGAGAAGTACGGTCCCACAACATCGTTCTGCAAGCTCAGCGACGGCGCCGGCCCTCCGTACCGGGCGATCTCCTCGTCGATCACCGCGTTGAACCGGAAGTCGTCGACACCGCCACCCCCGTACTGCTCAGGCATGTTGAAGCCGATCAGGCCGTACTTGCCCGCAGCGACGAACGCCGAGCGGTCGACGATGCGATCACTCTCCCACTGCTCGGCATTGGGCACGAGCTCACGGTCGATGAACTGCCGGACCGTCTCGCGGAACGCCTCGTGCTCCGGCTCCAGAACGAGTCTCTTCATGTGTTGCTCTCACTCTCCATACAGTCGTCGCATCTCTTCGCCGACCTTGCCAGACACTCGCGAGACGACCTGCGCGCCCCGCCTTCGCAGATCGGCATCCGGGATCGGCAGCACCACGGCGCCGGTCGCCCTGGACGGTAGCAATACCTTGGCGGTGCCGCGCGTGGTGGTTTCGTCCCGCTGGCTGGTCGCGAAGACGTCCAGCGAAACCAGGTCGTCGGCACCGTCGCCCTTCGCGGTGACGGTGCCGGTGCACCGGTGCACGTCGCCGTGATAGTTGAAGCCGCGCAGCTGCAGGTCCATCTCGGCCAGCCAGCCGTCGTCACCGATCCAGTTGGTGAGCAGGTGGCTCACCCAGGCCGCGCGCATCTGACCGTAGTCATACGGCGCCGGAATCCCCAGCGCCTGAGCACGTTCGGCATCCCAGTGCAGTCGTTGCACGACGTCGGGGACGCCATACTCATCCGGCTGGTAGAAGGCGGGCATTCGCTTGCGCAACTGGTGGGCGAACTTCAGCGGGCCCACACCGTAGCCACCCCAGCCCCACCCCATGTGCATGGAGATGATGTCGACGACGGTCAACGGGCCTTTGATGATTCCCGGCAGTTCGTCTCCGACCGAGACGTCCTCCCACCATTGCGGATCAGCGCCTCGCCGTACTTCTGCCTCGTACTCTTCCTCGACCTGGGCGAACTCATCGGGACTCCAGTGCTTGCGCTGAATGTCCTTGAGCTTGCCGGACTTCTTCGAGCCGTGACGCTCAGCGTTGATGTAGGACTCGTCACGGGTCGCGATCGGGTTGCCGTCGATGTCGACGTAGAGGTAGCGGTAGGTTTCCTTGACCGAACGCCCACCGGAGAATTC
>JBAWAV010000399.1:0-3656 GCA_049589475.1 Mycobacterium sp.
GGATGTGTCGCCGCGAATAACGCCCCCGTCGCGAACGAGCCGTCCCAGGCAAGGAGGACCGCTTCGCTACTTCCGAGATCGTCGAGCACCGCGGTGATGCTGTCGGCCCATTGCTCCAAGGTCGGCATCGCGCCCGGCGTGACGGGATCGGACGCTCCCGTGCCCGGCTGGTCGAAGAAGATCAGCCGACCGAGCGTTGTCGTCGCATCGACCCACCCTTGAAGGGACGGCAGCTCCGGAACATGCTCGCAGCACGTGAACCAGTTCGGGACGAACACCAGATCACGAGGGCCTTCGCGGCTAGTGCGATAGGCGACACGCAAGTTCCCGTTCAGCGCGTAGCGCGTCTCCGAGAACATTGCCGAAGTGTAAGCCGAGGAGCTGGTCGAGCGGCGCGCATCCGCAGTGTTTACGCTGCTCACAGCGTTCCCTTGAAGTGTCCTTCAGCCAGTCGGCGAGATCGTCAAGAAACCGACGGCACGGTGATCTGAACCTCGCCGACCCGCGACACCTACCACGAAACCCATTGGGACCCTGCTCGTTCCCGTGTCAGTCGCTCCGACAGGCACGCTGAGTTTGCCGACTTGGACGCCGTGGACTACCGCGAACACCCTCTAGGCTTCGGCCTGGGCTCGTTGATCCGCTTGCGCGTCGGCGAATTCACAGAACGCGTCGTAAGCGCGGGCGCCGTAAATGGTGGCCGGCCCGCCGTGCATGAGGAAGGTGACGCCGATGGCCTCCGCCGCCTCCTCCTTGCTGGCTCCCGCCTTGGCCGCCCCTTGGGCGTGTGACGCTATGCATCCGTCGCACCCCGCCACAACGCCGATGGCCAGCGCGATGAGCTCCTTGGTTTTCCTCTCCAATGCGCCCGGGGTCAACGCGGCGCCGCTCAACTCGGCGAAGCCGCGGTAGACGTCGGGAATCATCTTGCGCAGCGCACGATGCTTGGGGTTGAGGTCGGCCAGTACATCGTGGTGATGGGTGTGTTCGCTCATGCCTAACACAGTACCAATACCCCATAGGGTATTCCTCTGCGGGCCGAGTCCATACCCCAGGGGGTAAGATGGCCGCCACTACCACATGGAGGACGAATGACTCGTGACGAGGACAGTATTACTGCGGTGCTCAATCGGCTGCGACGCGCTCAGGGGCAACTCGCCGGCGTGATCGCCATGATCGAGCAGGGCCGTGACTGCAAGGACGTCGTGACCCAACTTGCGGCGGTGTCGCGCGCACTCGACCGTGCCGGGTTCAAGATCGTCGCAACGGGTCTGCGCGACTGCATTGCCGGCAGCAGTGCAAACGGTGCGTCGCCACTTACCGAGGCCGAACTGGAGAAGCTGTTCCTGGCATTGGCCTGAGCTCGTTGACGTCGTGCGCCGGCTCGGCGCCGTTACCAGATGGGTTGTGCCGCTTGGTGGTTGCCGCGTCCGCGTCCTCGCCCAGCAGCAGCGAACGCACCAGCCGACGCGATCCGAAGGGCCGCAGCATGTAACTGGCCGGGCGCGGCCGCACTCGTTGCGGCCACCAGAACCAACGCCCGAGCAGCGCGGCGATCGATGGCGTCATCAGCGACCGCACGATGAGGGTGTCGAACAGCAGGCCGAGACCCATCGTGCTGCCGGCCTGGCCGATCGAACGTAAATCGCTGGCAACCATGGACATCATGGTGAAGGCGAACACCAGGCCCGCCGCGGTGACGACACCGCCGGTTCCGCCCATCGAGCGGATGATGCCGGTGTTCAATCCCGCCCGTATCTCCTCCTGGAATCGCGAGACCAGCAGCAGGTTGTAGTCAGATCCGACGGCCAACAGAATGATCAACCCGAACACCGGCGCGATCCAGTTCAAGTCCAGACCGAAAATGTGCTGCCACACCAGGACTGACAGCCCGAACGCAGCACCCAGCGAGAGCAACACCGTGCCGACGATCACCAGGGAAGCCACCAGAGCCCGGGTGATGATCAGCATGACGACGAAAATCAATGTCAGTGCGGCGATTCCCACGATCAGCAGGTCGTAGTGCGAGCCCGACTGGATATCGCGGTATATCGCCGCCGTTCCGGCAAGGTAGAACTTGGCGTCGGTGAGCGCCGTACCCTTGACCGCTTGATGCGCGGCGGCCAGCTCCGGCTCAACGGCGGAGATGCCCTCCGCGGTCGCCGGGTCGGTGTCGTGGGTGATGATGAACCGCGCGGCCTTGCCGTCCGGCGACAGGAACAGTTTCAGACCCCGCTGAAAGTCGGGATTGTGGAACGCTTCCGGCGGCAGATAGAAGTAATCGCCGCTCCTGGAGGCGTCGAAGGCCTGGCCCATCGCGCTCGCGGTATCGGTCATCTGGTCCATTTGCGTGACCAGACCGGAGAAGCTGCTATGCATCGTGAGCAGGGTCCCCTGCATGGATTGCGTGACGGCGATGATCGGCGGGAACTGGGCAACCATCTGCGGCAGTATCGCGTCGACATTGTGCATGTCGTTGATCAGCGTGCTCATGTTCTCGCTGAACTTGTCCACACCGTCCATCGCCTCGAACACCGACTTCGCCGCCGAGCAGACGGGGATGTCAAAGCAGTGTTGTTCCCAGTACAGATAGCTGCGGAACGGTCTGGCGAAATCGTCGAAATCCGCCAGATGGTCCCTCATCTCGTCGAGTGTGGATTGCATGTCGTGCATATCGCCGACCATGTGATGAGTCGTCTGGCCCATCTGACCCACCAAGCCCTGCATGCGCTGCATCGACGCGATCATGGCGCCGAGGTCGTCGCTCATCTTGAGCATGTCGGCCGTCCGGTCCTTCATGAATTGGAGGTTCTCCCGGATGGGGATCGATTGGGCACTGATCTGGAAGGGTATCGACGTGTGCTCGATCGGCCCGCCCAACGGCCGGGTGATGCTCTGCACCATGGCGATTCCCGGCGAACGAAAGACATCTTTGGCGAGCCTGTCCAGGATGATCATGTCGCCGCTGTTCCGCATGTCGTGATCGCTCTCGATCATGAGGATGTCGGGATTCATTGTGGCGGCGCTGAAATGGCGCTCTGCGGCCGTATATCCGACATTCGACGGCAAGTTGCGGGATATGTAGAAGCGGTCGTTGTAGCTGACCTTCATGCTGGGCATGATCAGGATGCCGACGATCGCGATGACCAGTGAGGCCGCAAACACCGCACCGGGCCAACGCACGCTCGCAGTGCCGATCCGCCGCCACCCACGCGTCTTGAT
Source organism: Mycobacterium sp. (assembly GCA_049589475.1). Lineage (GTDB taxonomy): Bacteria > Actinomycetota > Actinomycetes > Mycobacteriales > Mycobacteriaceae > Mycobacterium. The sequence goes on from JBAWAV010000399.1 coordinate 3,223, forward strand.
CATCCGTCTCGGATCGAGCAGGCCGAACCGAGTGCCCACGACGACGACCGCCGGCGCAGCTGTCAGCGCTCCCGCGACCACGACCAGCAGCCCCAAAGCGGACGGAATGCCCAGCGCCTTGAAATACGACAGGCGCGCGAAGTGCAGGCAGAAGGTGGCTCCGGCGATCGTCAGCCCCGAGCCCAGAATGATGTGAACGGTCCCGCGGAACATCGTGTAGTAGGCGGCTTCTCGATCCTGACCCGCCTGACGAGCCTCCTGGTACCGGCCTATCAGGAATATCGCGTAATCGGTTCCGGCGGCGATCGCCAATGAGGACAGCATTGCGACGACGAATGTCGAAAAGCCCAACAAGTTGTAGTTACCCAGGAGCGCGACAAGCCCTCTGGCCGTGCCCATTTCGAGGCCGACCATGGCGAGAACCAGAAACATCG
>JBAWAV010000400.1:0-10247 GCA_049589475.1 Mycobacterium sp.
TCGTTGGTGTCCTCGTCCCAGCCCCACTCTTGGACAACCTGCCCTCTTTGGATGCCCAGTTTGCGGGCATAACTCGGGGCGTCATCCGCCGCGACCACCGTGCGACCTCCTTGTCAGTTCCAAGCCACTGATGCGTCAACGTGCAGTGCGATGCCACTCATCGTCGCATAGCACGTAGCGTTGCACATCCGTCGACTCATAGGGATGCTCGGCACCGTTTAACGGCCTCGGTCTTGGCGTCGTTGAGCTGATTGACCCGATGGTTGAACTCGTCGCTCGCCGCGTGCGCGCGGATGGCCTTCGCCACGTCGCGGGCCGCGTCGTCGTAGGTGTTGAGGGCCTCGCGCAGTTCCTGCGAAAGCGGACCGTTGGTGTCGCCCTCGACCGTGTCGGCGCTGTGGTTCAGGGCATCGACGGCCGGCCCCTCGGCGCCAGAGGTGTCGCCGCCCCGGTTGTAGGCGGCGACGAAGTCGTTCACCCTGTCGACGGCCTCTTTGCTGCTCACGACAAACGACTCGCACACCCGGACCACGGCTTTGGTGGTCAACGACTGCTGCCGCTGCGACTCACGCACGCTCGACGTCGCCACCGAGGCCGAGACCGATGCGGACACCGACGCGCGATAAGCCGGGGCGATCGCGTTATCGGCGCCCGGCGCGCCGTCGGTGACGGTGGTGCACCCGACGACGGCTATCCCGACCGTCGCGACGCAGCCGGCAGCCCGCGCGGTCGTCCGCCATCCAAGCCTTCCGATCGCCACAGGTTGAGACGTTACCGGGTGACAGTCGCGGACGTTGTCGGCCCGGCTTGCCCGGGCACTACGCGGCGCGACCCGCTGTGCGGCACGATAGGAGCCAGGAGACCACCCGCGACGGCTCGATCGGCCACCAGCAGACAACGCCGTCTAGCAAGGAGTAGCGCGTTGACTACCGAGTTCGTCCGCCACGATCTGGCGAAGAATCCAACCGGCGCAAGCGAACCCGACCGCGTGCGGGTGATCCGCGAAGGTGTGGCGTCCTACCTGCCCGACATCGACCCGGAGGAAACCGCCGAGTGGCTGGAGTCCTTCGACGAGTTGCTGGAGCGTTCGGGTCCGTCGCGGGCGCGCTACCTGATGCTGCGGCTGCTGGAGCGGGCCGGCGAGCAGCGGGTGGCGCTGCCGTCGCTGACTTCGACCGACTACGTCAACACCATCCCGACCGAGCTGGAGCCGTGGTTCCCCGGCGATGAGGACGTCGAGCGTCGTTACCGGGCCTGGATCAGATGGAACGCCGCGATCATGGTGCACCGCGCACAGCGTCCGGGAGTCGGTGTGGGCGGCCATATTTCGACGTACGCATCGTCGGCGGCGCTGTACGAGGTCGGCTTCAACCACTTCTTCCGCGGCCGGTCGCATCCCGGCGGCGGCGATCAGGTGTTCATCCAGGGCCACGCCTCACCGGGCATTTACGCCCGGGCGTTTCTGGAGGGCCGGCTGACGACCGACCAGCTCGACGGCTTCCGTCAGGAGCACAGCCATCCCGGTGGCGGTCTGCCGTCCTACCCGCACCCGCGGCTGATGCCCGACTTTTGGGAGTTCCCCACGGTGTCGATGGGCCTAGGCCCGATGAACGCCATCTACCAGGCCCGGTTCAACCACTACCTGCATGACCGAGGCATCAAGGACACTTCCGATCAGCACGTGTGGGCGTTCTTGGGCGACGGCGAGATGGACGAGCCGGAGAGCCGCGGTCTGACGCACGTAGCCGCGCTGGAGGGCCTGGACAACCTGACGTTCGTCGTCAACTGCAACCTGCAGCGCCTGGATGGCCCGGTACGCGGCAACGGCAAGATCATCCAGGAGCTGGAATCGTTCTTCCGCGGCGCGGGCTGGAACGTCATCAAGGTCGTCTGGGGACGCGAGTGGGACGCGTTGCTGCACGCCGACCGCGACGGCGCGCTGGTGAACCTGATGAACAGCACTCCCGACGGTGACTACCAGACCTACAAGGCCAATGACGGCGCGTACGTGCGCGACCACTTCTTCGGTCGTGATCCGCGGACCAAGGCACTCGTTGAGCCGATGAGCGACTCCGAGATCTGGAATCTCAAGCGCGGTGGTCACGACTACCGCAAGGTCTACGCCGCATATCGCGCCGCCGTCGACCATCACGGCCAGCCGACGGTGATTCTGGCCAAAACCATCAAGGGCTACTCGCTGGGCGCGCACTTCCAGGGCCGCAACGCCACGCATCAGATGAAAAAGCTTGCGCTGCAAGACCTCAAAGACTTCCGCGACGCCATCCGGATCCCGATCAGCGACGCCCAACTCGAGCAGGATCCCTACCTGCCGCCGTACTACCACCCCGGTCCGGAGGCCCCGGAGATCCGCTACCTGCTGGAGCGCCGCCACGCACTGGGCGGCTTCCTGCCCGACCGGCGCAACAAGTCGAAGGCACTCACCCTGCCCGGCCGCGACATCTATTCGCCGCTGAAGAAGGGGTCCGGGCACCAGGAGGTGGCCACCACCATGGCGGTGGTCCGAACGTTCAAAGAACTGTTGCGCGACAAGGAGATCGGCCCACGCATCGTCCCGATCATCCCGGACGAGGCACGCACGTTCGGGATGGACTCGTGGTTCCCGTCGTTGAAGATCTACAACCGCAACGGCCAGCTCTACACCGCCGTCGACGCCGAACTCATGCTGGCCTACAAGGAAAGTGAAAAGGGCCAGATCCTGCACGAGGGCATCAACGAGGCCGGATCGGTTGCGTCGTTCACCGCGGCCGGCACGTCGTATTCGACGCACAACGAGCCGATGATCCCGATCTACATCTTCTATTCGATGTTCGGATTCCAGCGCACCGGCGACGGACTGTGGGCCGCCGCCGACCAGATGTCGCGGGGGTTCCTGCTCGGGGCGACCGCGGGGCGCACCACCCTGACCGGTGAAGGCCTGCAGCACGCCGACGGGCATTCGCTGCTGCTGGCGGCCACCAATCCCGCAGTGGTGTCCTATGACCCGGCCTTCGCCTTCGAGATCGCCTACATCATCGAAAGCGGACTGGGCCGGATGTACGGCGCAGACCCGGAGAACGTCTTCTTCTATCTGACCATCTACAACGAGCCGTACGTGCAGCCGCCGGAGCCGCAGAACTTCGACCCCGAAGGCCTGCTGCGGGGCATCTACCGCTATCGGCGGGCCCCCGAGAGCCGCACCAACGCCGCCAACATCCTGGCGTCCGGAGTCGCGATGCCCGCGGCCCTGCGTGCCGCCGACATGCTGGCCGCCGAGTGGGATGTCGCCGCCGACGTGTGGTCGGTGACGAGTTGGAGCGAGCTCAACCGCGACGGCGTCGCCATCCAGAAGGAGCAACTGCGACACCCGGACCGACCGGCGGGCGAGCCCTACGTCACGACGGCGCTCTCCGGAGCGACGGGCCCGTTCGTCGCCGTGTCGGACTGGATGCGCGCCGTGCCCGAACAGATCCGGCCGTGGGTGCCGGGCCGTTTCGTCACGCTGGGCACCGACGGGTTCGGCTTCTCAGACACCCGGCCCGCCGCGCGCCGCTACTTCAACACCGACGCCGAATCGCAGGTCGTCGCCGTGCTGGAGGCGCTGGCCCGCGACGGCGAGATCGACCCGTCGGTCCCGCTGGCAGCTGTCCGCCAATACCGCATCGACGACGTTCAGGCCGCACCCGCGCAAACCTCCGACCCGGGTCCGGGCGCCTGACCCTCACCGCGAGTGCAGCCAGCCGCACGTTGGGCGCCGAGCGTGCGGCCAGCCGCACCCTCACCGCGGGTGGCCCGAGGCCTAGTTAGCGGAACCATCCAGATTACGGGCGTAGATTTTAGGAGTGCCTGACAAGAAGTTCACGGGACCGCGGTCAACGCTGGAGCTGCTGGACAATGTCCCGGAGTCGCTGCTGCGCAGGTTGAAGCAGTATTCCGGTCGGCTGTCCACCGAGGCGGTCGCCGCGATGCAGGACCGTCTGCCGTTCTTCGCCGAGCTCGAGGCTTCCGAGCGGGCCAGCTTGGCGCTGGTGGTGCAGACCGCCGTCGTCAACTTTGTCGAATGGATGACCGACCCCCGCAGCAACGTCAACTACACCGCCCGCGCGTTCGAGTTCATGCCGCAGGACCTGACTCGACAGATCGCGCTGAGGCAGTCGGTCGACATGCTGCGGGTCACCATGGAGCTCTTCGAAGAGGTGGCGCCCTTCGTCGCCCGCGACGACGACCAACTGACGGCGCTGACGGTGGGGATTCTCAAGTACAGCCGCGACTTGGCCTTCAGTGCCGCCACGGCCTACGCCGACGCGGCCGAGGCCCGCGGCTCCTGGGACAGCCGAATGGAGGCCACCGTCGTCGACGCGGTGGTGCGTGGCGACACCGGCCCCGAGTTGCTGTCCCGCGCGGCAGCGCTGAACTGGGACACCACCGCCCCGGCGACGGTCGTGGTGGGCACGCCGGCGCCTGGCCGGGAAAACCATGCCAGCCAAGACGTCCGGGACATCGCCATCCACCACGGCCGCGCCGCACTCACCGACGTGCACGGCACGTGGCTGGTGGCGATCGTGTCGGGGCAGTTGAACCCGACCGAGAAGGTGTTCGCCGCCCTACTCGACGCGTTCTCCGACGGTCCGGTGGTGATCGGCCCGACGGCGCCGATGCTGACCGCGGCCTACCACAGCGCCAGCGAGGCGATCGCCGGGATGAACGCCGTGGCCGGCTGGCAGGGTGCCCCGCGTCCCGTGCTGGCGCGCGAGCTGCTACCTGAGCGGGCCTTGATGGGCGACGCGTCGGCCATCGCGGCGTTGCACACAGACGTGATGCGGCCGTTGGCGGACGCGGGACCCACGCTCACCGAAACTCTCGACGCCTATCTCGACTGCGGCGGCGCGATCGAAGCCTGCGCCCGCAAGTTGTTCGTTCATCCAAATACGGTGCGCTATCGGTTGCGCCGGATCGCCGACTTCACCGGACGGGATCCCACCGATCCGCGCGACGCCTACGTCCTTCGGGTGGCCGCTACCGTCGGCCACCTTGCGTACCAGGCGCAGCATTCCAGCCTCGCTAGTGACATCGTGACGCCCGTCACGCAACCGATCGAAAAAGAGATGGTCGTGCCGTCTAAGAGCGCTCTGAGCGGTTAGCAGATCGCGGTGAGATATCGAATACGTCGCATCGCGGGCGTTTTTGTAGGGTCTCCACAAAAACCTAAGACAAGGTTCATAATCTGTTACACCGCACAAAACCGTCTTCACAGTGTTCCCTTAAGAACGTGATTGCGTTACTCGCGCCCGGACAAGGGTCGCAGACCGAGGGGATGCTGTCGCCGTGGCTGGAATTGCCCGGCGCCGCGGACCGGCTGTCGGCTTGGTCGACGGCCAGCGGCCTGGATCTCGCACGTCTGGGCACCACCGCCTCGACCGAGGAGATCACCAACACCGCGATCGCCCAGCCCCTGATCGTCGCCGCCACGCTGCTCGCGTACGAGGAGCTGACCCGGCAGGGCCTGGCGGCCGACAAGGACGCCGTCGTGGCCGGCCACTCGGTCGGTGAAATCGCCGCGTACGCGATCGCCGGGGTGATCTCCGCCGATGACGCCGTCGCGCTGGCCGCCACCCGCGGTGCGGAGATGGCCAAAGCCTGCGCCAACGAGCCGACGGGCATGTCCGCGGTGCTCGGCGGCGAGGAGGCCGAGGTACTCGCCCGGCTCGAACACCTCGACCTGGTCCCGGCCAACCGCAACGCCGCAGGTCAGATCGTGGCGGCCGGCCGACTCAGCGCGCTGGACAAGCTCGCCGAAGACCCGCCGGCCAAGGCACGGGTGCGTGCGCTGGGCGTCGCCGGCGCGTTCCACACCGAGTTCATGGCGTCCGCTCTCGACGGCTACGCCGCGGCGGCGCAGAGCGTAACGACCGCCGAGCCGACCGCCGTGCTGTTGTCCAACCGCGACGGCCAGCCGGTGAGCTCGGCGAGCGACGCGATGGACAAGCTCGTCGCGCAGCTGACTCGCCCGGTCCGCTGGGACCTGTGCTCCGAGACTCTCCGTCAGCGCAACGTCACGGCGATCGTCGAGTTCCCGCCCGCCGGAGCGCTGTCCGGCATCGCCAAGCGTGAACTCCGCGGCGTTCCGACGCGCGCCGTCAAGACACCCGCAGACCTCGACGGTCTGACGGAGCTGTAAACCGTCGGCCGCTAAGCCACATCACGGACCGATCCACCACTACAACCGCATACGCACGTAAATCAGTAGTAAACAACACATAACGAAGGGAAACACAACGTGTCCGTCAGCCAGGAAGAAATCATCGCCGGGATCGCTGAGATCATCGAAGAGGTCACCGGTATCGAGCCGTCGGAGATCACCCCGGAGAAGTCCTTCGTCGACGACCTCGACATCGACTCGCTGTCGATGGTCGAGATCGCGGTGCAGACCGAAGACAAGTACGGCGTGAAGATCCCCGACGAGGACTTGGCCGGCCTGCGCACCGTCGGTGACGTGGTCAACTACATCCAGAAGCTCGAGGAAGAGAACCCCGAGGCTGCCCAGGCGCTGCGCGCGAAGTTCGAGGCGGACAGCCCCGAGGCGGTCGACCAAAAGTGAGCAAGCCTTCCACTGCTAACGGCGGTTACCCCAGTGTTGTGGTAACCGCCGTCACGGCGACGACTTCTGTCGCGCCGGACATCGAGGGCACGTGGAAGGGTCTACTGGCCGGCGAAAGCGGCATCCACGTCCTCGAAGACGAGTTCGTGACCAAGTGGGACCTACCTGTGAAAATCGGTGGGCACCTCAAGGAATCGCCCGACGAGCACATGGGTCGCCTGGACATGCGCCGGATGTCCTATGTCCAGCGGATGGCGAAGTACCTCAGTGGCCAGCTCTGGGAGAACGCGGGTAGCCCTGAGGTCGACCCGGACCGTTTCGCCGTTGTGGTGGGCACCGGTCTCGGTGGTGCCGAGAAGATCGTCGAAAGCTACGACCTGATGAACGAGGGCGGCCCCCGCAAGGTGTCGCCACTGGCCGTGCAGATGATCATGCCCAACGGCGCCGCTGCGGTCGTCGGCCTGCAACTCGGGGCCCGTGCCGGAGTGATCACCCCGGTGTCGGCCTGCTCGTCAGGTTCGGAGGCCATCGCCCACGCATGGCGGCAAATCGTCATGGGCGACGCGGACTTCGCGGTCTGCGGCGGTGTCGAGGGCGGCATCGAGGCTCTGCCCATCGCAGCGTTCTCGATGATGCGTGCGATGTCGACCCGTAACGACGATCCCGAAGGAGCGTCGCGGCCGTTCGACAAGGATCGCGACGGCTTCGTGTTCGGCGAGGCCGGCGCGATGATGATGATCGAGACCGAGGAGCACGCCAAGGCTCGCGGCGCCAAGCCGCTGGCCCGGCTGCTGGGTGCCGGCATCACGTCGGACGCCTTCCACATGGTGGCCCCGGCCGCGGATGGTCTACGAGCCGGAAAGGCGATGGCGCGCTCGCTGGAGCTTGCGGGCATCTCCCCCAAGGACGTCGACCACATCAACGCTCACGCGACCGCCACTCCGATCGGCGACTCTGCAGAGGCCAACGCGATCCGGGCCGCCGGATGCGAGCACGCTGCCATCTACGCACCCAAGGGTGCGCTGGGCCACTCCATCGGCGCCGTCGGCGCTCTGGAATCGGTGCTGACGGTGCTCACGCTGCGCGACGGCGTGATTCCGCCGACACTTAACTACGAAACACCTGACCCCGAGATCAACCTCGATGTTGTTGCGGGCGAGCCACGTTACGGCGACTACCAGTACGCCATCAACAACTCGTTCGGCTTCGGCGGACACAACGTCGCATTGGCCTTCGGGCGGTACTGAGGCACGACGTTCGACGACGATGCGGGCCGCGGAGGAGTCGGACAACACCAGGAAAGGAACGTTCGAAACACCGATGTCAACACCGTCACAGTTGGCTACGGGGAACGGTTTCCCCAATATCGTCGTCACCGGCATCGCGATGACGACTGCATTGGCATCTGATGCCGAGACCACCTGGAAGTTGTTGTTGGACGGACAAAGTGGGATTCGCACTCTCGAGGACCCGTTCGTCAAAGAGTTCGATCTGCCGGTCCGCATCGGTGGTCACCTGCTGGAGGAATTCGACAGCCAGCTGAATCGGGTCGAGAACCGCCGGATGGGCTACCTGCAGAAGATGGCCACGGTGCTGGGCCGGCGGGTGTGGGAAAACGCTGGTTCACCCGAGGTGGACACGAATCGGTTGCTGGTGTCCGTCGGCACGGGGATGGGCTCGACCGAGGAGCTGATTTTCAGCTACGACGGCATGCGCGAACGCGGCATGAAGGCGGTCTCGCCATTGGCTGTGCAGATGTACATGCCCAACGGTGCCGCGGCGGCGATCGGGCTGCAGCGGCATGCCAAGGCCGGGGTGATGACTTCGGTATCGGCGTGCGCCTCCGGTTCGGAAGGCATCGCCCACGCCTGGCAGCAGATCGCGATGGGCGAGGCGGACATCGCAATTTGTGGTGGCGTCGAGACCAGGATCGAAGCGGTACCCATCGCTGCGTTCGCCCAGATGCGCATCGTGATGTCAACATCCAACGACGACCCGGCCGGGGCCTGCCGACCCTTCGACAAAAACCGCAACGGCTTCGTGTTCGGCGAGGGCGGCGCTCTGATGGTGATCGAGACCGAAGAGCACGCCAAAGCTCGCGGGGCCAACATCTTGGCCAGGATCATGGGGGCCAGCGTCACCTCGGACGGTTTCCACATGGTGGCGCCGGACCCCAACGGCGAACGTGCCGGGCACGCGATGACGCGCGCCATCCAACTCGCCGGCCTCACCCCGGCCGACATCGACCATGTCAACGCCCACGCCACCGGCACATCGGTCGGCGACGTGGCCGAGGGCAAGGCCATCAATAGGGCCCTGGGTGCCCACGGCGGGGACGCCGCGGTGTACGCACCCAAGTCCGCGCTCGGCCACTCGGTCGGAGCGGTCGGCGCGGTCGAGTCGATCCTGACCGTGCTGGCGCTGCGCGATCAGGTCGTTCCACCCACCCTGAACCTGGTGAACCTCGATCCCGAGGTCGACCTGGACGTGGTGGCAGGCAAGCCCAGAGCAGGCGACTACCAGTACGCGATCAACAACTCGTTCGGATTTGGTGGGCACAACGTGGCCCTCACCTTCGGTCGCTACTGACAACCACACAGAGGAGAGTTGCGATGACCACCCTGGTCCCCGAGGCGATTGACGAGTCAATCGACCCGCGCGATCCGCTGCTGCGACTGAGCCGGTTCTTCGACCCCGGCACCCTCGAGCTGCTGCACGAGCGCGACCGCTCCGGCGTGCTGGCGGCCGGCGGCACCGTCAACGGCCTGCGCACCATCGCGTTCGCCACCGACGGGACCGTGATGGGCGGTGCGATGGGGCTGGAGGGTTGCACCCACATCGTCAACGCCTACGACACCGCCATCGAGGAGCAGAGCCCGATCGTGGGTATCTGGCACTCCGGCGGCGCGCGGCTGGCCGAGGGTGTGAAAGCACTGCACGCGGTCGGCTTGGTGTTCGAGGCGATGATCCGGGCGTCGGGATACGTGCCGCAGATCTCGGTAGTGGTCGGATTCGCCGCCGGCGGTGCGGCTTACGGGCCGGCCCTGACCGACGTCGTCATCATGGCGCCGGAGGGCCGTGTGTTCGTCACCGGTCCCGACGTCGTGCGCAGCGTGACCGGTGAAGACGTGGACATGGCATCGCTGGGTGGTCCGGACACACACCACAAGAAGTCCGGGGTGTGCCACATCGTCGCCGACGACGAAGCCGACGCCTACGAGCGTGGTCGCCGGTTGGTCGGATTGTTCTGCCAGCAGGGCCATTTCGACCGTAGCAAGGCCGAGGCGCACGACACCGACCTGCACGCGCTGCTGCCGGATTCGCCGCGGCGGGCTTATGAGGTGCGCCCCTTGGTCACCGCACTGCTCGATGACGACGCGCCGTTCGAGGAGTTCCAGGCTAAGTGGGCCCCGTCGATGGTGGTCGGCCTGGGCCGGTTGTCGGGACGCTCAGTGGGCGTGCTGGCCAACAACCCGCTGCGGCTCGGCGGCTGCCTCAACTCCGAAAGTGCCGAGAAGGCAGCACGTTTCGTGCGGCTGTGCGACGCGTTCGGCATCCCGCTGATCGTGATCGTCGACGTTCCCGGCTACCTGCCCGGTGTGGACCAGGAGTGGGGCGGAGTCGTCCGCCGCGGCGCCAAGCTGCTGCACGC
>JBAWAV010000401.1:0-8854 GCA_049589475.1 Mycobacterium sp.
GACCACGACGTCGTTCATCATGACTGGTGAATTGGGCTCTAGCGCACCGGCATTGCCGACTTCGACGTGGAAGATCTGCGCCCCTGCTCCCCGACCGACCGTCCCGGGCAGCGGCAGCGAGTTCAGGCCCTCAAACGCGCACCCTGCCGAGGACAATATGACGCAGCCGAGGATCACGGCTAGTGATGAGCACTGTCGATTCCCGTTCACCGGGGTGGTCCTCCGTCATCGGGCGCCGGGCCTGGTGGAACTCCTGGTGCAGTCGGTGCAGATGGCAGAAGCAAGTCACGCAGGCTTTTCGGCGGCGCGTCGTCGCCGGGAGCTCCGGTGTAGGCCGAGATCGCGGGCGGCGTTTCGGGCGGTCCGGGTTTGGGGCCTGCGCCGCCGGGGGCCAGCCTCGGCTCGGTGTAGATGATTTTGTCCGGGCTGGTGGATTTCATCAGTAACGGGTTGAGCGGAATCGGCAGAAAGTTGATGTTCGCCAACGTGAACGGGTTCCCCACCGCCAGCCCTGGACCGAGGTATTCGGCGCACAGTTTCGCTGTTTCCGGCGCGGTGGCGTTATGTATCCCACCGATTGCTGAGCAGATGAAAGCCACCGGATTTGAGAAATTGTTCAGGACGAATGCTCCGAGGGGCGCTCCGTTGTCCGGGTTGTAGATGTTGGATTGGTTGGCCAACGCGTTCGGCGCGACGTGCAGGACGTTCTCGAGATCCGTTTTGTGGTCGACCAGGTTTTGGGTGACGTTGGCCAGCCGCTGAACTTGCTCGGCTGTTTGGTCTCGAGTGCCGGCTACGAAGCGTTGTACGTCAACAACTGCAGCGGATAAGTCGGTCAGTGCGGCGTCCAGAGTGGATTTGCTGTCGTCGAGCACACTGGTCAGCGTTGCGAAATGGTCTTCGAACTGCACGATTTGGGTAGTGCTGTCGCGCAGCGCACTGACGAAGGTCTGGAAGTTTTTCAGGATGTCGACGAGGTCGCCACCGTTGTCAGCCAGGATCCGCCCTACTCCTGACAGTTCGGCCAAGGTTCGGCGGAGCTTGTCGCCGTTGCCCGCCATCGCGTCGGCGGCGCTGTCGATGAACCCGGCTACCGAGGTGCTTGCCGCACCTGGTTTCGGGCCCAACTCTGTTGCCAGCCGTGTCAGTTGGACCTCAACTTGGTCCCACTCGACCGGGATTGCTGTGCGGTCGACGGGAATCACCGCGCCGTCGGGTAACACCGGACCGCTCGATTCGTAGGCCGGGGCCAGCCCGACGTAGCGGGCCGAGAGGAGATTCTGCGCGACGATCACCGCTTTCGCGTCGGCGGGGACGGGCACGTCGCGGTCGACGCCGAGCGTCACTCGCACCTGGCCGCCGACGGGCTGGATCTTCGTGATGGTACCTACCTTGACCCCGGCAACCCGAACTTCGTCGCCGGCGTAAATCCCCGTGGCGCTGGTGAAGTACGCGGTGATCGTGGTGGGACGGAAGTAAGCGTTGCGAATGAGGAGCCCACCCGCGGCGATACTCAAGCCCGTCAACGCGACGGCGACGACACGCGACAATTGCGTCCGGTTCATCGCTAGCCTCCCGGAGTGCTGTTGCGGGGAATGGGGAATTCGGCGCGCGGGCCGGCATTGTCGGGTGGCTGTCCGGCATGGACGCCGCGCCGGAATCCGAATGTGTAATCGATGAACGGCTGCAGGAATTGCTCGGGGATCAGGTTGGGAACGAAGGCGTTGTAGAAGTAACCGTTCGCCACGGTCTCGCCTTGGGTCAGTTCGTATTTAGCCAGTCCGGGCAGTAATTTGCCGATGTTGTCACGGTTTTTCTCCAGAATCGCAGTGACCGAGTTGAGCTTTTCGAGTGCGGGCGCAAGTTGCTTCTCGTTGTCGGCGACCATGCCGGACAGCTGCCGGGAGACCGCGGCGGTGTTGGCGAGCAGCTCGACGATCACCTGTCGTCGTTGGTTGAGGACGTCGATGAGGTCGTTGGCGTTGAGAAGAAGCGTGTTGAGTTGACTGCTGCGCTGGGCCAATATGCCAGTCACTTCGCTGGCACGCTTGAGCAGCTGACGCAGCGTGTCGTTGCGGCCGTTCAGTGATCGTGACAGTCGGGTCAGCCCGTCGAACGTCGGACCTAGCTGTGGACCGATCTTGTCGATGACTGACGACAGGGCGTCCAGCGACGCGTTGAGCGTCCGGGTGTCGGTCGCCGCCGTGTGGGTGGTGATATCGGTAACTGCTTCGGTCAACGAGTAAGGCGACCCGGTTCGCGAGACGGGGATGATGTCGCCTGGGCGCATGGCGCGGTCGCCGTGCCCTTCCAGGGTCAAGATCCGTCGGCCCAGCAACGATCCGGTGCGGATGTGGGCCGTCGTCTCCGAACCTAGCCTGACTGTGCTGGCGACCTTGAACGTGACGGCCGCCTTGCCCTTGTGCAACGAAATACCCTCGACCGAGCCCACTTTCAGGCCCGACACGACCACGTCATTGCCGATAACGAGGCCGCCGGCTTCGGTGAACAGGGCCTGGTAGGGAACGTCGCTTGCCAAGGAGGTCAGCCGGTCCGGATTCAGGCCGACAGCGATTATCAGGACGATGAGAACAACGCCCAAGAACCCGGACCGGACAAGATGGCTTCCGCGATATTTCAGCATCAGGGTTCGCTGCACCTCCCGCCTTCTTGTTTGACCCAAGGAAATTGCGCGCTGCGCCCTTGAAGGTCGCTGACTCGGACCGAAATTCCGCAGATGTAGTAGTTGAGAAAAGCGCCATATGCGCCCAAGCGGATCAGCTTGCGGTAGTTGTTCGGAGCTTTTTGGAATGCGGCGTCCAGACGGCCTTTGTCCTGATCGAGCAGCGGAGCAAGCCTGTTGAGCTGGGTCACCGTTCCCGCCAGCGGCGGCCGCGCCGAGGTGAGCAGATCGGTGAGCGACGCGGTTCCCTTACTGAGTGCATCGATCGCGTCGCCGATCGGATCGCGGTCCTGTGCGAGACCAGAAACCAGACGTTCGAAGCGGTCGATGGCACCGGAGAATTCCTTACCGTCGTCGCCCAGGGTGTTGACCACGGAGTTGAGATTGTCGATCATCCGCTCGACGAGCTGGTTGTTGTTCGCCAGGGCAGCCGAAAACGACGCTGTGTGTGAAGCGAGCGACTCCATCGTTGAGCCCTGACCCTCAAAGATTTGTATGAGGGAAGCGGTCAGCGCGTTCACGTCCTGCGGGTTGAGGCCCTGGATGACGGGTTTGAGCCCGCCCAGCAATAAATCGAGGTCGAGTGCCGCCGCGGTTCGATCGATCGGGATACGTGCGCCGGGAGGCATGATCGTCGTCGATCCAGGCCCGTCGATCAGTTCGAGGTAGCGGTCACCGACCAAGTTGAGGTAGCGCACGGCGGCGCGGGATCCGCTGGTCAGCGCGACGCTGCGATCGGCGTCGAACGCCACTAACACAGTTTGGTCGGGCTGCAGTGCGAGTTTTCTGACCGTTCCGACCCGGATCCCGGAGGCCCGCACCTGGTCGCCGGCCTTCAGTCGCGACACGTCGCTGAATAGCGCGGAGTAAGCGTTTGTCGCGCCGACTCGGATCTGAGCAAAAACAGCGAACAGCGCTGCGGTGGCCAGCGCCATCACGGCCACGAACACCCCGAACTTCAGCGCGGTTCGGCCCGAACCCGTCATCCGGGCTGCCCGATCTGGGCGGTGTTACGTGGCGGACCGTCGATGGGCCCGTAGAGGAACTGTTTGAGACCGTCAAAGTTGCCCATGTTCCCCGGATTGCCGTAGCCGCCCGGATTGGTGCCGACGTCAGCCACCACCAATGGCGGGTTGGTGCCAAAAGGCACAAGGGGCAGGCCGACGCATTGCGGTCCGCCTGTTGCCGCGACCTTGGGCAGGTTCGACGGATAGCGGTAGCGCTCGCGGCCGATCAGCAAGCCCGATGACGACACGGCTGACGCCTCGGCAAAGGGGGGCGTAATGGCGAACTCGTGCAGCCCTCCCAGACCACAGGTCAACGCGGGGTTGTATCGGTTCGTCAGATCGGTCGTCGGTACCAGCAGATGCATGACTTGGCTCAGCGATTTGGCGTTGCCGCCGACGATGTCGTTGCCGGTGTCGGCAAGTCCGATGCCGCTGAGCAAGAGCAGGTCGAGTTGGTTTTGCTGATCCGTCAGCGTCCGGCTGAGTTGGATGGTGTTGTGCAGACTCGCCAACAGGTCGGGTGCCGCGTCGGCGTAGGACTTGAGCACCTTGGGGGCCATCGTGAGATCGCGCCTCAAGTTCGGCAATGCCGGCTCGAGGTCGGCCAGCAGTTTGTCGAAGTGGCTGATCGTCTGGCCGAGCTGATTACCGCGTCCGGCCAGCGCAGTGGAAACAGCTTGCAGGGTCTCGTTGAGTTTTCCGGGATCAATCTTGGATAGCAGCGAGGTCAGCTGCTCGAAGATGGTGTTGAACTCGACGGTGACGTATTGCGCGTCGAGTATTTGTCCGGGTCGCAGGACATCCGGTGAAGCGACCGCGGGAGGCACGAACTCGACGGATTTCGCGCCAAAGACCGTCGGCGAGGAAATATCGATGTGGGAGTTGGCTGGAATCTGGCGGAGCTGCCCCGGATCGATAGCAAGCCGAAGGGCGGCACGACCGTCGGGAAGCGCGTCGATGGAATCGACTCTGCCGATGTCGACGCCGAGAAGTTTGACTTTGGCATCGATGTTCATCACCAGGCCCGCGCGCGGGGAGAGCACGGTCAGCGGCACGGTATCGGTGAAGCGCCCCTGGAACAGGCCGGTGCAGACGACGACGATCGCGGCGACCACCGCGACGGTGACCAGTCCTATCAGCGGACGGGTCGCAGCGCCGATGAGCCGGCCGGTGGATGTTGGGCCCCGGCGGCCCGTGGTAACGCTGGTCATGGCTGGCCGCCACGTTGAGGTGAGACGTGCTCTGTCTGGTCAGTAGGGATACCGCGCACGCCGACGTTGCCGCCGAGGGCCCGCACGCAGAACCGCCACGACGAATCGGCTTCAACGCTGGTCATTGCGATACCTCGGTGACAGCGCGACCACAATCCGGCGCAAAGATGGACTGACCGCCGTCGTACCGCGCCCAGTCCGACCGCGCTTGCGGCACGCACACTTGGCCGGCAGCCTGCGGCGCGCCTGCATTCATCTGCTGCTCCCCGGTAGCCCCAACACTATCTCTAATCGCTGGTCGCGATAGAACGCTAATCCACTGAAAGCAAGATCACAAGTCTCTTTTGAGATGCAGGTCACAAGAGATATTGCGTTGCGGCCGGGGCAGACCCTCGCCCTAACTGCGCACGAACTACCCGCGGAGTTTCCTGACATCTCGGAGACTCACGAGCGCTTGCGCCGATCCGCGCGACGCTCGGCTGATCACTTTGCATTGGATTGCGGATCGTTCTCAGCGAATGCTCCTTCGTGCTCAGCGCTGCGGGCTGATCCCTGGCCGGCAACCGCGTCCGGCTAGTACAGGTAAATCGCCAGGATCGCCGCCCACAACGCAACGAGCCAGGCGTCGGTGGACAACTTGAGCCACCGCGGCGCGGTTTTGACGGCCATGAAATGCCGAATCACCAAGCGAACCTTGATTATTCCCAAGACCACGACCACCGTGGTGATCCCGACGCTGGGCAGCGCCGTGCCGCTGCCGTGGCCCGGTGCAAGCCACCAGGAGCCGACGGTGATGGCGCACAACGCAATCCAGGTGACCGTGACTGCCCGGCTGGTCGATTTCTGCCCGTCTCCGGGTGCGGCTGTCGTGGTCACCACCATCACCTCATCACGTAGAGCAGACCGAAAATGACCAGCCACAGCAGATCCACCATGTGCCAGTAGGTGGCGCCCTGCTCGACGGTGGACAACTGACGCTGCCGCGGGTTGCGGAGTTGGCGGACAACGATTCCCAGGATTAACAGGCCGAGCGCGACATGGAACATGTGCACACCGGTGAGCATGTAATAGAACATGAAAAACGGGTTGGCGTTGGTGTGGCCGGCGAGGATCTCTGTCGACCACTCATAGGCTTTGATCGCGATGAACACCACGCCGCAGGCCCCACCGCCCAAGGTCAACCGGATCGCGCGGTCATAGTCGGCGGCCCGTGTTGCCTGCACGCTCTGGGCGACGAACCACGAACTGGTCACCAGCACCACCGTGTTGATCACCCCGACGGTGATGTTGAGGTGGCGTTGAGCCGCCAGGAACTCCTGTGGCGCCATGGCGCGGTGCACCATGTAGATGATGAAGTACGAGCCGAAGATGATGAGATCGCCCAACACCATCACCCATATGTGGCCGTCGCCGGGTAGATGCGGGCTGTCGCGTTCGCCCTCGGTGGTCATGACATCTCGTTCTCGTGGCGCGGCCGTGCCGGCGGCGGGTTCGGTGTTGGGCATGCGATCCTCAGTCAGTCGATTGGGCGAGACCCGGCGGGTTGGCGGTCGGTGGCCAGTTTGAGCATGAGACCTTGGCAGTTGAGCCAGAAGCCAAAGATGATGACGGCCACCCAGAAGGCGATTGAGCCGTTCCAGGAATACGGCCCAGCCGACACCACCCACATCTGGGTCGCTATGACCTCGGTGACGATCTGCCAGATCGACACGTAGGCAAGCCATTTCGGGAAGATGCCGTTCTTGTCGTACAGAATGGCGATCGCGAACGCCAGATAGCCGGTACTAAAACAACCCAGCGATCCGTTAAACGACAGCATGCCCAGGTCATAGAGCAAGCCGACGATGCGGGGTTGACGGTCCGCCCGAAACGTTGCTGCCAGAAAGCACAATGCCACCAACAGCAGACCGGGCAGGGTTCCCACCGCCATGCTGCCCATGTAGGCATACGCGAACGTCGACCCCGACGACATCCGTTTCATCTGGTAAGCGACATAGCCGTTCGCGATTGCTGCGCCGCCGAAGACCACACATACTGCGGCGAAACCGATCTGGATCGTGGTGGCGTGTGCGGCGAACCACGCCACCTTCTGGGCGGTGCCCACATCGGGTCGCGGCGGTGGAATCACCCTGGCCAACAACACGAAGATGACGCCGAACAATCCAAAGAAAATCGGGAAAATCCAGAAAACGATCGACAGTTCACGTTTGCTCGCCTGCGGCGCTACCGGCGAGCCGCCTGGCGCGGAGGACACCGCGGCGCTCATCGCGCCACACCCTCCTCGAAGGCTTGGCGGCGAATCGCCACACGCACCACGACGAACAGCGCCACCAGGAACACCGCGAAGGCGCCATTTCGCAGCCAGAACGAGATCGCACCGTCCCAGGCCAGCGGCCCGTTACGGAAGACCACTGCACCCGCCGAGGGGATCATCGCCGCGGCCGTCGCCAGCGACAGATGCCCGACCCAGCGGGGAAACACCGGATTGGGGCCCGAGTCCAGATACACCGCGAAAGCCAGCATCAGGTTTTGCGCGACGATCATGCCAACCGGGGCGATCAGGACCATCCATCCCAGATCGTTGAGCAGCTGGATCAGGTCCGGGTCACGCTCAGGCCGAAAAGCCGCGGCCGCCAGAAAGATATCGGCCAGGGCGAAGACCGTGCCCCCACTGACCGCAGCGCTGAGATAGCAGTACGCAAACGCCTGGCTTTGGCCGGCCATCCGCTTCATTTGCACCACGACCACGCAAAAGAACGGCAACAACATGATGCCGCACAGATTGAACGTGACCATGCTGAACCGGATCCACGCGGTGTTGCTCCGATAGAACGCGGCGACGTCGCCCGCGGACAGCTCGGGCGACATCGGCGGCCAAAAGCCGGGAAAAGCCACGAAAGCGACCAGCAGGACCAGCGCGAACACCCCGGACGTCCACAGCGCGACCAGCTGCGTCCTGATGTTCGTCGTCGTGGCTAAATCTTCTGCCTCAGCAAGGATCTGCACGGGGTGGCCCTTTCTGACTTAAATCAGACAATTTGAGGGGCTGGAAGCTCTCCACATGTGGCGAGCTTGTCTGTCGCATCCGCTTGTGAGCTACCCTGATTCAACGACGATAACGTTAGCCAGGACTGCGTTGTCGCGCGGCAAATTTTCTGATTTAAGTCAGAAAATATTGATTAGCCGCACGGCAGTGCGCGGTCGTTTACCCTGACGAAGGCCTCTCGTCGGGCTGACAACTGATTGGAGTCCCCATCATGTCGACGGCCGGTGGTGCCGGGCCGCAACGAGGTTCCAAAGGGCTCCAAACGCGCGAGCGCCTGCTAGGCGCCGCCGCCGGTGAGTTCAAGAGAGCCGGCATGGCCGCCGCCGATACCGCGGCCATCGCATCCGCGGCCGGAGTCGCCCAGAGCACCTTCTTCTTCCATTTTCCAACCAAAGAACACGTGCTGATCGAACTTGAACGCCGCGAAGAAGACCGCATCTCACGGCAACTAACGCGACTGTTCACCACGCCACACAGCGTCGAGGATGTACTGACCAAGACCGTGACCGCGATCGGATCGCTGGAACGCCGACTGGGCAGCCACCTGTTCAGAGACTTTCTTGCCCTGCACTTTTCAGCAACGCGAACCCCCGAACAGGTGTGGACCAACCACCCCGTCATGGTCGTCGTCATCGAGGAACTCCAGCATGCACAACACCGCGGCGAGATTCCCGCGAACGCCGACCCATTTCACAGCGGGGTCTTCTTCCTCATCGGCCTCTACGCCCTGCTGTTGACCCTGCCCGACGCCCGCCCACTGCGGCAACCCGTGTTGGACAAATACGTCGATGCCACGCTGCACGGAATGAACCCACCGTAGCGCGCGCCGGGCCTTGGCAAAAGAAAACTGGCCAGAGCTCAAAGCCCTGACCAGCATCTTCTCTGTGGAGCTGCCGGGAATCGAACC
>JBAWAV010000402.1:0-2411 GCA_049589475.1 Mycobacterium sp.
TGGTGTCGGGCCAGAAGCTGTGGACCAGCTTCGCCACCGTAGCCGACTACCAGGAGTTGCTGGTGCGCACCGACAACACCGGCGGCAAGCACAAGGGCATCACCTGGGTGATCTGTGACATGAGCACACCAGGCATCGACGTCCGCCCGATCGAGACCATCGAGGGCGGCTCAGAATTCTGCGAAGTGTTCTACGACGACGTCCGGATCCCGCTGAGCAACGTGGTCGGCGAGGTGGGCGAAGGCTGGTCGGTCGCAATGGCGACGCTGTCCTTCGAGCGCGGCACGGCGTTCACCGCCAACCAGGTCCGGCTGGCCAAGATCATCGAGGACCTTATCGACTACGCCCGCGACCACGTCGGCCCCGACGGCCGCAGGCCCGCCATCGCCGACGACGAGATCGCACGGCGACTGGCGCGGGCCCGCGCCTCGGTCGCGTCGCTGCGCGCGCTCACCTATACCAATATCTGCGAGGCGATGAAAACCGAGACGCCCGGCCCGCGGGGTTCGATCGTGAAGCTGATGTACGCCGAATTGGCCAAGGAGATCGGCAAATTGGCGATGGATGTTGTCGGTTCCGCCTCGGTCCGGTATTCGTCGCGCTGGGACATCGACGGCTGGGTCGGTTATTACTACTACAGCTTCTCCCAGGCCATCGGCGGCGGAACGTCGGAGATTCAGCGCAACATCGTCGGCGAACGCGTGCTGGGGTTGCCCAGATGAGAGGACACGACGGTGGATCTGCTGCCCGGAGCTGAGCAACTCGAAATCATCACGGCCGCGGGAGAATTCCTCGCCGATCGGATGCCCGTCGAACGGATCCGCGCCGATCGCCATGCGAAAGCGACGGTGCCCGAGGCGCTGTGGCGGGAATGCGCCGAGTTGGGCCTGCTCACGCTCGGACTCGACGAGGAGTCCGGCGGATCAGGCCGCCCCCTCGACGACGAGGCGCTGCTGTTCGTCGAGCTCGGCAAGCGGCTCGCGCCCGGGCCGTTTTTGGCCTGCACGTTGGGTGCCCGGGTGGCTGCCCGATGTGGCGACCACGCGCTGGCGCAGCGGATCGGCTCCGGGGCGGCCTCGGTGGCGCTGGCGGTACTGCGTGGCGACGGCGACGTGCGCCCGGTGAAAGGCACTTTCGATGTGTTCGAGCCGGCGGGTGCCTCGCATGCCCTGCTGGTGGCCCGTAGCGGTGCCGCACTGGTCGACATTAATTCCCTCGGGCCGCTGGCCCCCGTGACCCCCGCAGACCCGGGTACCCGGATATCCACGGCCACAGTCGAATCCGCCGAGCCCCTGCGTTGGTTGTCCGTCGAGGACGAATGGATCTGGGGCCGCGCGATGGTGCTCGCGGCGGCCTATCTCACGGGCTTGGCTGCGGCCGCGGCAGCGTCAGCGACTGAACACGCCAAGACTCGTGAGCAGTTCGGCAAACCGATCGGCGTGCACCAGGCGATCAAGCACGCCTGCGTCAACATGGAGATCGCTGCCGAGGCCGCACAGGCCCAGACCTTCTTCGCTGCGATCGCGGTGGCGAGTGGACGCGCCGACGCGCTGCTGCTGGTGCTGTCGGCCGTCACGGTGGCCGGCTCGGCGGCCATCGACAATGCCGCAGCGGGCATCCACGTCTTCGGCGGGATGGGCTACACGTTCGAGAACGACATGCACCTGTATCTGAAGCGCGCGCACGTGTTTCGGCACTTGTTCGGTGAGCCCGCCGACGTGCTGGCCGAGCTGCTGGCCCAGGACCGCGCCCAGTGAGCGGCACCGTTGCCATCGCCGGCGTCGCCCTCTCCGATGTCGGCCGCGTTGACGATAAAGGCCCATACGAGCTGATCGCGCAGGCCAGCCGCCGCGCCCTGGCTGACGCCGGTCTGACGCCCGATGATGTCGACGGGTTGGCCTCCACCGGTCAGGGCACACTGCCCCCGGTCGACGTCGGCGAGTACTTGGGACTGCGCCCGCGGTGGATCGACTCCACGGCGGTCGGGGGAGCGTCGTGGGAGGTGATGGCCGCCCATGCCGCCGACGCGATCGCCGCCGGTCACGCCGACGTGGTGCTGCTGACCTACGGATCCACCGCCCGCTCCGATCTCCGAAAGGGGTTGCGGGGGGCGAACATCAACTGGGGTGCACGCGGACCGCTGCAGTGGGAGGCGCCCTACGGTCACACCCTGGTCTCCAAGTACGCGATGGCTGCGCGACGACACATGTTCACTTATGGCACCACGATCGAGCAGTTGGCCGAGGTTGCCGTGTCGGCGCGGTTCAATGCGGCCGACAATCCCGAGGCCTACTACCGCGATCCGATCACCATCGACGACGTGCTCGGCGGACCGATGATCGCCGACCCGTTCACGAAGCTGCACTGCTGCATTCGCAGTGACGGTGGGGCGGCCGCCGTCCTTGTCAGTG
>JBAWAV010000403.1:0-2642 GCA_049589475.1 Mycobacterium sp.
CAGCGGCTGATGCGAATGAGCGATGTCGATGATGGACAGCCGGTTGAAACCGAATACGACGGTCCCGGCCGGGTCGACCCAGGTGCCCGGTTCGTCGGGCCCGCGGTGGCGCATCAGGTGCGACGCGTCGGCGATCGCCGCGGCGGTGGCGTGCGCGCTGCGGGACGGCTCACCGTCGGCCGGGGCGGCCACGAAGGCCAGCAGTCCACACATCGCCGCTCAGTATGCCGCAAGCGCCGCTGCTCATGGATGCCGCAAAGCGCTCGCCCCAAAGCGGCGGGCCTGCACACGGCTTCGCTGCGTGCGTGGTCTACGCTGCGTAGTATTCGACGTGCGAGTCAGCCGACGGTCCCCTCCACCAGGGGATGCGCGGAGTCGGCCCAGGTTGTTATTCAGGAGGCGCGACCGTGACACCTCGCGAGTCAGGCTGTTCGCAGGGCTTGTTGGGAAACCGTTCGGCGGGATCCCGCCGGCTTCGTCTGCCGGTGCTGGCCGGCATGATCGGGCTGCTGGCGGTAACCCTGAGCGGCTGCAGTTGGTCAGACGCCTTCGCGTTGGGCTGGCCGAAGGGCATCACCGAGGAAGGTGATTGGAACCGGCAGCTGTGGATCGGCGCCGTGATCGCGTCGCTGGTGGTCGGCGTCATCGTCTGGGGCCTGATGTTCTGGTCGATGGCATTCCACCGGAAGAAGGCCACCGACACCGAGCTACCGCGGCAGTTCGGCTACAACATGCCGCTGGAGCTGGTGCTCACCGTGACGCCGTTCCTGATCATCTCGGTGCTGTTCTACTTCACCGTGGTGGTGCAGGAGAAGATGCTGCACTTGGCGTCCGACTCGGAAGTCATCGTCGACGTCACCTCGTTCCAGTGGAACTGGAAGTTCGGTTATCAGAAGGTCGACTTCAAGGACGGCACCCTCAAGTTCGACGGCGCTGATCCCGCGCGTAAAGCGGCCATGGTCTCCAAGCCCGAAGGCAAAGACTCCCACGGCGAAGAGCTGGTCGGCCCGGTCCGTGGACTCAATACCGAAGACCGGACCTACCTCAACTTCGACAAGGTCGAGACGGTCGGCACCAGCACCGAGATTCCGGTATTGGTGCTGCCTGCCGGCAAGCGGATCGAGTTCGAGTTGGCGTCGGCCGACGTGATCCACGGGTTCTGGGTGCCGGAGTTCCTCTTCAAGCGTGACGTGATGCCTGACCCGGCGGCCAACCACTCCGTCAACCGCTTCCAGGTTGCCAAGATCGACCGGACCGGGGCATTTGTCGGTCGCTGTACCGAGATGTGTGGCACCTATCACTCGATGATGAACTTCGAGGTCCGCGTCGTGCAGCCCAACGACTTCAAGGCCTACCTCCAGCAGCGGATCGCCGGAAAGACGAACGCGCAGGCGTTGCAGGCGATCGCCCAGTCCCCGGTCGCCGTCACCACCCACCCATTCGACACCCGCCGCGGCGAGATGGCGCCGCAGGCAAGTAAGTAGGGAAGCCCATGCACATCGAAGCCAGGCTGTTCGAATTCGTGGCGGCGTTCTTCGTCTTCTGCACGGTGCTCTATGGCCTGCTGACCTGGCGGTTCGCCACCGGTGGCATCGAGTGGGCCGGCCTCACCGCGCTCGCGCTGACCAGCGGTATGGCGATGATCGTGGCGACGTTCTTCCGCTTCGTGGCTCGCCGACTCGACACCCGGCCCGAGGACTACGAAGGCGCTGAAATCAGCGACGGCGCAGGCGAATTGGGATTCTTCAGCCCGCACAGCTGGTGGCCGATTCTGATCGCGTTGTCGGGTTCGGTGACTGCGGTCGGCATCGCATTGTGGCTGCCGTGGTTGATCGGCGCCGGCGTGGTGTTCGTGCTGAGCTCGGCGGCCGGCCTGGTCTTCGAGTACTACGTCGGTCCCGAGAAGCACTGAACGCGCCGGCAGGGTCGACTTCAAGGTCACAATCAGGGCGTCAGTTGGCCCGCGACGGGGTCGCCGAGAATGTCACGCGAGTTCCGGTTCGGTAGGGTTTCGCCAGGCACAATGAGGAGCATCGGAGCGCGCGCTCAAAAACACAGCCGCGGTGCCGCACGCGCCGGTGAAGTAGTCGAACAGGACAGACAGACATGAGCGGGCCGAATCCACCGGGACCGGAGTCCGAAGAACGGGAACCCGACGTCGAGCCCAGCCAAGGCGACAACGAATTCGAGCACGGCGGCGCCGAATTCGCCGAGACGTCGGTGGGGGAGTCCGAGCCCGACACCTCGACGGGCCAGACTGACATCCACTCGCGGGCCTACTCGGCTCCGGAGTCCGAACACATCAGCAGCGGGCCTTACGTGCCTGCGAACCTCGACCTTTACGACTACGACAACTACGGCGACACCGCTCAGGACGAGCAGGAGGCGGGCACGCCGCGCTGGCCGTGGATCGTCGGCATCGCCGCGATCGTCGCGGCGATCGCGCTGGTGGTCTCCGTTTCGTTGCTGTTCGCCCGCACCGATACCAACAAGTTGGCCACCCCCAGCACCGCACCCACGTCGACGCCGCCCATTCAGGACGAGATCACCACCACAAAGCCGCCGCCCCCACCGCCGCCGCCGAGCAGCGAGCCGCCGCCCCCACCGCCGAGCAGCGCGCTGCCACCACCACCCCCGCCACC
>JBAWAV010000404.1:0-4504 GCA_049589475.1 Mycobacterium sp.
GCCTTGATGTCATCCGATGCGATCTCGCCGGCCAACGGCGCAACGGCGCAAAGTATCTCGGTGATCGTGTCCGGGTGCAGCCCGGCGGCACACAGCGAGTCCGCCAGGTGCGCGGCGATCATGGCGAAGTGGTGCATGGTGATTCCGCGGCCTTCATGGGCCTGCCGCATCGACAACCCGCTGTAGGTCACGGAGCCGCCGAGAATGGAGCTGAGAAACTCGACCTGCTTGGCTTTCACCCGTTTCATGTCGGCCCCGGCGTAGAAGCCGGCCAGCAGATCATCGTCGAGCACGCGGCAGTAGAAGTCCTCGACGACGACCTCGAGGGCGTCGTGACCGCCGATCTTGTCGTACAGCGTGGCGGTGCCGGGCTTGCGAAATCGGCCGAGTATTCCCATGCGTATAGCGCACCATCTGCCGATTGCCCGGCAGTTAGAAGGCCATCACCGGGCGATTACCTGGCGTAACAACCGGATTGCCACAGAATCACCTGCGCTGGGGAATTGGTGTAGCAGACTCGGTGTGGAATCCAGGGCAATCACCACCGGGAGCGAGAACGCCATGAATCTGGGGGATCTGACCGGCCTTGTCGAGAAGCCGTTCGCCGCCATGTCCAACCTCGTCAACACCCCGAACTCGGCCGGCCGATATCGACCGTTCTACCTGCGCAACCTGCTCGATGCCGTGCAGGGCCGCACCCTGCATGAGGCCGTCGACGACACCATCACCCTCATCACCGGCGGTTCGTCGGGCATCGGTGAAGCGGCGGCGAAGAAGATCGCGGCGGCCGGCGGCGAGGTGGTCCTGGTCGCGCGCACGCCGGAGAACCTGGAAAAGGTGGCCGACGACATTCGCAGCAGCGGGGGCATCGCGCACGTCTACCCGTGCGATCTGACCGACATGGACGCCATCGCGGCGATGGCCGACAAAGTGCTGGCCGACCTCGGCGGCGTCGACGTACTGATCAACAACGCCGGGCGGTCGATCCGACGGTCGCTCGCGCTGTCCTACGACCGCATCCACGACTATCAGCGGACCATGCAGCTGAATTACCTCGGCGCGGTCCAGTTAATCCTCAAATTCATCCCGGGCATGCGGGAACGCGGATTCGGGCAGATCATCAACGTGTCCTCGGTCGGCGTGCAGACCCGGGCGCCACGCTTCGGCGCCTACATCGCCAGCAAGTCCGCGCTGGACAGCCTCTGCGACGCACTGCAGGCCGAAGTCGTCGACGACGACATCAAATTCACCACCGTGCACATGGCGCTGGTGCGGACCCCGATGATCAGCCCCACCAAGATGTACGACAAGTTCCCGGCGCTGACACCGGACCAGGCCGCCGGCGTGATCACCGACGCGATCGTGCAGCGGCCGCGCCGGGCCAGCTCGCCCTTCGGACAGTTCGCGGCCCTGGCCGACGCCGTCAACCCCGCAGTCATGGACCGGGTGCGTAACCGGGCGTTCAGCATGTTCGACGACTCGTCCGCCGCCAAGGGGGATGAATCCGACAGCAGCACAACGAATTTCGACAACCGAAGCGAGACATTCGTGCGGGCCACCCGCGGAATCCACTGGTGAGGCGATCATGAGTCTTCCGAAACCGACCAATCAGGCAACCGTCGTCATCACCGGCGCCTCCTCCGGCATCGGCACCGAACTGGGGAGAGGGCTGGCCAGGCGCGGCTATCCGCTGCTGCTCGTGGCCCGTCGCAAAGAGCGCATGGACGAGCTCGCCGACGAACTGCGCACCCAGTATTCAGTCGACGTCGATGTGCTGCCGCTCGACCTGTCCGACGCCGGATCCCGCGAACAGTTGGCGCAGCGCCTGCGCACCGAACCGGTTGCCGGGTTATGTAACAGCGCCGGTTTCGGCACCAGCGGCGTCTTTCAGACGCTGCCGGTCGAGCGGGAATCCGAGGAAGTCGTCCTCAACTCGCTGACATTGATGGAACTGACGCATGCCGCGTTGCCCGGCATGGTCGAACGGGGCGCCGGCGCGGTGCTCAACATCGCCTCGATCGCGGCTTTCCAGCCGATGCCGTACATGGCCGTGTACTCGGCCACCAAAGCCTTCGTGCAGACATTCTCCGAAGCAGTCCACGAAGAGCTGAGCGGCACAGGCGTTTCGGTCACGGTGCTGTGTCCGGGCCCGGTGCCCACCGAGTGGGGCGAGATTGCCAACGCCGAACGTTTCAGCATTCCGATCGCACAGGTGTCACCGCACGATGTCGCCGAGGCCGCCATCGCCGGAATGGTCGACGGGAAACGCAGCGTGGTGCCCGGGATCGTCCCCAAGGCCGTCAGCATCGGCGGCCGGTACATGCCGCGCACCCTGCTGCTGCCGGGCCTGCGCCTGGGCAACCGGCTCCGCGGCGGGCCGAGTCACTGATGGCCGCTGTGGACGTCAAGGCCGATGTGCCGATGAGCCCGCAGGACATGTGGGACCACGTGTCCGACCTGTCCGAGCTCGGCGACTGGCTGTCCATGCACGAGGGCTGGCGCAGCGAGCTTCCCGACGAGCTGAGCGAAGGCGCCGAGGTCGTCGGCGTCGCTCGCGCCAAGGGGTTCCGCAACCGGGTGACGTGGACGGTGACCACCTGGCAGCCGCCTCAGCGGATCGCGTTGTCGGGATCCGGCAAGGGTGGCGCCAAGTACACCGTGACGCTGTCGGTATCGGCGACCGAACAGGGGTCGAATCTCGGCCTGCGCCTCGAGCTGGGCGGGCGAGCGCTGTTCGGTCCGGTGGGTGCGGCGGCCGCTCGCGCCGTCAAAGGCGACGTCGAGAAGTCGCTGAAGAAGTTCGTCGAGCTGTACGGCTAGGAGCCTGCTGAATTAATCCCGCGTGGCGGGCGTGATTGTCCTGGGGTTTTGGGGATGATTGGTGGGTGCAGGGTCGATCTGATGATCAGCGTGAGTTGTTGGATGCAGAGTCGGTTGCCGGGCATCTTTTGAAGCCCGACAGCATGTTTGCGTTTCTGGCAGTCCATCGCAGTGAGTTGTTTCCAGAGGAGATGTTCGCCGATCTGTTTCCCTCGCGGCGTGGCCGGCCTAGCGTGCCGGCCGAGGTGATGGCCAGCGTGATCACCTTGCAGGCATTGCACGGTTTGTCGGACAACGAGACCGTGGATGCGGTGACCTTCGACCTGCGTTGGAAGGCGGCCTGCGGGCTGCCGATCACAGCTGGTGCGTTTCATTCGACCACGTTGACCTATTGGCGGCGCCGGCTGGCGGTCTCGGAGCGCCCGAACCGGATCTTCGACGCGGTCAAGGCCGTGGTCACCGCGACCGGCGCCGTCGCGAGTAAGACCCGGCGGGCCTTGGATTCCACCGTCCTCGACGACGCGGTGGCCACCCAGGACACCGTGACCCAGCTGATCGCCGCGATCCGCGGTGTCGACCGCGAGATCCCTGCCGCCGCAGCAGTTATCGCCGAACACTGCAGCGCCCATGACTACGACGACCCCGGTAAACCGGCGATCGCTTGGAATGACAAGGCGGCCCGCGATCTGTTGGTCGATGGCCTGGTCGGCGACGCCCACCGGCTGCTCGGGCATCTGCCCGATGACGAGCTTGCGCCGCGGGCGGCTGAGGCGGTGGCGTTGCTGGCGCTGGTCGCCGGCCAGGATGTCGAGCCCTTCGAGGGCTCTGATGGCACCGACGGGCACTGGCAGATTGCGCAGAAGGTCGCCCCGGATCGGGTGATCTCGACGGTGGATCCCGACGCCCGCCACGCGCATAAGACGGTGCACCGCCGCCAGGACGGCTTCAAAGCCCACATCGCGGTCGAGCCCGACACCGGCATCATCACCGACTGCGCGTTGACCAAAGCCAGCGGCCCCGACAACCACGAAGCCGTCGTCGGACTGGCGCTACTCGACGGCGAAGACACCGCGGTGCGGGTGCTGGGCGATTCGGCCTACGGCACCGGCGCAACCCGAGCCGCGCTGGCTGCTGCCGGACATGCCGCAGTGATCAAGCCACTACCGTTGCGCACTCCGGTCCCCGGCGGTTTCACCAGCGACGATTTCACCATCGACTTGGATGCCCGCACCGTGACCTGCCCGGCCGGCCACACCGTCGGTATCACGCCCAGCGGTGGGGCGAAGTTCGAAAGATACTGTCGTTCATGTCCTTTGGCGATTCAATGCACCACCGCCAAACACGGACGCAAGCTGACCATCAGCATCCACGAACAGCACCTACGCAGCGCCCGTGCACAGGCACGTGAGCCTGCTTGGCAAGCCGAATACCGCCAGCACCGCCCCATGGTGGAGCGCTCCATTGCCTGGCTCACCCGAGGCAACCGCAAAGTCCGCTACCGCGGTGTCGCCAAGAACGATCACTGGCTGCACCACCGAGTCGCGGCATTGAACCTGCGCCGCCTGATCACGATGGGCCTGACCCACACCGGCACCACCTGGGCCATCGCCTAACGCCACCGCAATATCGGACCCTGTCCCCGGCAACATCCAACGTCACGCCCGAAACGGCGGGGCGACCTCTT
>JBAWAV010000405.1:0-15956 GCA_049589475.1 Mycobacterium sp.
GGCGAGACCCGATTCGCCACTTTGCGTCGTCCCGCTTCGATCATCGATTTGGTGGCGGGGCTACCAGTCAAGGCGCGGTACGTGCCGACGATCTGCTCGTAGCGACGACGTCCGGCCTTCGCGCCCAACACGTAGCCCAGTCCCAGCATGACGACGTATCGGATCAAAGCGGTCCCTTCCGGTTTTGGTGCTGATCCATCCATCCTGCCCCATGTCCACGACCGGGTGCCCTGCGGCGGGCGATCAGTCTGGTTGGGCGTGCGGACGCCGGTACGCTAGAGTCATCGAGCGCTCCGCGCCAGTCCCCTGTAGCTCAATTGGCAGAGCATTCGGCTGTTAACCGAAGGGTTGGTGGTTCGAGTCCACCCGGGGGAGCAACTATCTATTCAACGCATCTGGAACGAGCGTGCACCCGTCGGCCTGTCACCGTGATACTGGGTGGATGGAGCACATTGTGCGCGTCGCGTCGCGTGAGGTTTACCGAAGCCGCTGGCTGACGATGCGGGAGGACCAGATCCGTCGCCTCGACGGCAGCTACGGGACCTACGGCGTGATCGACAAACCGGACTACGCGTTGGTGATCGCGCCAGATGGCGACCGGTTTTGCCTAGTCGAGCAGTTCCGCTATCCGCTGGGGCTGCGGCGGTGGGAGTTTCCGCAGGGGGCTGCACCGGACCTAGTCGATGTCGAACCTGCCGCGCTGGCCCAGCGGGAACTACGCGAGGAGGCCGGACTGCGCGCGGAGTCGATGGTTTTTCTAGGTCTGCTCGATGTCGCGGCCGGGATGAGCAGCCAGCGCGGCCGGGTGTTCCTGGCGACGGGGATCACCGAGGGTCAGCACGAACGGGAACACGAGGAGCAGGACATGCACAGCGCCTGGTTCTCCCGCGGCGAGCTGGAGCAGATGATCGTCGATGGCGAGATCACCGACGCCCAGTCGATCGCGGCGTGGGCACTGTTTTTGCTCGTGCCGCAGGCTTGATCTCGCACTAGTTTCTAGCGACCCATCCCACCGAAGCCGCCGAACGGTGAATTGCTCTTGGTCGGTGCGCTCGACTTGTTCAGGTAATCCGGGCAGTAGGCGCTCGACGCCAGCGCCGCGAATTTCATGGCGCCGCCGGAGTTCAATCCCGGGTTGAGCATGCTCAACTTGTCGACGACGTCCTTTTCCGACGTCCCCGCGTTCATCATGTCGCAGGCCATCTTGCCGGCCGCGATGGCGCTGGTTTGGTTGCTGTACGTCATCCCCGCAGTTTTGAGCGAGTCGAGGAAGGTCGCGTCCGCGGCCGGGTTGTCCGGCACGCTGGGCGGGGGCGGGTCCGCCACCGCCGGCGCGGCGACGCCCACCATCACGGCAAGGCTGGCAAGGGCGAGAAGCAATCGCATCGGTCCATCATCGTCCAGATCGGCGCGGTTGTCCTGTCGAATTCACCCATCGCAGGGCGGGTACCTGCAGGTCTGGCCGGATCAAATGCTGGAAGCGCGACCGATGTGAGGGTTGGATGGAGTCTGTGACAACGGTCGCGGAGAGTTCTATCGCCTGGGACGACGGCGCCCTGCTGGCCATCGATCAGCGCGCATTGCCGCGCGAGCTGCGCTGGCTGCGCATCACGGCCGTCGATGACGTCATCGACGCGATCAAGACCCTGGCGATCAGGGGCGCGCCCGCTCTCGGGGTCGCCGGCGGCTTCGGGGTGGCCCTGGCGGCGTACGCGCACGTCGGCGACAGCGAGAAGACGACGCTGGAAGCCGAGCGCATCGCATCGGCCCGGCCCACCGCGGTGAATCTTGCCTGGGGTGTGCGCCGTGCATTGGCGGCCTTGCCCGGGGGTCCGGACGCCGTGCTCGCCGAAGCTCGGCAGATGCTGGCCGAGGACGCCGAGGTCAACCGGGCATGCGCCACCCATGCGGCCGACCTGATGCAGCGGCTGGGTCCCGATCGACCGCTGCGCGTCCTGACGCACTGCAATACCGGCCGGCTGGCCACCACTGCATTCGGCACCGCGCTCGGCGCGCTGCGTGTGCTGCACGCCCGCGGCAAGATCGCCGACGTCCTGGTCGACGAGACCCGGCCGCTATTGCAGGGCGCCCGGCTGACCGCATGGGAGTTGGCCGAGGCCGGCATTCCGCACCGGCTCACGGTCGACTCCGCCGCGGCGTGGGCGATGGCCACCGGCCAGGTCGACTGCGTCGTCGTCGGTGCCGACCGCATCACCGCGGACGGCTCGGTCGCCAACAAGATCGGCACGTATGCGCTGGCCGTGGCGGCCTGTCGGCACGGGATCCCGTTCATCGTCGTGGCACCCGAATCGACCCGCGATGCCGCGACGGCCACCGGGCACGACGTCGTCGTCGAGCAGCGCGCTGCGACCGAGATCACCCACGTGGGCGGCGTCGCAACGGCCCCCGAGGGCACCGAGGTGTTCAATCCTGCCTTCGATGTGACGCCGCCTGAGCTGGTCACCGCGATCGTCACCGAGAACGGCCGGGTCGGACCGAAAACTCCTCTGGGACAGCAGATCGCCGATATTGCCCGCAGCCTCTACGCGCGCGGCTGGATGCCGGGCACGGCGGGCAACATCTCGGTGCGCGCCGGGCAGACCGCGACGATCACCGGCAGCGGATTGTCCAAGGGTGACCTCGCCGCCGACGACATGGTGACGGTGACCATTGCTGACTCGCAGCGGGTGTCGGGGAGTCGCCGTCCGTCCGCGGAAACCGCGATCCACACCGCCATCTACCGCGCCACCGGCGCGGAGGCGGTGGTGCACGTGCACGCGCCGTATGCGACCTCCCAATCCGTGGGCGCGGCAGAGACTTTGACGTTCAGCGGTTACGAGCTGATCAAGGGACTGGGTGCGAAGCAGACCATCATCGTCCCGGTCTTCGCCAACCACGCCGACGTCACGCGCGTCGGCGCGGACATCGAGCAGCACCTGACCGAACACCCGGACGCTCCGCCGGTACTGTTCATCGCCGGTCACGGGATCACCGCCTGGGGGGCCGATCTCGCTCAGGCCCGCGACCGGGTGGAGTGTCTGGAGGCGATGTGCGAGTTGGCGACGCTGACCGGGCGCCGCGAGATAGGAACGTAAATGACGCTGTTGCAGGTGATGGCCGACGCCGATGCTGCCGAGGTGCGGTTGCGCACCGACGAGACCAACGTGATCAACACCGAACTCACTTCCCGCGGAATCGGTTTCGACCACTGGCCGGTCGCCGCCGATCTCGATGTCAGCCGACCCGCGGAGCAGATCCTGACCGAATACGCCGAGCCGGTGGCGGCCATCAATCGCGACGGCCGATACCGGCATATCGACGTCACCGCGCTGCAGCCCGATCACAGCGACCCCGATTGGCAGGCGACGGCAACCACCGCCCGCTCGAAGTTCCTTGCCGAACACCGTCACGCCGAAGACGAGGTGCGGTTCTTCGTCGCGGGACGTGGCTGCTTCTACTTACACCTCGAGCCGGAAGTGCTTGCGGTGGTGTGCGAGAGCGGCGACGTCCTGTCGGTGCCCGCGGGCACCCGGCACTGGTTCGACATGGGTTCGCAACCCGATTTCGCGGCGATCCGGTTCTTCGAGCGCGAGGACGGCTGGATCGGCGACTTCACCGGTGATGCGATCGGACAACGTTTTCCGACGCTCGATCAGCTCGCGGTGACGTGATCGCCGCGATCGTCATCGACATCGAGGGCACCACCAGCCCGACCAGTTCGGTACGCGAGGGTCTGTACGAGTACACCCGTGCGCATCTGGCGCCCTGGCTGGCCGACAACCTCGGCGGCGCCGCGGATCCGGTCATCGCGCAAACACGTGACTTGTCCGGTCGGTCTGACGCGGGTCCTACCGAGGTCGCGGACATCCTCGGTCAGTGGCTGAATTCCGACGTCAAGGCCGAGCCGTTGAAAGTCGCGCAAGGTTTGATCTGCGCCGAAGGCTTCCGCACCGGCGCGCTGCACGGCGAATTCTTCGACGATGTGCCCGCGGTGCTGAAGGCCTGGCATCAAGCCGGCGTGCCGTTGCACATCTTCTCATCGGGTTCGGTTCGCAATCAACAGGATTGGTTCGCCTACGCTCGCGGCGGCGAACTGGCGTCGTTGATCAGCGGCTGGTTCGATCTGACCACCGCCGGGCCCAAGCGGGAAAGCTCTTCGTACCGAACGATTTCCGACGCGATCGGCACAGTGGCGAACAAGATTTTCTTTCTGTCCGACCAGCCTGACGAGCTCGACGCCGCGGCCGCCGCCGGTTGGTTGGTGCTCGGTGTGCACCGCCCGGGTGAACCGAATTCGCCGCGGCCACCGCACCGGTGGATCGGGTCTTTCGCCGACGTCGAACTGCCGACCCGGTGACCGGCAGGCGATTTTCAAACTCACGGTGATTTCAACTGGCCGGCAACCATCGCGGGCGGGAAACTCTTACTCAGGCCGCACAATCGCGACGCTGAGCGTCTCGTCGAAGTCGCGGCCCCCACACCGGGCTCTCTGAAGGCCGGACAACGGTGTAGGAACAGGGTCTGAAACACCTGGGGAGGCGATGCATATGATCTTCACGCAGCACTACCTAGACTGCCTGTCGCAGGGCTCGTATCTCATCGGGGACGAGAGCACCGGACGAGCCGTCGTGGTCGATCCCCGCCGTGACGTCGAGGCCTATGTGGCCGAAGCCGACGAGCACGGTCTGCACATCGAGCGCGTGATCGAGACGCATATCCACGCCGACTTCCTGACCGGTCATCTGGAACTGGCGGCCGCCACCGGGGCGCAAATCTGCTACAGCGAAAACGCCGACATCGAGTTCCCGTTCGTGCCGTTGCGCGATGGCCAGCGCATCTCGCTGGGCGACGTCACGCTGGAGATTCTCGCGACGCCCGGCCACACGCCTGAGTCGATATCCATCGTGGTGTACGAAAACCCCGACGACGAGGTGCCCTACGGCGTCCTGACCGGCGACACGCTATTCGTCGGCGATGTGGGCCGCCCAGACCTACTCGCCGGCACCGGCCTGTCCTCGGAAACGTTGGCCCGCACCCTCTTTGACTCGCTGCACGACAAGCTGCTGAAGTTGCCCGACGCCACCCGCGTATTCCCCGCGCACGGGGCCGGTTCGGCATGCGGCAAGCAGATGTCGAGCGAGACCAGTTCCACGATCGGGGAGCAGCGCCGGGACAATTACGCGCTGCAGTTCACCGACGTCGACGAGTTCGTCGCCTCCATCACCGCAGGCCAGTCGCCGCGACCGCACTACTTCGAGTTCGACTCGCTGCGCAACCGGGAGCTGCGTCCGCTGCTGGACGACAATCCGCCGCCGCTGCTGAATGTCTTCGAGGTCTACGAGCGCGCCGATTCCGGAGCGATCCTGCTCGACACCCGGGAAGCGAACGCATATGCGTCCGGTCACCTGCGCGGTGCGGTCAACATCGGCCTGCAGGGACGCTTCGCCGAAGGCGCCGGCCAGGTCATCCCGCCCGATCGCGACATCGTCCTGGTCGGTGACGCGGCACTCGCAGAGGAATCCAAGACCCGCCTCTCCCGCGTGGGCTTCGACCGGGTCATCGGTCAATTACGCGATCTGTCAAGTGTTCTCGCAGAACGTCCAGATGTCGTCGTGACCGCATCCCGATACACCGCCGAGCAGCTCGCCGAATTGCTCAGGGCGCGACCAGGTCTGCAATTGGTCGACGTGCGCAACCCGGGGGAGACCGAAAGCGGGATAATTCCGGGTGCACAAGAGATTCCGATGCCGTCTCTGACCGATTCGCTGGGAAGTCTCGACAAGACGGCGCCGGTCGTGACGTACTGCGCCAGCGGCTACCGGTCGCTGGTGGCGGCCAGCCTGCTCAGA
Source organism: Mycobacterium sp. (assembly GCA_049589475.1). Classification (GTDB taxonomy): domain Bacteria; phylum Actinomycetota; class Actinomycetes; order Mycobacteriales; family Mycobacteriaceae; genus Mycobacterium. The sequence goes on from JBAWAV010000405.1 coordinate 5,850, forward strand.
GCAGCTGGCTTTGAGAACGTGTCAGACCTGCTGGGCGGATTCGGCGCCTGGCAGGCCGACGCGGTGGTCTGATCGAGCTCTGGCACTCAGATAGAGAAGTCCTCGCCGTGCCATACGCCGGCCTCGGGTGGCCGGATGACGCGGCCGCTCTGCGATTCGCCGTTGGTCTGACCTTCCAGCTTGGCGACCCTGGTCAGCAATGACTGCAGGCTTACGCCGACCAAGTCGGGCATCATCGAGTCGTCGCCGGTGCCCGACTTGGCCCGGCTGATGATCTGTCCGGGCACGCCGACAACGACAGAGCTGGACGGCACTTCCTTGACCACGACGGCGTTTGCGCCGATCCGGCTGTCGTCGCCGATCTTGATCGCGCCCAAGACTTTGGCGCCGGCACCGATGGTCACCCGGTCGCCGATGGTCGGGTGACGTTTTCCGGTGTCATTGCCGCTGCCGCCGAGGGTGACGCCGTGATAGATCGTGACGTCGTCGCCGACTTCGGCGGTCTCGCCGATCACCACTCCGGTGGCGTGGTCGATGAACAGGCCTTTGCCGAGGGTGGCACCCGGATGAATGTCCACTCCGGTCAGTACACGGGTGACTTCGCCGAGCGTGCGTGCGGTCACCTTCGCGCCGCGGTTCCACAGCCAGTGGCTGAGCCGGTGACCCCAGATGGCGTGCACGCCCGGATAGGCGAAGACGACTTGCAGGGTGCTGGGGACCGCGGGATCACGGTCCTTAGCCGCCCGTATGTCGTCCCGGTAGGCCTCGAGCATGACTAGTCGGCGTCCGTAAAGAGCGGAGTGCTCAGATACCGCTCGCCGAAGGACGGGAACACGACGACCACCAGCTTGCCGGCGTTTTCCGGACGTCGGGCGACCTGCAGGGCAGCGACGGTCGCCGCGCCCGAGGAGATGCCGACCAACAGCCCTTCCTCACGCGCCAGCCGCCGCGAGTAGGTGACCGCATCGTCGTTGCCGACGGTGACGACCTCGTCTATCAGGTCCATGTCGAGCACCGGCGGGACGAAGCCTGCGCCGATGCCCTGGATCGGGTGGGGTCCCTTCTTGCCGCCGGACAGCACCGGCGAGGCGGCCGGTTCCACTGCGACGAATTGGACCGAGGGCTTGCGCTCCTTGATCACCTGTGCGACACCGGTGATGGTGCCGCCGGTGCCGACTCCGGCGACGAAGATGTCGATCTTGCCGTCGGTGTCCTTCCACACCTCTTCGGCGGTGGTGGTGCGGTGGATCGCCGGGTTGGCCGGGTTCTCGAATTGCTGCGGGATGAAATAGCGCTGGTCGGTCTTGGCCAGTTCCTCGGCCTTGGCGATCGCCCCGGGCATGCCCTCGGCGCCCGGGGTCAGGATGAGTTCGGCGCCGTAGGCGAGCAGCAGCTTGCGCCGCTCGATGCTCATCGTTTCCGGCATCGTCAGGGTCAACTTGTAGCCACGGGCCGCGGCCACCATCGCCAACGCGATGCCGGTGTTGCCGCTCGTCGGCTCGAGGATGATGGTGTCGGGCTTGAGCAGGCCCGCTTCTTCGGCCGCGTCGATGAGGGCCACGCCGAGGCGGTCTTTGACGCTGGCTGCCGGGTTGAAGGACTCCAGCTTGGCGACAACCTCCGCGCCTACGCCGTCGGTTACCCGATTCAGCCGGACCAGCGGCGTGTGCCCGACCAGTTGGGTGATGTTGTCAGCGATAGTCACGACTTCAATCCCAGCCGATGTCGAAGTGAATTGCAACGTCAGTGGGAACCGCGAGGGCGACCGGTGTGAATCCCTGTGGCGCACCGTCCGCGGCCACGCCCGTTAACACCCGGGCGGCGATTGCCTGCGTTGCCGTTGCGATCAAGGTGGTCGTCGATGTGCCCGGCAGCGGTCGAATGTAGAAGTCGTGTCCCGGCTGGACCGGCCCGTCGATCTCGGCGCGATCCGCGTCGACCAACGCGTGCCCGTCGGTGACGTTGAGCGTCAACGGAGTTCGCACATAGAACGGGCCGACGAGACCTTCTTCGGTTACCGCGTGCCTGGTGACAAGTTGTGGTTCGCAGGTTTCACGCAGGGCTGCGTTCGCTCCGGCGAGCAAGTAGTTGTAGAGGTGCACGACCCGGTCTGCGTTGCGGTAATGCCTTGTGCCGGTGAGCCAGAAGCGGACGTGACCGACACTGGGTGCGTCGGCGGGTGGTGTCGTGACGAGTCGGTAGTAGCGGAAGCCACGGCCGCGGCGGCCATGACTGCTCGACGACACGGTGCTGCCAACGCCCAGTCCGCGCTGGTACCGGGCTTTGGTTGCACCGGTGATCAGTTGCGAACCCGAAACATCGTGCCAGTCAACGCCATTGGCTGACTTCTGCAGTCGCATGTTGACGGATGCGTTCGAGGTGGTCCACACCGAATAGCCGCCGAGCTGGGGTTCGCCGTCGAATTCGTAGGTGATGACGGGCCCCGGGCCGCGCCGCACGGCGACCGGAACGTTGAGTGGCTGAGTGTCCAGCGCCAGGCCGTTGGTGAAGTACCAGATCGCGGCTTGCGTCGCCGCGATGGCTTCGTGGTCGGCGATGTTGGCCGCCCCCAACGGATATCCAGCAGCGCGCAGCTTCCGGCTCAGCTCGGCGGTCGAGATGATCGGAAAGGAGTGACGCAGAATCCAGCCGATCTGGGCCTCGCGACCGCGAGCGCGCAACTGCGGCAGTGCCGACCAGGTCCCCAGTTGATATCTGGACGGCAGACGCGGCGCGATGCCACTGAAGTCCAGCGAATACGCGTCAAGGTTGGGGTTGAGCCTGATCAGGTCGGTGCGCGCGGTGGTGCCGTCGGCGAACACGATTCGGTCCACGGTGTGCGAGTAGGTCCCGCCCCGGTAACGGGTCATGCGAGGCAACTCGTGGGCCGGCCGGACGACGACTCGTCGGCCGGTCGCCACCTGCGTCGGCGCAGGAATCGATAGCAGAGTCATGTGAGTGGTTGATCTTCCTGAGGAGTTGCGGCCTAGCGCGATTCGGTCTCACCGCAAGACCTGGCGTAGCCAGCCGCCTGCGGGATAAATGCGCGAGGATTTGAACGTCAGATAGGCGTCAGGAAATCAACAACAACAACAGCAACGCAGGTCAAGGCAGCGCGAAGGAATGAAGCGCAGCTGTGCAGCCTGTTGCATGGGATTCACTATAGGGCATGATTCTTGGCGAGCCCGTTTCGACCGCATTTACCCCCGGTCAGTTTTAAATCTCGCTGAGTTTTAAACTTGCCTAGGCTCAATGGCGGCGCTCTCGGTCGGCAGATCTTCGTCCGACATGCTCATTACACGACCAAGACGGAAGGACCACGATGACCTCGGCCCAAAACGAGTCTCAGACGCTTGGTGATCTCGGTGCCCGGCAGCTCGCCAACGCGACGAAGACGGTTCCGCAGCTTGCCACGATTACTCCCCGCTGGCTGTTGCACCTACTCAGCTGGGTGCCGGTGGAAGCGGGAATCTACCGGGTGAACCGCGTGGTCAACGCCGAGCAGGTGGCGATTCACTCCGACGAGGGCGCCGGCACCGACGAGCCACTGCCCGAGACCTATGTCGACTACGAGACCAGCCCGCGCGAGTACACGCTGCGCACCATCTCCACACTGCTCGACGTCCACACCCGGGTGTCCGACCTCTACTCCAGTCCGCACGACCAGATCGCTCAGCAGTTGCGGTTGACCATCGAGACGATCAAAGAGCGTCAAGAATCCGAATTGATCAACAACCTCGAATACGGTCTGCTGGCGCAGGCCACTCCCGAGCAGACCATCCAGACGCTGGGCGGTGCACCCACTCCCGACGACCTCGACGCACTGATCACCAAGGCCTGGAAGACGCCCAGCTTCTTCCTGACCCACCCGCTGGGCATCGCCGCGTTCGGCCGCGAGGCAACCTACCGGGGGGTGCCGCCTGTCGTCGTGAGTTTGTTTGGGGCGCAGTTCATCACGTGGCGCGGTATCCCGTTGATTCCGTCGGACAAGGTGCCCGTCGAAGACGGCAAGACCAAGTTCATCCTGGTGCGCACCGGTGAAGAGCGCCAGGGCGTCGTGGGCCTGTTCCAGCCTGGCCTGGTCGGCGAACAGGCGCCGGGCTTGTCGGTGCGGTTCACCGGCATCAACGCGTCGGCGATCGCCCGTTACCTGGTGACGCTGTACACATCCTTGGCCGTGCTCACCGACGACGCGCTCGCCGTTCTCGATGGCGCTGCCGTGGATCAGTTCCATGAGTACAAGTGAGCACCGGGCAGTAGACGCCGAAAGCGACTTGCCCATCAGCGCAACGGAACTCGCCGCGATGGCGAGCCAGTTGTATGCGGCCGGCATCCGGCCGGGTTTCGACAGTCCGCCGCAGTCGGCACCGGTTGCTCCGCGGGGCAGCGTGCCGGACACGACGACAGCGACCTCGGCGGTTCAGACCACGGCGGGCTCTGCGACTCAGTACCCGGCACCGATTCCGCTTCTCGGCGTCTCCGACATCTACCTTCCGGCTCCCACGTCGCCGGAACCCGAGCCACCGCCACAGACGGTGCCCGTTGCCCCCCGGGGCAGCGCGCCGGATACGACGGCAGCACCCTCAGCTGCGGCGACGACCGGGGGGATCGCGGATCCCTATCTGCCGCCGACCGACCTGAGCGCGTTCGCGGTGCCCAGCGAAGGCATCGTGCCGACGATTCCCGGAGTGCTGGCCGGATCGGGCGCAGCCCTTCCGGTGGCGCCGCGCGGTTCGGCTCCCAACTGGCTGCCGGGGGCGCCGTCGGTTCCGGATCTGGGGTGGACGGGACATGCTCCCGCCAGCCCGGACGCGCCTGTCGGCGACGAGGGCAACTACCACTTTCTGACGGCCCCCGAGCCGCTGCCGCAGCTGCCGGACGACCACGAGGTGTTCGACGTCAACGCGGTGCGGGCGGATTTCCCGATCCTCAAAGAGGTCATCCACGGAAAGCCGCTGATCTGGTTCGACAACGCCGCGACCACTCAGAAGCCGCAGGTGGTGATCGATCGGCTGTCGCACTTCTACGCGCACGAGAACTCCAACATCCACCGCGCCGCGCACGAGTTGGCGGCCCGGGCAACCGATGCCTACGAGGAGGCTCGCGACACCGTCGCCGACTTCATCGGCGCGCCGTCGGCCGACAACATCGTGTTCGTTCGCGGCACCACCGAAGCCATCAACCTGGTGGCGCACGCGTGGGGCGGCAAGCATCTGCAGCCCGGCGACGAGATCGTCATCACCCACCTGGAGCATCACGCCAATCTCGTTCCCTGGCAGCTGATTTCGCAGAAGACCGGTGCGATCCTCAAGGTCGCTCCGATCGACGATGCGGGCAACCTGCTGCTGAACGAGTTCGAGCAGTTGTTGGGCCCGCGCACCAAGCTGGTCGCGGCGAGCCAGGTGTCCAACGCGCTGGGCACCGTGGTCCCGGTGGACAAGATCGTCGAGTTGGGTCACCGCTACGGCGCTCGGGTGCTGATCGACGGCGCCCAGTCGATCCAGCACCTACCGGTCAACGTCGCCGAACTCGGTGCCGACTTCTTCGTGTTCTCCGGACACAAGATCTACGGGCCCACCGGGATTGGTGCCCTGTACGGCACCGAGGAAGCGCTGACCGAGACACCGCCATGGCAGGGCGGTGGCCACATGATCGCCGACGTGACACTGGAACGGTCGGTGTATCAAGGTCCGCCGACCAAGTTCGAAGCCGGCACCGGCAACATCGCCGACGCGGTCGGGCTGACCGAGGCGCTGCGCTACGTGCAGCGGCTGGGTCTGGATCGCATAGCCGCCTACGAACACACGCTGCTGGAGTATGCGACGCCCAGGTTGGCCGACATCCCCGGCGTTCGTCTGGTGGGCACCGCAACGGAGAAGGCGAGCGTGCTGTCGTTCGTGCTGGCGGGCCATGAGCCGCTCGAAGTAGGAAAGGCGCTCAACGCCGAAGGCATCGCCGTGCGCGCCGGTCATCATTGCGCGCAACCGACGCTGCGCCGATTGGGCCTGGAAGCGACGGTGCGTCCGTCGTTCTCCTTCTACAACACCCACAAGGAAATCGACGTCTTCCTCAAGGCGGTGCGGCGGATCGCCGAAGGCGGCGCACGAGCCGGCTGACCCTCGGCGTCTGCGCAGGTCACCGCCCTCGACGCGGGGTCAGCAAAGATTATCTCTGGTTGATTCGAAACCTCCCGCGACACAAACCACGTCCGTAAGTTACGGACGTGGTTTGTGTGCGCAGTCAATCCGCGACCGTGTCGTCGCGTCGCTGCGCGCGTGCGTACCCGCAGACCTAGGCGGAATCCCAAGCCTTCCCCTTCGACATAGGAGCGCGATGAGTCGCATCGGCGATCGACACAGCGAGCAAACCAAATGAGCACCGCTGTTCTCGCACCTGTGTCGAATAGCCGAGTAGACTTTTCGCAGCTCCATCACGTAATTCCGAACTGCCGGACGGCCCGTCCAGGGTCCGCCTATCTCGGGCTTCAGCAAACTAGTCAAGCGTTAAGTCCGTGGTCTTCGTCACATGGCAACCAGCCGACTGGGTTGGCGCGTGCCTGAAAAATCTGGGGGGTCGACCCTGTCTCGGGTCGAGTGGTCAAAGCCCGCCACTGCGGTGGGTGATTTCGTTGTCCTGGCCGGCGAGACATTCGCTGCCGCGTTTCGCCGCCCGTTCGCGATGCGCGAACTGATCGATCAGATTTGGTTCGTCGCGAGGGTGTCGATCGTGCCGACGCTGGTGCTCTCGATTCCCTACACCGTCCTCATCGTCTTCACGCTGAACATCGTGCTGATCGAAGTCGGCGCCGGCGACCTGTCCGGCGCCGGTGCCGCGTTGGCCTCGATCACCCAAGTCGGCCCGGTGGTCACGGCGATCGTGGTCTCCGGCGCAGGTGCGACAGCGATATGCGCAGATCTCGGCGCCCGGACTATTCGTGAAGAGATCGACGCGATGAAAGTCATCGGCGTCAATCCGATCCAAGCTCTCGTGGTTCCCCGGGTGATTGCTGCGACATTCGTTGCGCTGCTGCTCTACTCGGCGGTTGCGGTTGTCGGGCTGACCGGCAGCTACTTCTTCGTGGTGTACGTCCAGCACGTCACGCCGGGGGCGTTCGTCTTCGGAATGACCATCCTGGTCGGCCTTCCACAGGTGATCGTGTCCCTCGTCAAAGCTTTGTTGTTCGGCCTGTCGGCAGGTCTGATCGCTTGCTACAAGGGCTTATCCGTTGGCGGCGGTGCGACCGGGGTGGGGAACGCGGTCAACGAGACAGTCGTGTTCGCCTTCATGGCCCTGTTCTTGATCAACATCCTGGCCACCGCGTTCGGTGTGAAGGTCTCGCCATGACGTCCGAGAGCGAAGCTCTGCGGAAGTACGTCGCGCGGATGGGGTTGGCTACGCCTGAGGAGGAAGACGAAACCTACATCCCCGGCCGTCAATTCGTGGGTGGCGTCGTCGACGCCATCCGGACTCTGGGCGCGCAGACGGCGTTCATCGGCAACTCGCTCGGCTCTACCGTCGACGCGGTTCGGCGTTATCCGGGTGAGGTACTGCGGTTGATCGCTGTCCTGGGCATGGGGACGGGGGCCCTCGCCGTCATCGGCGGAACGGTGGTCATCGTCGGATTCTTGACGCTGACTACCGGCGCGCTGATCGCCGTGCAGGGCTACAACACCCTGTCCAACGTCGGGATCGAGGCTCTCACCGGCTTTTTGGGCGCGTTTCTCAACGTCCGCTTCATCGTGCCGGCCACCGCCGGGGTGGCGCTGGCGGCCACCATCGGCGCCGGCGCAACCGCGCAACTCGGGGCCATGCGCATCAACGAGGAGATTGACGCTTTAGAGGCGATGGCCATCCGACCCATCACCTACCTGGCGTCCACCCGCATCGTGGCTGGAGTCGTAGCGGTCATCCCGATCTACACCACCGCGATGCTGATGGGGTTCTTGGCGACTCGATTCGGCACGACGATCATTTACGGGCAATCCCGCGGTGTGTATGACCATTACTTCTCGTCGTTTCTGCACCCCACCGACCTGCTCTGGTCGTTCACCGAAGCGTTGTCGATGGCGGCTGCGGTGATGGCAATCCACACGTACTACGGCTACAACGCGACCGGCGGACCGGCCGGAGTCGGTGAAGCGGTCGGTCGTGCCGTGCGTTCTTCGATCACCGCGGGGGTTTTCATTCTGCTGACCATCACGCTGTCCGTGTACGGACAGTCCGGCAATTTCCACCTGTCGGGGGGCTGAGATGAGCAAAGAGAACAGGCAGCGCCGGGGAGTTGACCCTATTTGGTGGGCACCGGTACTCGTCCTGGTGATCGTCGCGATCAGCACGCTGACGGCGATGGCGTTCGAAGGAACGCTGAAGACGACCGTTCCGCTCACCGTCATCTCTGACCGGGCCGGTTTGGTGATGGAAGACGACGCGAAGGTGAAGTTACGCGGCGTCCAGATCGGCGACGTGGCCAAAGTCGAGTCCTACGCGGATTCAGCCGGCACGAATCTCTCCAAGCTGAAGCTCAAAATCTATCCGAACGAATTCCGCTACCTGCCGAGCAACGTCGAGGCGGAGATCAAGTCCAGCACCGCGTTCGGGGCGAAGTACGTCGACCTCATCGTGCCCGCGTCGGGCGCCAGCCATCGTGAATTGGCCAAAGGTGCTGTCCTGCACAGCCGCAACACGACCGTTGAGGTCAACACCGTATTCGAGAACTTGCAGTCGATCGTTCACGCCATCGATCCGGCGAAGCTGAACGGCGTGCTGTCCGCGTTGTCCGACGGCTTCCGCGGCAAGGGCGAGCGCATAGGTGAGGCCATCAGCGGAGGCAACCGATTTCTTGTTGCCGTCAACCCCAAACAAGCCACCATCCGTAAGGACTGGCAGCTGTTCGGCAAGACCGCTGCGGCCTATTCGGTTGCGGCGCAGGACCTTTTGTCAACGCTTGATTCTTTCTCGACGACGAGCGTAACGATCACCAAGAACAAAAAAGCGCTTAATGGCCTGCTGCTGGATGCCATCGGATTCTCCAACGCCGGGATCAACACGATCGGCCGTAACGAGCAGAGCCTGGTCAGCGCAATCAACCTGGTAGCGCCGACTTTTGAGTTGCTCAACAAATATTCACCGACCTACAAATGCACGTTCGAGGGCGCCGTCTGGTACTTGGAGAACGGCGGCAGGGCCTACATGGGGGGCAACGGCAAATCCCTCATGATCGACGGCGGACTGCTCTTCGGCGACGACCCTTACCGCTATCCCGACAACTTGCCCATCGTGCACGCGAAGGGTGGTCCGGGCGGCAGGCCGAGTTGTGGTTCGCTGCCTGACGCAAGCGCGAACTTCCCGGTGAAGTATCTGGTGACCGACACCGGATTCGGTACCGGCCTGGACATCCGGCCCAACTCCGGCATCGGTTTCCCCGGCATTGTCAACTACTTGCCGGTGACCAAGGGAACGCCCCAACCGCCGCTCATCCGTTACCCTGGCGGTCCGGCGCCGGGCCTGCCGCCGGCCTACGCCGGGCAACCCCCTTATGGCGCACCGGATTACGCGGATGCCGGAACACCACCGGCACCGCCCCCAACGCCCGCGCCATAGGTCACCCTGTCCCGCCAGCAAGTAAGGAGTCGCAATGAGAACCGACGCCGGCGCCATCGCGCGTGTGGTGGCGTTCACTGTTGTCTCTCTTGCTTTCGTCTTCGTTCTGGTGACGGTCTTCGGGCAGTTCCGGTTTGACTCCCGCACTTCCTACAGCGCGGTGTTCTCGAATGTCTCGGGGCTCAAGGGCGGCAACTTCGTGCGTATCGCCGGTGTCGAGGTGGGAAAGGTCAAGGACCTCAAGCTGGAGAAGGACGGCACTGTCCACGTCGCGTTCGCCATCGACAAGGGACTGCGGCTCACCGAAGGCACCAAGGCGTCCGTGCGCTATGAAAACCTCATCGGCGACCGCTATCTCGCTCTCGAGGATGGGGCCGGTCCCCCCGGAAGATTGCCGCCGAACGCCACGATTCCGTTGGCCCGTACCTCTCCTGCCCTCGACGTCGACGCGCTCATCGGCGGTTTCCGGCCGCTGTTCCGCGCGTTGGATCCCGACCAGGTCAATGC
>JBAWAV010000406.1:0-8137 GCA_049589475.1 Mycobacterium sp.
ACTCCAGCACGCCGTCGGTGATCTCGGAGTCGTCGTCACCGCCACGGCGTAGCACCGCGCGGATCCGGGCGATCAGCTCACGTGCCGAATACGGCTTGGTGACATAGTCATCGGCGCCCAGTTCGAGTCCGACGACCTTGTCGATCTCGCTGTCGCGCGCGGTCACCATGATGACCGGCACGCTGGAACGCGACCGCAATTGCTTGCACACGTCGGTGCCCGACATGCCCGGCAACATCAGGTCGAGCAACACGATGTCGGCGCCGGCCCGGTCGAACTCGGCCAGCGCGGACGGCCCGTCGGTCACCACGGTGGCCTCGAAGCCTTCCTTGCGGAGCAGAAACGCCAGCGGGTCGGCCAGCGATTCTTCGTCCTCCACGATCAGCACACTGGTCATTAGTGCCGTTCCTCCTCATCGCGACGCTCTGCATCGTCACAGGCACGGGTCATCAGTTGCGTTCCTCCACGGTCAGCAGACTGCTCATCGGCGTAGTTCTTCCTCTCGTTGGGGCTTCATGGGCCGGATCTCTCGCTCCGGCGGTTGTTCGGACGTGTCGAAGTCGGACTCGTAGGCGGGAATGGACAAGGTGAAGGTCGAACCGGTGCCCAGCTGGCTCCACAACCCGATGCTCCCGTTGTGGTTGGCAGCAACGTGTTTGACGATCGCCAGGCCCAGCCCGGTGCCGCCAGTGGCCCGCGAGCGTGCCTTGTCGGCGCGGAAGAACCGCTCAAAGACCCGCTCCTGGTCCTTGCGGGCGATCCCGATACCCCGGTCGGTGACGGCGATTTCGACGTTCGCACCGCGACGACGACGGCTGATCGAGACCAGCGAGTCGCGCGGCGAGTACGCGACCGCGTTGGACACCAGGTTGGCCACGGCGGTAACCAGCAGTGCCTGCTCACCCATCATCCGCAGGCCGCTGGGCTCATCGGTGCGCACAGTGATGTCGGCGTTGTCGGCGGGCACCTTGTGTCGTGAAATCGCCTCGGCCACAACGGAATCGACATCGACGGCACCCATGTCCGGCAGGCGCTCGGCGCCTTGCAGCCGGGACAACTCGATCAGCTCGCTGACCATGTTGCCCAGCCGGGTCGCCTCGACGAGCACCTTCTCGCCGAACCGCCGCACGGTCTCGGGGTCGTCGGCCGAGGACAGCAGCGCCTCGGCGAGCACCGACATCGCGCCGACCGGGGTCTTGAGCTCGTGGCTGACGTTGGCCACGAAGTCGCGTCGGGTCGCCTCCATCCGGGCGTATTCGGAATGGTCGTAGACGAAGACCACGGCGAACCTGCGGTCCTCACCGCTGAGCAGCCGCGCCTGTCCGTGCACCGACAGACCCGCACGCCCCGGCACCAGGCGCTTGCCTGGCATCAGGTCGAACTCGACGTCAGCGCCATCGGCCAGGGTCTTGCGCGCCGCCTGCCACGCCTCGTCGTCCAGCTGTCGCTCGCGCACCAGGCCGAGTTCCTTGGCCCGTCCGTTGTGATAGACCACATCGCGGTGACGATCCACGACAGCGGCGCCCAGCGGCATCAGCGCAACGATGCGATCCAGCATCTGCGCGACAGTGATTCCGGCCGCTTCGACCGCCGCCCGTTGCCGTCGTTCGAGCGCCCTCGGCGCCAGGCGGGCGCCGACGGTGACTCCGACAGCCATAGCCGCGAGGAACAAAACCCCGGCCAGTGACAGGGCCGAGAACACGGTCACGTGAAAAGCTTACAAATCAGGTGAACGCCAACCCAGCAGCGCAAGGCCAAAATAGGGCATGTCACACGCTGCGAGACAGGTGTTCGGGCGCAGTTCACCCGACGTTTGCCGAGTTGCTGAGATCGGGCGCTATTTCGCGCCTTGGCTGGCCACCGCGGCCGCGCCGGCGGCTGCGGCATCTGGATCGAGGTAGCTGCCGCCGCGAGTCAGCGGCCGCATATCGGCGTCCAAGTCGTAGCGCAGCGGTATGCCGGTCGGGATGTTCAACCCGACGACGTCGTCGTCAGACATGCCGTCGAGGTATTTCACCAGGGCACGCAGTGAATTGCCGTGCGCGGCGATCAGCACCGTTTTGCCGACCCGCAGGTCAGGGATGATGACATCGGTGTAGTACGGCAGGAACCGGGCCACCACGTCAGACAGGCATTCGGTCAGCGGGCCGCCGCCGATGTCGATGTAGCGGGGGTCGGCGTCCTGGCTGTACTGGCTGCCTTTCTCGATCGGCGGCGGCGGGGTGTCGTAGCTGCGTCGCCAGGTCATGAATTGCTCATCGCCGTAACGGGCCTTGGTCTCGGCCTTGTCCAGCCCCTGCAACGCCCCGTAATGGCGCTCGTTGAGCCGCCAGCTGCGCCGCACCGGGATCCACAGCCGATCGGCCGTATCGAGGGCCAGGTGCGCTGTGGTGATCGCCCGTCGCAGCAACGAGGTGTACAACACGTCGGGTAGCAGGTCGTGCTCGGCCAGCAGCTCGCCACCGCGCACCGCCTCGCGGCGGCCCTTCTCGGTCAGGTCGACGTCGACCCAGCCGGTGAACTGATTGCTCGCGTTCCATTCGCTCTCGCCGTGGCGGAGCAGCACCAGCGTGGCCGTGTCACCCATGGAAGAAAGTCTCTCATTCCCGTCCGTGGGGCTCCCGCAGGATCGGCGCTCGGTGAGGTGAGTCACAAGGCACTCGCGACTCCGTGTGGAACCGGTATACAGTTAGCCCGTAATCGAGTATCACAACGAGGTGAGGAGCCTGCGATGACGGACCAGACGACATGTGTGATCGTCGGCGGCGGTCCCGCCGGAATGATCGCCGGGCTCTTGCTGGCCCGCGGCGGCGTGAACGTCACCGTGCTGGAAAAGCACGCGGATTTCCTCAGGGACTTCCGGGGCGACACCGTGCATCCCTCCACGCTGCGGCTGCTCGACGAGCTCGGCCTCTTCGAGCAGTTCGACGCGCTGCCACACACCAAGCTCACCGGGTGGGGACTGGACCTTCCCGACGGCCGGAAGGCACCGGTGATCGACTTCACCCGGTTGCGGCGGCTGCCTCACCGCTACATCGCGATGGTGCCGCAGTGGGACCTGCTCGATCTGCTCGCCGCGGCCGGGAAACAGGAGCCGTCGTTCACGCTGCGGATGAACCATGACGTCACCGGACTGCTATGGGAGCGGGGCTGCGTGGTGGGCGTGCGCTACGACAGCCCCGACGGGCCCGGGGAGCTGCGCTCAGACCTCACCATCGCCTGCGACGGGCGCTGGTCACTGTGCCGTCGCGAGGGCGGGCTCGTCCCCCGGGAGTACCCGGTCAACGCCGACATCTGGTGGTTCCGGCTGCCCAAGGCTGACGGCATCGGAGACACCTTGCTGCCCCGGTTCAGGGACGGCCAATTCATCGGGATCATCCCGCGTCAGGATTACCTGCAGACCGGCTACTTCCTGCGCAAAGGTGCCGACGCGCAACTGCGGGCCCGTGGAATCGAAGCACTGCGCGACGACATCGTCGCCGCGGTTCCCGAACTGTCCGAGGCGGTCCACGGCCTCGAGTCGATGGACGACGTCAAGCTGCTCGACATTCGACTCAACCGACTGCGCCGCTGGTACACCGACGGACTGCTATGCATCGGCGATGCCGCACACGCCATGTCGCCAGCCGGCGGTGTCGGCATCAACATGGCCGTCCAGGACGCGGTGGCAGCGGCGAGGCTGCTGGCCGCGCCGCTTCGCGATCACCGCGTGACCGCTCAGGACTTGGCGGCCGTGCAGCGCCGTCGCGAATTCCCCACCGCGGTCACCCAGACGGGTCAGCGCTTCCTGCACGCGGCGATGCTGCGCGCGATGGATGCCGGCACGACCCCGGCACCCAACCTGCTGCTGCGCATACTGGCCCGCGTCCCGCAGCTGTCTGCAATTCCCGCCTATCTGATGGGCGTCGGCGTGCGACCCGAGCGCGCTCCGCAATTCGCCCGTCGGGCGCCGCAACCGGTCTCGGCGGCGATGAACCGATGACGGCGCCCACGGTCCACGTCGTGCCTCCCGAGGTGGTCGCCGCGGCGCTGCGGGCCGCCGAGACTCTCGGCAGGGACGTCGCCGACGTGCCGCTGGTCGCGATCGCCCGCGAGGCCGAGATGTCGCGCAGCACGCTGGTGCGCCGGTTGAACGGTTCCCGACAGCTGCTGGACGACGCGGTGCGGGCTGCGGGAGTGGAACCCGGTGGCCGGCCACCGGTGCGCGAACGTGCGGTGCAGGCGGCCGCGTCGATGATCAGCGATCGAGGCCTCGCCGTTGTAACGCTGGAAGCGGTTGCCGCGCAGGCGGATTGCTCAGTACACAGCTTGTATGCGGTGTTCGGTGGCCGAGATGAGTTGATGCGCGCGGTATTTGACCGCTACAGCCCGATCCTGGACCTCGACGAAGCGATCGCCGAGCCAAACGCCGAACTCGGCGAAACCGTTCACCGGGTCTACCGTTCGCTGGCCGAGGCGTTCAGCCGCGAACCGCGGGTGGCGCCGGCGATGCTGGCAGAAGTGCTGGCCCGCCCCACTGAACCCGCGGTCCTCGCCCTCCTGCAGCACCACGTGCCACGCATGCTCGCCGGTGTGGGCCAGTGGCTGGCAGGCGAGGTCGCGGCCGGGCGAATCCGAGATCTGCCGCTACCGTTGCTGATTCAGCAGATGCTGGCACCGATCGCTATCCACACCATGGTTCGTCCCGCCGCCAGGAACATCCCCGAGATGGACTTGCCGGACCTGGATCGGGCCTGCGTGGTGTTCGCCGACGCCTTCCTGCGCGCTGTCGCGACTTAGCCGTCTTTCTCGTCGTCTTCGATCAAATGCGCGAACGCCTCGAGGTTCTTCAACGACTCACCCCGGGACACCCGCCACTCCCACTCTTTCTGGATCGACGTGCGAAAACCCAACTCCAGCAACGTGTTGAAGTCGGTGTCAACCGCCTCGAGCACCTGTCCGAGCACCCGGTCGATCTCCGCGGCATCCACGGACGCCAGCGCCATGCGGCCCACCAGGTAGATGTCGCCAATGTTGTCCAGGGTGTAGGCGACGCCGTAGAGGCGGCGATTGCGCTTGAGCAGGAATCGGTAGACGCCCGCGTGGTTTTCGTCGGGCTTGCGGCAGACGAACGCCTCGATGCGGACCGAATGCTCGCCGATGCTGAGGATGGTGTTGGTCTTGAGCTTGCGCTCTCCGGGCAACTCGACGATCAGACCGGTCAGGCCGCCGTGTGAGCCTTCGTGCCGCGAATACGTCAGCTCGTTGGCGTCCAGGGTGTCCTCGATCAGCTGCTGGACGTGGGACACCGGCGCGCGATCGCCGTTCGAGGCAGTCACGCCCACGCCTTCCTGCGCGACGGCCGCCGGGGTCCCCTGCGCGCCGACGGCAGACCACGGACCGATCGACGGGCGCTGAAGTCGCTGATCGCGCGGCGATAGCCGGCCAGCAGCGCGTCGACGGTGTGGTCCCAGGAGAACCGCGACGCGTGCTCCACGGCGGCGCGGCTCATGGTCTCGGTAGCCCGTTCGAGCAACTCGTCGATCGACTGCGCCCACCGATCGACGTCGTGGCCCGGCACCAGGGTGCCGGTCACGCCGTCGCGAACCGCCACCGGCAGGCCGCCCACGGCGGCCGCGGCAACCGGCGTCCCGGACGCTTGCGCCTCGATGGCGACCAGGCCGAACGACTCCGAATAGCTCGGCACCGCGACCAGGTCGGCGGCCTGGTAGACGGTGGCCAAGTTGTCCCGCGACTGCGGGGGTAAGAACGTCACTCGGTCAGAGATACCCACATCGCGGGCGAGCCGAACAAGGCCGTCGGGCGCGGCCAGCCCGCTGCCGGACGGACCGCCGACGACCACGATGTGCGCCCGCGGCAGTTTGGCCGCCGCGCGCAGCAGGACTTCGGGGCCCTTGAGCGGCTGAATCCGACCGACGAAGGCCACCACGTCCCGGTCGATCGGCAGGCCGAGCCTGGCCCGGGCGGCGCGCCGGTCGCCGGGCCGGAACACGTCCAAGTCGACGCCGGGGTGGACGATGTCGATCCGGGCCGGGTCAGCCTGATGCAACGAAACCAGTTGTCGCGCTTCGTCATCGGTGTTGGCAATCAACCGGTCGGCTTCGTCGACCACCTGCTGTTCACCGACGATGCGCAGCGGCGGCTCGGGAATGTCACCGTCGGCCAAGGCGGCGTTCTTCACCGCCGCCAGCGTGTGCGCGGTGTGCACCAGCGGCACCGACCAGCGGTCACGAGCCAGCCAGCCGACCTGACCGGACAGCCAGTAGTGCGAGTGCACGATGTCGTAGTAGCCGGGTTCGTGGGCAGCCTCGGCCCGCAGCACTCCGGCGGCGAACGAGCACAGCTGGGTGGGCAGGTCGTACTTGTCGAGGCCCTCGAACGGCCCGGCCACCACATTGCGCACCAGCACACCGGGCGCCACCCGCGCGACGGGCGGGTCGGTCGATGCCGTGGCCCGGGTGAAGATCTCCACCTCGACACCGCGGCGGGCGAGATGCAGCGCGCTCTGCAGCACGTAGACATTCATGCCGCCGGCGTCACCGACACCGGGCTGAGCCAGCGGCGATGTGTGCACGGCCAGCACCGCGACGCGACGCGGATTGGTCAGATCAGAGAGGCCCACACGCTCATCTTTGCAGGGCGGCTCGAAGTCGCCCGAAGGCGCAGGTCAGGCCGATGACTCCGAGGCAACCTCCAACGAGGGCGCCGGCGGTTGGGCGCGGCGCATGGCGCCGAGCGGGTCGGCGTACAACCCGGCCAGCGACACGATGCCCGCCCCGGCTTCCTGCACCCGGTTGCCGAACGCGGTCATCCGGATGTCGCGGGGCGGCAGCACCGAGCGGGCCTTGTAAGCGGCCTCCACGTGCTCCATGGCCTCGGGATATTCGGTGAACGCCTGCCCGCCGACCACCAGGTCGTCGGGGTTGAGCAGGTCACGCAGCAATGCGACCGATTCACCGAGGACTCTGGCCCGCTCGGCCAGCAAGTCCTTCGCCTGCTGGTTGCCGCTGCGGGCGGCCCGCAGCAGTTCGGTCACGGCGACATCCGCCCCACCGGTGCGGGCAGGCAGGATGCGCAGCCGACGGGCGGCGGTCAGCACGGCCTCGTCGCTGACGGTGGATTCCAGCAGCCCGGTACCGCCCAGCAGCTCCGACTGCGCAGGCAGGTTGGCGATAGTGCCCGGACCACTGGCCGGGCTATGCACCCGTCCGCCGATCATCAGCGCGTAGCCCACTGTCTCGCGGGCGTAGACGTAGAGGCTCGTCGTCGACTTCGATGTGAACCGGCGCATACCGAGCAGCAGCTCGGCAGCGGCCATCGCATCGACGTGGGAGGCCACCGACACCGGCAGACTCAGCGCCTCGGCAAATACCGGTCCGACCGGCGCATCCCGCCAGCCCAGGCGAGCATGGTCGACGTGGCCGCTGGCACCGTCGACTATTCCGCCGATCGCCACCCCCACCCAAAGTGGTCGCCGTCGGTGCCAGCGGCCCAGGTACCGCCGGGCGCCGCCGGCCAGCGACTCCAGCGCCGGCCCCTGACCGCTGCGCGGTGTCGGGGTCTCAACTGCGTCCAGAGTGCGGCCGAGCAGGTCGGTGGCCACAATGCTCGTGGTTCGTGCCCCGATGTGGATGCCCACCGTCAGGAACGGCTCGTGGTTGACCTCGACAGGCACCCGGGGACGACCTATCGCGCCGGAGACTGCCAGGTCGGCACGTTCTCGCAGAAGACCTGCGCCCAATAGGGCGATAACCTGGCGGTTTACCGTTGCGATGCTGAGCGATGCGACCTGGGCGATTACGTCGCGGCCAATCGGGCCGCGCAGCCGCACGGCCCGAAAGACCGAGGATGCAGCGCCGTCGGACAGCTGCAGTGGCGGCGCCACGACACGGTGCCGCGCAGAGGTGCGCCGCCTCGTGGCCGTGGAATGGTTATGAGAGTGGGAGGTGAGGTCGGTTGAGCGCATGTGGGGGTGTCCTTGTCCGAGTTCCGATGCCGGTCCTGGCCGCGCGCACCGTCGCGAGCTTGCGGCTCGCTCAGGCGCGGTTGCTTGCGCGGCAACAACACGCGCAGCCTGCGTGACAACACGCAGACAAACAGCCGAACAAGGTGTAGGTGAACACACGAGGAATTTAGC
>JBAWAV010000407.1:0-1962 GCA_049589475.1 Mycobacterium sp.
ATAAGACCAGCAGCCCGCAGGTAATCCAGATCCGGGCCAGTGACACCGCGTTCTTGACGCAGAATTGTGGGACCTGGCAGTGGATCTCCCTCTGAAGCCTTGTCCGTCCTTCGTGAGATCCCGATCGAGAGGTCGGGCGGGTTTAAGTAGTCGCACGAGGTCACGGCCAAGGCGCACGTCGCTGGCCACCGCATCGCCGAGGTACCGTCGACCTAGCGTGACCGCACTGCTCGCGAGTCGCGGTTCCGTCTAATGAAATGGCTGCCGCATTACCTCTCGTGGTACTTCTATGCGCTCAGTTGGGGCCGGGTCATATTCGCCCAGACCACGCCGAATCTTGGCCCATCATCCGCTGAAGAGTTCGATTTTGCCTGACGGCGAACTGCCCGCGCGCGAGGCGGAACACGTTGAGTGGGACGTGATTGTCGTGGGCACCGGCATGGGGGGCGGGATGCTGGGCTACCGGCTGGCCCAGTCAGGTCGCACGGTGCTGTTTGTTGAGAAGGGGCGCTCGACGTTGCCCGGGACGCCGGGAACGATTCGCTCGGCGATGCCGGAAGTGGCCGAACCGCGAGCGACCCGGTCCCAAGATGCCTACTACGAGGCTTTGGCCCGCGCGGGCCGCTCAACGGACGAGATTGAGGACATCAGCGGACGCGCCGCGAAGCGGTTTGTGCCGTTCATCGGCAGCGGGACGGGCGGCTCCTCGGCCTTATATGGCATGGTCTGCGAGCGGTTTTTCGTTCGCGACTTCACGCCTCGGCAGAACTTTCGCGACCCGGGGGATTCCACCGTGCCCGAAGCCTGGCCGATCACGTATGAGCAGATGGCGCCCTGGTATGCCGAGGCCGAGAAGCTGCTCGGGGTCCGCGGCCAACCCGATCCCCTGCGCCTAGAGGCCGCCGGGGTCGATCTGCCTGCGGCGCCGCCGTTTTCGGCAGATAATCAGCCGCTGGTCGACTATCTGGCAGGTCGCGGACTGCATCCCTACCACCTGCCGATGGCTTGTGACTACAGCGAGGGTTGCACCACCTGCCAGACCTATCTGTGTCCTCGGTCATGCAAAAACGATGCCGCCCGCAACGGCGTGCTGCCGGCCGTCGTTGAGCACGGCGCCCAGCTGCTAACCGAATGTCGCGTGGTCCGCCTTGAGGCAGACCGCACCCAGGTGCGGGAAGTGATCTGCGAGCATCGCTCCGGCACACTGAGCCTGAAGGCCAAGGTGGTGGTGTTGGCCGCCGGTGCGCTGGCCACCCCGGTGTTGTTACTCAATTCCCGATCCGGTGAATGGCCGCGCGGATTGGCCAACGGCTCAGATTGGGTGGGCCGCAATTTTATGCGTCACCTGCTCGAGCCGATCGAGATCTGGCCGCAACCCGGGCGCAAGATCACCGCCGCGAATAAGGAGATCGGGCTCAACGACTTCTATTTCTGGGAGGGCCAGAAATACGGCACGGTGCAGTCATTCGGCGCGATGCCGCCGATGGAAATGGTGACCAACCGACCCGGCCCGCTGGGGAAGGCGCTGCGCCTGATGACTCCGGCGGTGCGCCAGGTTTACGAGCGGTTCTTCACCGGCGGACTGGTGCTGGCTGCGATCATGGAGGACCTGCCCTATCTGGACAACCGCGTTCTGCCGAGTGATCAGCCCGGCACCGACGGCCGCCAGCGGCTGCGACTTCAATACCGCTTGCACCGCAGCGAAATCGAACGCCGCACGGTGTTTCTGCGGCAGATTAAAGAGGTGCTGAAGCCGTTCCGCAAAATGCCCGTGGGGAGCGGCAAAAACAACTCGAATCTGGGCCACGTCTGCGGCACGTGCCGCTTCGGTACCGATCCGAATACCAGCGTGCTCGACCCCCAAAACCGGGCGCACGAAGTGCACAACCTATACGTGGTGGACACCTCGTTCTTCCCGTCCAGCGCAGGTTTGAACCCCAGTTTGACGGTCGCAGCCAACGC
>JBAWAV010000408.1:0-9697 GCA_049589475.1 Mycobacterium sp.
GTCTCGGTGCTCAAGGCTCGGTAGGCGACCATGGGATCGAGGTGTGCGTGCGGCTCGGGAGGAGCGACCAGTTCGTCCAGCCGAGTCGACGCAACGCGCAGTTCTGCGACCTCGGCTTTTTTCTGGACTTTGGATCTCTTGGCAATACCGCTAGTCTGAGAATCACTTTTTATTATTCAAAAAGTATGTAAGATGTAACTCAGCTAGGCTGTCGGTATTTAAATAGGTGGCCGCGGGGGTGCTCGGAGCGAGTGCTCCCCAACGGCAGGAGGGTTGCTGGAGGAGCGTGATAATGCCTTTGACGCTCGGACAGGGTGAACAGCACCCGAGCCCTGCCCTGATGGGAGTAGTCGCGCATGTGGAAACAGCCGCGCGCGAGCACCCGGATGCAATCGCGCTGACTTCACCGGACGGGCATGTGTCGTATGAGCAACTGTGGTTGCGAGCACTCGCCCTGGCAGAGCACTTGACTGAATTAGGCGTAGGCGTCGGCGTCCCGGTCGCACTGTGCTTACCACGATCGATCGAGCTCATAGTTGGCGCACTGGGCGTCCTGGCTGCCGGCGGCTGCTATGTGGCGATGGACCCGGAATATCCCGACGAACGGCTTCGATTCATGATGGCCGATTCCGGTGCAAGCGTCCTCGTGGCAAAGACGGATGCGGCCGCACGAATTCGCGCATCCCGCACGGTAGAACCGATGCAGTGGGCGGCGTCGGGACTGGCTGCTCCGGTACCGGTCGCGGGCGGGGATCCCGCCTACATCGTGTACACCTCAGGCTCCACCGGCCGCCCGAAAGGCGTCATCATCGATCATGCCGGCCTGGGCAACCTTGTCGACTGGCATAGAAAAGCCTTTGGTACCACCGAATCCGACCGGACCGCGCTGATATCGAGTCCTGGCTTCGACGCCGCTGTTTGGGAGATCTGGCCTTGCCTGGCCGCTGGCGCGTCGCTGCACGTGCCGCCGGCGGAGGTGCGGACCGATGCCATCGTGCTGCGTGACTGGTTGCTGTCCGAACGCATCACGACGACGTTTGTGCCGACGCCGCTGTGCGAGGCGGTCATTGCGCTCGACTGGCCCGAAACTGCCCCGTTGAGGGTCATGCTCACCGGCGGCGACGTACTTCATCGCCGCCCGAGGGCGGGTTTGCCATTCCAGCTGGTGAACAATTATGGCGTCTCCGAAGCGACCGTGGTGTCGACCTCGGGCACCGTCGCGCCTGCGGATACAGCGGGCGCGTATGAAGATCTCCCAACGGTGGGGGCAGCCATTCCCGGGGTCACACTGACGGTGGTCGACCCCGATGGTCGTCCCGTCCCGCCCGGCACCGCTGGTGAGCTCGTCATCGGTGGGGTTTCGGTCGGCCGCCGTTACGTGGGCCATCCAGATCTCACTCGAGCTAAATTCTTGGTCGATGCCGCGGGCTGCCGCCATTACCGCACAGGCGATTTGGTGCGCCTGCGGGCCGACGGCCAGCTGGTCTACCTGGGCCGACTCGACGAACAGGTGCAGATCCGGGGCCTGCGGATCGAACTCGGCGAGATCGTCGCAGTACTTGACCAGCACCCGACGGTCCGCGCCAGCACGGTCGTCGCCGCCGGCAACAACGGCGATCGGCGGCTCTGTGCCTATGTCGTCGGCGCGGCGGGGCGTCAGCCTGCAACCGCCGAGTTGCGCGATTATCTTTCGAAACGCCTGCCCGAATATATGGTCCCAAGCGCTTTCGTTTATCTGAGTGCGTTTCCGATGACCGCGAACGGGAAGCTCGACAAAGCTGCACTACCCGCGCCGTCGCCGCTGGGAGCCGGGAACCCCAGGGCTCGGCGTCCGGGTAACACGATGGAAAGACGCGTCGCGCAACTGTGGGCCAACGTGCTGGGCGCGCCCGTGACCGACGTCAACAGCGACTTCTTTGACATGGGCGGCCACTCGCTGCTGGTGCAGCGGCTGATCTCCGAATTCGAACAGACATTCGGCTTGCAATTGCCGCTGGCCACGTTCCTCGATGGTGGCAGGACGGTTGCCGGACTTGCCGGGTTGCTCACTGGTGAAAACCCGGGCAAGACCGTCGAAATGGAGTCCGGCCCGCCGGTTCATTTCATCTTCGCGGATCATCCGTCAGCGATGAGCCTGAGACACATCAAGGCCGAGTGGGGTGCCGCGCAACCGGTGCACGCGCTGGTCCCTGACCAGCGGGGTGGACAATTCGACCAATCTCTGAGCATCGAACACCATGCCAGCCAGGCTCTTTCGGACATCTGCAACCGGCAGCCGGATGGTCCGCTCGCGCTTGTCGGCTACTCGATCGGTGGGCTCCTGGCCTACGAAATTGCCCGCCAGGCCGTCGACGCCGGCCGCCAAGTCGACTGGCTATGCGTGCTGGATACTGAGGCGCCATCGATGCAGCAACAGCTGCGAGCCCAGCTGACACTGCGATGGCAGCTTCGCCGGTTACGTCAACAGCCCGCGCGGGAGCGGTGGGCCAAATACGCCGAAGTCGCGCTCCGGTTGCTTCGGGGTGGCCCCGGCGCGCTATGGCCACAGCACGAATTCGACTATCGCGGAGCCACAGAGATCGTCTGCCGCTATCAGCAGCCCGGCCATGAGGTGCCTTTGCACCTGTTCGTGACCGAAGCCTCCGCAGCCACTATCGGGGCAGATCTCTTGGGCTGGGATGAATTCCACCACGGAAGCGTGACGGTTCATCGTCTTGCCGGTGATCACGCCACCCTGATCGATATGCCCCAGGTGCAGCAACTCGCGCGGATGATGCGCGAGTCGCTTGGTGGAGCGAGGGCATCGAGATGCGTTGGAAGACACCCGTAAAACGCCCCCGCAGGTCACAGCCCCAGAGATCGCCAAAGTCGTCGCAGCGATAAAAGTCAGGTCCGGACGAGCCCTGAAGCGCGGGTTGCCAGTCGCCGGTTGGGCGCGACAATATCAGAGAATGTAATCGGCGCCTTTTGGCAAGCGCTGCTCAGCCGCGCGCTGTCAGCTGGCCGCATGATTCCAACGGGTTTGCAAGTTGGTAGGGCTTGCTCGGCAGGAGCGGCCGCGAGCGTGTCGAGACCGGACGGGTTGCGAGAGCAGCGACAGCAGCCACCAGGTCGCGTCGTACCCACAGGCCGTCGGTGGGCGAACTCTGGGCGATCGGGGAGTAGTCCGACGTCAGGCGCGGATCATCTGTCAGGCCCGTCTTCTTTGACCATGCGTCATGAATCTCTATGAATTGCGGGCGGGCATCAAGAATATGAGTGCGTAAACCAGACATGTCGCCGCGTCGCCTCAGTTCGGCGATTTCGCCGTCCCCCAAACCCGCCAGGTCGACCACCTTAAGATCGCTCACCATTCAAGAACCACCTACGTCAGGCGTTAAGATCACCGCATTTCGCAGGTTCAGCGCCGACGCGTAAGCGTTGAGGGTCCATCCCGCGTAGCTTGCGAGTGCACAAACAGGGACGGTCGGGTTGCGGCGGAACAATAGCGCCTCCTAGCCGGATACCGCGACCATGACGATCGCAGTTACGACAGCAGCATTTACGATCACTCGTCGACTGCGTTGTGGGGCCTCCGCGAACACGAGCGCACCCGCAACGCAGATTAGAATGGCGGCAATTGCCCATAGGCGAGGTATTCGTCGATCTGTTCCTCCGACCAACCTCGGCTGGCGAGCCATACACGGCGAGTGTCAGTAGACATGTCGATGCCCTTTCTGTTCAACACACAAGCCTGCATCACGGCGGCCCGAAATCTGACGACGTGCGCGGCGTGTCAAGGCACACCTTCCCGACACATGACCTGAAATCCGGTGACGGCGTGCTGGTCAGCACTTGCCCGGTCGCCGGTGACTATGCGGTGACTACGATTTGCGTGATCGGATAGGGTCTCAGGTGATTTCGAAGATCTCACCGAGACGGAATTTCCGCTGGTAAGAGGCTTGCCGAGTCCTTGACCAGCAGCGCCGGCTTATGTCGCAGTTAAACCGCGACATCCTTCACGAAGTCCCGCAGTAAAATTCCCCGCTCCGCCCAGTAATCAACGTGCGGGACGTCCGGTGCTGGATGCATGAGGCCGAGCAGCGAGTCGGCACGAAACCCGAGCCGAAGGCCAACGGCCTCGGCCGCGCGCAGCACCCGGTAGAGCAGCGCTGAGGTCACCGGGATGGGACGCAGTGGCGTGGATGTGGCGGCCGCGCGCAGCGTGCGGATGATCTCGCTGAACGGCACCCGGCGCGGGGCCGCCACGCCTAGGACGCGATGCGGCGGAGGCTGTTTGACCGTTGCGAGCACACAAGTCGCCACGTCGTCGGCGTGAATCGCGTACTGATATGAGTCCGGGTGCAGCATCGGCACGACAGGTAGCGCCGCCACCTTGCGCAACGCGCCGATCATGCCGCGGTCGTCGCCGCCGTGGACAAGGCCGAGCCGGAGTGACGTCCCACCGTGCGCGGTGACGAGGCCTTCGCAGGCGAGCTTGGTCCGGCCGTAGATCTGCTGGGTGCCCGAATAAGCGGACATCGACGAGATCAAAACGACGGGCACGTCACCGACCGCGCGTATGAGCTTTTCTGTGCCGCCGAGATTGATGTGTTCGATCTCTGCGCGATCACGGGCGTGGAGGTCATAGGCGCAGTGCACGATCGCGGCCACATCGTCAGGCAGCGGTGCCGCCGGTCCCTCCCGCAGGCTGTAACGGACGTACTCCACGCTCCCGCCGGCCGTCGGCGCGTTCCGCTGCAGTGCGATCACGCGGTAGCCGGACGCGGCGAACGCGGCGCTCAATGCGCTGCCCACGTACCCGTTGGCGCCGGTGATTGCCACGGCCGGGCCACGGAGGTCAGACATGCCGACTCGCCGACACGATTCGGTGAGCGTTCGCCATCACCGTGAGCGTGAACGTGGTCGACGGCACCGACGGCAGCACCGAGCCGTCGATGAGATGGACGTTTCGGAAATCGCCTATGCGGCCAAGCACGTCCGAGCCTTTGCCATGCGGGAACGTCGATCCGAAGTGGTAGCTCTTGCCCGGGCCGGACAGCCGCACCATGGGCAACACCGGATAGAGGTCGAGCTTGGGTCCCAGGGCGCTCAGCCGGCGCAGCACTGAGCCGAGCATCGCCGGCCGCCGGTCCGATACGACCCGAACCGCGATGTCGGGCAAGGCGTCTCGATGCTGGGCGTGCAGGTCGACCCGCATCTGGGGCGACCGCCAGGACGGCAGGTACCCCAGCCCCGCGGTGACCCGGCCGAGTACAGCGCCGGTCAATCCGTCCGGAAGCCAGCCCGGGAGCGCCGCCGCAACTGCAGGGTTGTACGGATAGCAATGCACCTGAGCGGTCGTGTACGCCTCGTCGTCGTACTTCAGCAGAAGATTGAATTGATTGAGTGTGAAGTCCTGCTGTTCACGGGGATCGCCGGTCGTGCGGCGGGAGACGAACGGGATCAGGAATTGCACCGACTCCTGCAGGTCCACCGCACTCGGCGGCACGCTCAGCGAGTTGAGCGCGATCCGCGTACTGCCGAGCCCACCCGCGCCGACGAACACGCGGTCGGCCTCGAGCTGCATCGCGCGGCCCGTTGCGAGGTCGACGCCGCGAACGGTCGGCGTCTCGCCTACAGGCTGATCGACGGCGGTGACCAGCACACGCGAGATGTGCCGCACTCGACCCTGGCTGACGAACCGGTCGATGGTGTGGCGCGCCGAGTAGACCAAAGAGTATGGGCAACCGGTCATACAGAGGCCACAGCGCAGGCACGAAGTCGGAGCGAACGCCAGCCGCGCCTTGCCGACCACGACGCCCCGCGCGCGGACAGCGTCGCGATGACGGCGGTAGCGATCGAGCACGGCGGCGGTCCGAGCGGACACCGGCGGCAGGCACCCACGCGCCGACAGCAGCGGAAAGTCCGCGGCGTAGTCGTCCTCCTCTCCCGCGAGTGGCACCTCGGCCAGCACGGCCCGGTAGTGCGGTTCGATCTCGTCCCATCCGAACGGCCAGCGGCGGAATGTGGCTCGGGAGAACGGCATGATCTGTGCTCCCCAGACCGTCGAGAACCCGCCCAGCGCAGCCGACACCGCCCTCTCGTTTCCGTCGTCGGGCATGGCGAGGCCGCGTTGCTGGCCACGGTCGATGAACATGTGGTTCGAGCCGTAGGCGCGCTTTTCCGGGAGCCCTGCACCGGTCAGTTCCGCCGGCTGCACGCTGACCAGTTCGCGGTCGGCGTCGGCCCACTGCGCCGGCTCCAACGCACTCATCCGCTCGACCGCCGCAGCGGTGTCATCAGCGAGCCGTTCGCCGATGTCCACGACGGTGATTTGCTCGGACGGATCGTCGACAAGGGCGAGGATTGCCGCTGCCGCGGCCGGTCCGGTCCCGACGATGACGTTATGCATTGTCAGCCGCAGACGCGGCAGCGCGGGCCTGACGTATCTGAGCCGCGCTGAGGCCCGTCGTCAGGACCTCGGTTCGGCGTCCCCGCGCAAGCTGCACCCTGCCGGCGACGTAGCCGCACCCGGCCAATGCGACGCCCACTACCGCGACCACCGCCTGGCGGAGTCGCTCGGGGTGGCCGGTCAGGGCGGCGAACAGCGCCGGCGCCAACGCCAGCAGCACGCTCGCGGCGAACCGCAACTCGGCGCCGATATTGCCGGCCTCGCCCATGTCAGCGAACGCGCCCACCTTGCTGCGATTGACATAGAAGCAGCGACGCCAGAAGTACGACCAGGTCAGCCTGTCCGGAGGGACGTAGTGACGCACCTCGGCCCGAGGCTCGTAGCAAACGGCAGCCGGCCCGAAACTGTGGGCAATCCGGTGCGAGAGGTCCATGTCGTCGTGCCAGTCGGCGTGGAATCCGCTGACCGCGAGGATGGCGTCGCGACGCACGCTCATGCTCGTGCCGATCAGGTGGGGTATCGGAGCGAGTCGCTGTGGCAGCGAGCGGTAGTGGCAACCGAACACCCAGTCGAAGTCAGGCGGAAACCACGACGGCCGGGGCGCTCCGTAGTCCGGAAGTGGCGCACCGCCGACAGCAACGACATCCGGGTGTGTCGAGTACACGGCAAGCTTTCGCTCGAGCCAGTCCGGCGCCGCTTCGGCGTCGTCATCGAGGAAGGCGACGATCTCAGCGCGGGTGAGCAGCAGCGCGGTGTTGAGCGACGAACCCTTTGTTCCCGCGAACCGCCTTGTGACGATGACGATCTCGACCGGCGAGTCGGCGCGACCAGCGCCCCATTCCTGTCGGCACCGGGCGAGCAGCTCCTCGTTGACGTTGTGCTCGCCCGGCGCCGCGTGGCCGACGACGATGATCAGCTGTTGCGGAGCGATGGTCTGCGCGAGTGCTGACTCGACTGCCCGTACCAACAGATCCCACCGGTCCAGGGTGTAGGTACAGATGACAACGTCCGCGCGCAGCGCGGTCGCGCTGCCGCGCGTTGCCGAGGTCATCTGGGTATCGGGCTGCCTGGCTACCAACGACACGGGCTTCTCCCTAACAGGGCCTAACCGACGGCGAACGCGGCCGAGGCCGCTGCGGTGATCCGGATGCAGCGACCAAGACGCCGGCCATCGGTGCAGACCGATTGTTCATTCAAACGCCAGTATACATACTTATTGAATGATGTGCGCACTGAATACTAACGTGCGGTATTCAGGCATCGCACAGCGGTCGCGCGCGGGACCGTACCGTTGGGGGCTCAGCTGAGTTCCCTGAATGATGTCGTCGGAGATTCGATATATGGCCCAGAGCGCGATCGGCTTCGCTGCCCTCGTCGTTGCTTGCTGTGCCTTTGCGTCGCGGTACTTGTCGATCACCAACCATGTCACCTTCATCACGGCAGCGCTGTCGCCGTACCTCATGCTCGGCGCGCCCATGTCGGCGGCTTTGCTTGTCTGGGGTCGACACTGGATTCTCGCCTTAGTCGCTGCGGGCTCTACGATCGCAGCGTTCGCCGTCCAGCTCCCCCTGTACCTGCATTCGGCTGAGGGGCGAGTCGCGGGTGTCGAAGTTCGATTGATGTCGGCAAATCTTTACGAAGGGATGGCCGATCCACACCCTCTCGTCAGGTCGGCTCAAGAGCAGGCGGATGTCGTTGCATTCCAAGAACTCACCCTGCAGGAAGCTGACCGGCTTTCCCGCGCTGGCCTTGACGCAACATTTCCCTACCGGTGGCTCGAAGCGCGCGACGGTCCTGGCGGAGTCGGCATGTGGAGTCGGTTTCCGATAGAAACACCGAGGCGCATCGGTGGTTACGCATTTGCATTCCTCACCGCGCGCATACGGGTGGCAGGTGTCTCGACAGACCCAACGGTCGTCGTGGCGCACGTTGCCGGCCCCTGGCCGCAACCGATCGATGACTGGCGGCGTGACTTGAATAGGTTGCCGGCCACCTTGTCAGAAGTCGGCGAGCAAGCCGGCCCGGGTTCCGTGATCGTCGCCGCTGACCTCAACAGCACAACCGACATGCGACCGTTCCGCGCTCTACTGGAAAACGGCTACCGAGATGCCGCCGAGCAATCCGGAGCGGGGATCAAGCCCACCTTCCCGGCCGACTCTCGACTACCCCCTTGGGTCGTGATCGACCACATACTCACTCGGAACTGCACGGCAATTTCGGTGCGCACGTTGAAGATTCCCGGATCGGACCATCGGGGTCTCGTCGCGACGATATCGATACCCTGAGCGTCGGCGCCCCCCTGATCGCACCTATCCGCGCGAACGGCGTGGCGTCACGATGTCCACATCGAGCAGTCGTTTTCACGGTTTGGTGGCGAGCCGGCTTTGTCTAGCCAAATCCATGCATGGTTGAACGTGTCAGGACCCGGCTTTCGAGACCCGTCTGCCTGGATGTACTCAAGCTGAACGTCTGCCATGTACTGCCCAACAGCCTGCAGGGTCGGGCTGTTAAACGCCCGTCGATAACACTGGTCGAACGGCAGATCCCAAGCGGCCGTCGCGTCGGCGGGTAACTCTTTTCGGACACGCCGAAGAGCCTCGGCTCCGTCGACAGCAGGCATATTCAGGTCGTAAAACTGGATCCTGCCAGTGCCCCCGTCGTTTACCCCGCCATAGGGAGCACCGGTAGGCGCGAGGTATGACGGCAAGCTCGGATCGTTGCCATAGGCAGAACCATCATTGTTCCCCACGTTGGGCGTGTGCGAGGCGTCCCAATAGGCTCGACTTGCTCCAATGCCAGGTGTCGACTCGTCTGAGATGGCCGGCGGGGGAGCGACTTCCGTCCCGCTTGCCGGTGTATTCCCCGGCGAGCGGGACGAACAGCCCGCCGCCCCGGTGACCAAAACGCACGCGACTGCGACCGAAACTCGCATGAACCGAGCATACTACAAGTCTGTTTGCAGCTTCCTATAATCTAAAAAGTATGTAAAGATGCTTGTAGCTATACCGTGTATTTTTGCGCGCCATGAGCGCTGGCGCCCGGTCGTCGCCACGGCGGCAAATCACGGCAGCCCGGTGGTATGCGACCGCATAACCTCCGGCTGTCACCGTTCGACTCTGACTTCACGATAAGGAGACCAGGAAATGCCTTCGCGTTTTATGACTGACCCGCACGAAATGCGGTCGATGGCGGGCCGTTTCGACGTGCACGCGCAGACGGTGGAGGACGAGGCCCGCAAGATGTGGGCGTCGAGCCAGAACATCGCCGGAGCCGGCTGGAGCGGTACCGCTCAGATGACCTCTC
>JBAWAV010000409.1:0-5006 GCA_049589475.1 Mycobacterium sp.
CCGGTCGACATCGTTCGCATGGTCCGGGCCGACAAAGACATCGTGTGCGGTATCTACCCCAAGAAGGAGATCCACTGGCGCGAGGTGGCGCGGGCCGCCAGGGAGGGCGTGCCCCCGGAGCGCCTGAGCGAGTACGAGCGCTCCCTGGTGTTGAACCTGATCGACACGTCCCCCGATCGGGTGACAGCTGACGGCCTGGTCGAAATCGCCAGCGCAGGAACCGGTTTCATGCTGATCAGGCGCGGCGTGTTCGAAGCTTTGTCCGACGATGTGCCGTCCTATGTCGATGCCTCGACCCCGGGCGTCGCGCTGAAGGCCTTCTATTCGGTGAGCATCGACCCCGACGCGGGAAACAGCCTGCTGTCCGAGGACTACCACTTCTGCAAACTGGCGCGCGACGGCGGCGTCAAGATCTACGCGGCGCCCTGGGTGCGCCTGAACCATACGGGCACATACATTTTCGGCAACAGCGGCGGTGGGGGCCCAGACGCGACGCCGACGAGTTAAGCGAGCGTTCACCGAATTGACAGCCAGTTGTTCACGGCGAATGACATTGTTATCTGCTCGAATTCGACATTAGACTCAGCGCCATGACTAACATCAGCAACCCGGCAATCACTATCGATGGCGGTGGCGCAGGCGGCGGCCGACGTGGCGGTGGCGCAGGCGGCGGCCGCTAAGGCCCGCACCGGACTCGTCGCTCTAAGTCAGCCAGTTCGGCTCGAGCTGGCTGTCGTACACGTACGGTCCCGTATGAGTCAGGTGGACCCATGGGGCCACATAGACCTTGAACCCGTGGCTGCGTGCGAGCCTGCAGAAGTAGTAATCCTCGCCGACCAGCTCGCTCGTCTCTGCGTCTATGCCCGTCGTGTAGAACTCCTTGATGGGAATCCCGTCGACGACATACGTCGGCACGTCGTCATACAACGCCTCGAACAGCCCGCGCTTGACCAGCATGAATCCGGCGCCCCCGGCCGCGACTTCCACCAGACCGTCGGAGTTGGCGGCAGCGCTGCCGGCGGAACCTTCCATCGGCCTGACCACGAATGACCCCACGTGGCTCTTCAATTCCTGGACCGGGACGCCCTCGTTGACGGCTTGAGCTACTCGCTCCCAGTCGATGGCCTTCATCGGATACATGCCGCAAATGATGTCCTGATCAGCCAATATCATGCTGACGATGTCGAGCGCGTTGAATCCGATATCCGCGTCGATCCACATCAAATGGGTGGCCTCAGACTCGAGGAATTGACGAGTCAATTGATTGCGCGCGTTCGCCACCAGCGCGTCATTCATCCGGTACTGGTAAAGCAGGCCCAGCCCATTGCGGATGAAGACGGCGGGTGTCTGCGCCAGCGAATAGGTATAGGTCGCCATGGCCATGCCCCCGTACATGGGTGTGGCGATGAATACGGTTGGCGCACCCGGACCCGAATCCTGCGCTTTCCCAGCGTCGGGGTCCGGGCCCGGAAGCGGATCAAACACCGGTCGACTATAAGCCGTCGACGCGAGCCCCAACGGCTGGAAAGCTGCTGGCATGCAAGCCGGCAACGTCAGCGTGCGCCGGGCGTCGGCACGGGACGCCGCCGCGTGCGTGGCGATTTACCGTCCGTACGTCGAGGACACCGCGATCAGTTGGGAAATCGACGTGCCGGCAGTGACGGAGATGGCCGCGCGGATCAACGGACTGCGCGACACCCATGAATGGCTTGTCCTCCAGCGTGATGATCGGGTCATCGGCTTCGCGTACGCACAGGCGCTCAAGCGGCTGCCCGCCCTGCAGTGGGCGGCTGAGACCGGCATCTACCTCGACGCCGACCATCACCGCACCGGTGGCGGAGCCACGCTGTACGCCGAACTGCTGCTACGGCTCGTCGATCGGGGCTATCGCCAGGCGATTGCCGGCATCACCCAACCCAACGAGGCCAGCAACAGCCTGCATCGATCGCTCGGGTTCGAAGACGCCGGGCTGTACCGACGGGTGGTGTGGAAGCTCGGCCGCTGGCATGACGTGGCATGGATGCAACGCGACCTTGGTGACGGTTCGGATCGCGACGCGGCGCCCGGCCCGATCGTCTGAGCTGCCGTAAAAAAACCGTTAGGACGGTGGCACGTCCCGCCGCGATGGGTTCAGTGTGGATTCGTGGACATCGTCGTCCACACCCTCGACACCTAGGACCTGAGAGAAACCTGAATTCAACCTGAGACAGTCTGCACGCCTAGCACGGTGCCCCCAGTCGGATTCGAACCGACACTTGACGGATTTTAAGTCCGCTGCCTCTGCCGATTGGGCTATGGGGGCCAGCGACGAACTTAGCGTGTTGGCCACCGAGCCCTGATGGGGAGCCTGAATCGGCCGGTCGCGGGAAGTCGTGTGTTAAAAATTCGGACCTCACGTTAAGAAGCCATTAACGCGGTATGCGGCGCCCCTCAGGTTACGCCAAGGTAGTCCCATGGAACCGCCGCCGGTTTCCTGCATCCACTGATAGTGACCAACGTGGCCGATCCCTCCCGGGGTCGGTTTCTTGCCACCAGGAGAGACAAATGTCGTTGTTGAATACACAACCCGCAGCGATCAGCGCGGCCGCTACCCAGCTCGAGGGGATCACCAACGCGTTCACCTCGGCGAGTACGGGTGCCGCCGGTTCGACCACGGACGTCGTGCCCGCCGCCTCCGACGAGGTGTCGATCATGCAGGCGGGGGTGTTCTCGACTTACGGCCAGCTCTACCAGTCGGTCAGCGCCCAATTCCAGGCCATTCAGCAGCAGTACAACCAGCTGCTGAATCAGAGTTCCAGCTCCTACCAGGCAACCGAGTCGGCCAACCAGGCCGGCGCCGCCGCGAACTCGCTGTCGGGCGCGACGCAGAACGCCTCGTCGGCCGCCGCAAAGCCTGCTGCCGGCCTCGGCGGCTGGCTCAGCAGCATCAACAGCCTGCTCACCGGCTCGATCCTGAACAGCAACATCGCCAACCTGGGCAACATCCAGGTCGGTAACTGGGCATCGGCCGGTTCGGACCTCATCGGCCTCGGCGGTGGTGGTCTGTTGACAGCGCTGGCCGGGCCTTCGACTGCCGGCGCCGACATCGGCGGCTTGGGCTCGGCCCTGGCCGGAAACGTAACCCCCGCAGCGGCGGGTATCGGTGGAGCCGGCGCGATGGGTGCCGCACCGGTGCTGGCGTCCGCCGGCGGAGGGTCGTCGATCGGCGCCCTGTCGGTGCCGCCCAGCTGGGCCGGCGGAGCCGGCGCCGGTATCCCGGCGGCGAGCACGCCCGTCACATTGGCGTCGCAGAGTTGGGCCGCCTCGCCGGCCACCGGCGGGATGGGAACGAACGGCATCGCCGGGATGCCTGCGGTCGCCAACGGCGGTGGCCGCGGCGGCTCGAGCTTCGGAGCACCGCGCTACGGCGTCAAGCCGAAGGTCATGCCGGCCATCCCCAAGCCGACGCTCACCTAGCCACCGACCGCGGCCAACTTTGGCCGGCCAAGCCACCCAAGCGCAGTCACCTCACTTAATAGACAGGAACTAAGAAATGGTTTTTGATTTCGCAGCGCGGCCCCCGGAGGTCAACTCCACACTCATCTACTCCGGCGCCGGTGCGGGACCGATGATGGCCGCCGCATCTTCGTTCAGCGCCCTGAGTTCGGAGCTGAGCACCAACGCGGCCGCCTACGAGTCGGTGATCCAGGAGCTCGGCTCGGAGTGGACGGGAACATCCTCGACCGCTGCCACCGCCTCCGCTCAGCAGAACATCGAATGGCTGCAAGTCACCTCGGCGCAGTTGGCCGAAGCCGCCGCCAAGGCCACCGCTTCGGCGGCGGCGTATGAGGCGGCATTCACGGCCTCGATCCCGCCGCCGGTGGTGTACGCCAACCGGGCACAGCTCGCGGCGTTGGTCGCTACCAACATCTTGGGACAGAACACTCCGGCGATCGCCGCCAACGAGGCGATGTACGGAGAGTTCTGGGCGCAGGATGCCACCGCGATGAGCACCTATGCTGCCAACGCGGCAACGGCCGCACAGGTGACGCCGTTGACCGAGCCGGCTCAGAGCACCAACCCCGGCGGCAATGGGGCACAGTCGGCCGCGGTCGCGAATGCCGTCAACAGCAACGCATCGAACTCCGGACTCAACGGGATACTCAGCAACCTCCAGAGCACGTCGAGTGCCGCGGCGACTCCGGCGGCCAGCAGTGCAGCCAGCGGCCCACTAAGCGGCCTGTACGGAGCCATCCAGAACTTCTGGGGCATCGGCGTGGTCGGCGACAGCGTCAACACCTTCGACGTGACACTGTCCTGGTGCATCATGATGATGGCGTCGGCAATGGGAACCCTCGCCCACTTCACGGCCGGCGCTCCCTTCGGTATCACCATCGGCGATGCCGCACCGCTCGGTGCCGGTCTGGGTTTCGGCACGACGCTGGCGGGCTCGACCTCCGGTGTGGGTGGCGGCGCGATGGCCGGCATGGGCTCAGCGGCCGAGGTCGGCGGGATGTCGGTGCCGGCCGGCTGGAGTGCGGCCGGCCCGGCTGCCACAGCCACCGATGCGACATTGGCCGGCAGCGGCTGGACCGCTGCCGCCGATGAAGCCGCAACCGGTGCGGGCGGCGCCCCGGGCATCATGCCGGGCATGGCTTCCGCCGGCGGCAAGTCGGGCATGGGAATCGGTGGGCCGCGCTACGGCGTCAAGCCCAAGGTCATGCCGAAGCAGGTGTTCGTCTGATGACGGGGAGGGGGACGGTGCCGCCCGCCTAGACCGACCGCTGATTTCGACGCCGCCGCCTCGACCTACTGGCAGACGACGTCTCGACCAGTACCATCAACTCAAAGAACAAGGGAGAGAGAAATGCCTACACGTTTTATGACTGACCCGCACGAAATGCGGTCGATGGCGGGCCGTTTCGACGTGCACGCGCAGACGGTGGAGGACGAGGCCCGCAAGATGTGGGCGTCGAGCCAGAACATCGCCGGGGCCGGCTGGAGCGGTACCGCTCAGATGACCTCTC
>JBAWAV010000410.1:0-4119 GCA_049589475.1 Mycobacterium sp.
TCGAGTTCGCAGCGCAGCACGGCGTACCAGCAGATCAGTACGCCGAGCACCGCGGCGTGTTCTTCGAGCCCCGGCGTCGCCAGCGCCTCGCGCCACACCGCCTCGAGCTCGTCCCAGCCGGTGCCGCTGCTGAAGACCACGGTCAGCGCCGCGTAGCCGCGCGCACGGACAATCATTGCAGGATCAGCTAATTCGATACCGAGGTTCAGGGCGCTGGCCGCGTAGCGGGCGCACACCGGATCCAGCGCGAGGGCGCTGATATGGGCCATGTTGAGCAGTGACCAGGCCAGCTGTGGCGACGGGCCGAGATCTTGCAGTAGTCGCAGCGACGCGTGCGCCGCGTCGATCGCCTCGCCGGCATGTCCCAGCGGCTGCAACAGCCGCGACAGCCAGCGCAGGTCGTCGCCCTCTTCGAGCTGATGAACGAGTTTGCGACGCAACACGATTGCATCCTGTAATGCTGCGACTGCCGGCTCGGCCTGCCCGCTCAGGTAACACGCGAAGACGTATCGCTCGAGCCAGACGACCCGTTCTTCATCCGCGACGGCGTCGGCGTGCCGCAGCGCGAGGGCATACAAGTTCGCGGCTTCCCGGTTGGCGCCCAGCGCCGCGGACCGTTCGGCCGCGGCAATGCCGTGACGAACCGCCGCCTCGCTGTCGTCGGCTTCGTCGGCGTGAAATGCCAATGCCGCCAGTGTGTTCGGGTCGATCGGCGGCTCCGCCAGAACCGTCAGCGCGCGCCTGTGCAGTTCGGTGCGATCGAAGTCGGGGATCTGCGCCAGGGTGACCCGGCGGGCGAGTTCGTGGCGGAACGCGACAAGGTCCCCCTCGGCGGTCAGCACCCCAGCGCCAAGGCATTCGTGCAACGCCGTCCGGGCTTCGGGACACATCTTGTCCAGCAGGGCGATGTCGGCGCGCGGCCCGCACACCGCGACCGCATGCGCGGTCTCCCGCGCCTTCCCCGACAGCCGGGCCAGCCGACCGCACACCGCCTCGGAGATGCTGCGCGGCAAGCCTTTCCGGGTCAGTGCGACCGGTCCGGCTGCCAGCACCTCGGAGACGAAAAACGGGTTACCCCCGGTGACGTGGTGCAACTGCTCGGCATTGACCCCGGTGCCGGCGGCCAGCTCCGCCACCGCCGGTGAACTCAACGGCTCCAACCCGATTCGGGTCACCGCGGCACAGTTCGACAGGTCCCCCAGCGTCACAGCCAACGGATGTGTCGACGACAGCTCGTCGTCGCGGAAAGAAATCACCAACAGCAACCGCAGTACGCCAATGCGTCGCGCCAAAAACCGCACCATATCGAGGGTCGCACTGTCGGCCCAGTGCGCGTCCTCGATGACCCACACCCACCGGGTGCGGTCGC
The DNA here is from genome assembly GCA_049589475.1 of Mycobacterium sp. GTDB lineage: Bacteria > Actinomycetota > Actinomycetes > Mycobacteriales > Mycobacteriaceae > Mycobacterium. The sequence continues at coordinate 1,370 of JBAWAV010000410.1, forward strand.
CCAGCGCGCACAACAGCTGCTGATAGATCTGGGCGGTATCCCCGGAATCTACGGCCGCGCTCAGCCCAGCCGCCGCGGCAACGTCCAGCCCAGACACGGCGTCGGTGAGGGGGCCCAGTGGGCGTGGTGCGCCCAGCGGGTCGCACCAACCCCGCAATACCCGCAGCTCGGAATTCAGTTGCCTGACAAAACTGGCCAGCACGGTCGTCTTGCCAACGCCGGCCTCCCCGCGCAGCAACACCACTTCGCCGTTGCCGCTCCGGGCCATCCGGTGCGCCGACAGCCTCAACTGCGCCAGTGGCGCGTCGCGCTCAAGCAAGTTGCTCGGCAAGGTTGGCCCCTCCTCGCCTCGGATTTACCGCGACATGTCGCAAAAGAAGGGGAATTTTCCCCATGACGTGAGCTCGCCTGCGAGCGCACACTGAGGCGCGCGCGTCGGCGGGCCAACGCGGCTAAAGCAAACGCAATTCCGGGACATGGTGCGAATGAATATTAGCCGTGCGGTCCCCGCGCCGCAGGGCAACAGCAAATTGACAAAAGACAAATAACGCACGTTGCGGAGTGCTTACCAGCTTGTGAGTTACTCCACCGGTGCGCCGGGGAAAGACCATCTTTGACCCCTTCGGCACCATGGGCAGCAGTGCCGAGGCCGGCGGCTTCGTCACTACCCCAGGTGATTTCGACTACGGCGCAGCCTCCGGTGACGGCCTTCACGCAGTGACCGCTACCGGCGGTAACTTGCTGACCGACATCCTCTCAAACCTGTTCTAGGGCAACCGATTCAGCGCAGCAGTGCGCGAGACATCACCACGCGCTGAATCTGGTTGGTGCCCTCGTAGATCTGGGTGATCTTGGCGTCACGCATGAACCGCTCCACCGGGAAGTCGGTGGTGTAGCCGGCGCCGCCGAAGAGTTGCACGGCGTCGGTGGTGACTTCCATCGCCACGTCGGAGGCAAAGCATTTCGACGCCGCCGAGATGAAGCCCAGGTTGGATTCGCCGCGCTCGGCGCGGGCGGCGGCGCTGTACACCATCAGCCGCGCGGCCTCGACCTTCATCGCCATGTCGGCCAGCATGAACTGGACGCCCTGAAACGAGCTGACCGACTGGCCAAATTGCTTGCGGTCCTTGGTATAAGCGATCGCAGCGTCGACCGCGCCCTGGGCGATGCCCACCGCCTGCGCGCCGATCGTCGGGCGGGTGTGGTCCAGCGTTGCCAGCGCGGTCTTGAAACCGGTGCCGGGCTCGCCGATGATCCGGTCGCCGGGAATCCGGCAGTTCTCGAAGTGCAGCTCGGTGGTGGGCGAACCCTTGATGCCCAACTTCTTTTCCTTGGACCCGACGGAGAAGCCTTCGTCGTCCTTGTTCACCACGAACGCCGAGATTCCGTTGGCGCCCTTGTCCGGATCGGTCACCGCCATCACCGTGTACCAGGTCGACTTGCCGCCGTTGGTGATCCAGGCCTTGGTGCCGTTGAGGATCCAGTCGTCCCCGTCGGCCTTCGCCCGGGTCCGCATCGACGCGGCGTCACTGCCGGCTTCGCGTTCGCTCAACGCGTACGACGCCATCGCCCCGTCCGAGGCCAGCGACGACAGCACCTGCTTCTTCAGTTCCTCGGAGCCGCGCAGGATCAGGCCCATGGTGCCCAGCTTGTTCACCGCGGGGATCAGCGACGCGGATGCATCGACGCGAGCCACTTCCTCGATCACGATGCACGCCGCGACCGAGTCCGCACCCTGTCCGCCGTACGCCTCGGGAACGTGCACGGCGTTGAAGCCCGACGCGTTCAGCGCCGACAGTGCCTCGTCGGGGAAGCGGGACTTCTCGTCCACCTCGGCGGCGTACGGGGCGATCTCTTTCTCCGCCAGCGCGCGGATCGCCGCGCGCAACTCGTCGTGCTCCTCAGGCAGTTTGAACAGATCGAACGACGAATCTCCGGCCCATTGAGCCATTTCCCAAGCCTCCTAACCTGCTTGCACTCCTGACCTGTCGCCGGGCTCCTCAGCGGCCTCGACGGCCCTATCGTCACCAGGCTACTGGCCGGTAACTTTACCCTGACGCTGCTTCAGCGCCGCATCCTTGGCCAGCACCGACTCCGCCAGCGCCTTCTGGAATGCGACGATTCGGCCGCGCAGCTCCGGACTCGACGCCCCGAGGATGCGCACCGCGAGCAGGCCCGCGTTGCGGGCGCCGCCGATCGACACCGTGGCCACCGGCACGCCGGCGGGCATCTGCGCGATGGACAGCAGCGAATCCAGGCCGTCCAGCTTCGCCAGCGGCACCGGCACCCCGATCACCGGCAGCGGCGTGGCCGAGGCCACCATGCCCGGCAGGTGGGCGGCGCCGCCGGCGCCGGCGATGATCACCTCGATACCGCGGTCGGCGGCCTCGCTTGCGTAGTCGAGCATCCGTTGCGGGGTGCGGTGCGCCGAATACACGCCGATCTCGTAGGCGACGTCGAACTCCGCGAGCGCCTCGGCGGCATCGGCCATCACCGCCCAGTCGCTGTCGCTGCCCATGATCACCCCGACCCGGGGTTGGTCAGTCATTTGCGCCGCTCTCCCCCGCACGCGGGAGGTGCCCCCACCTCATCGCACTCCCTTCGCTGCATCGTCGCCGGCGGCATGCGGATCCCATCCGTCCGTCCACTCGCCGTGTGACAACCAGTGTGCCGCCCGTTCGCCGCGTTCGCGCAAGACCGCGACGTCTAAAGGATCCCAGCCGAGAAAGTTGATGTGGCCGATCTTGCGG
>JBAWAV010000411.1:0-1986 GCA_049589475.1 Mycobacterium sp.
CGGGCAGGGCGCGCAGCCCCACCCCGCCGGGGCGAATCGCGCGGCGCAACAGCCGGTGCCCGGTCACGGTGTCGTTGATCCGCAGGAGGTGTTCGCGGATCCGTTGAGCGTGGCTGTTGGCCAGGGCGAAGCCGACGTCGTTGGCCAGCGCCCCGAGGTCGGTGGCATGGTTGTAGAGCCGTTCCAGTTCGACCAGCAGCGCCCGGAGTCGGTGTACCTCGTCAGGCACAGTGATGCCGAGAGCGTCCTCGACGGCTAGGCAGTGCGCCAGAGCATGGCCCGCGGAGGTGTCCCCACTGATCCGCTCGGCAACGTCGACGGCGCCCGTCGCGGGGCGGCCCTGGAAGAGTTTCTCGATGCCGCGGTGGACGAACCACAGCCGGATTTTGAGTCGGAGAACGGTCTCCCCGACCACGGAGAACCGGAAATGCCCCGGTTCGATGAGCCCGGCGTGCACCGGTCCGACCGGAATTTCGTACACCCCGTCGCCGTCGACCGTGAGGAACGGGAAGCGGCCGCTGGCCGCGAAATCCGGTGGTGGCCCGGCGTCGGCGCGCATCGGATGCCAGTCCTGCGGCCAGTGTGCGTGGCGCACCATCCGGCGCGGTCGCGGATGCCCAATCAACTCAATTCCGTACAGGTCCATCATTTCCCGCTCAAAACGCCCCGCCGGGAACGACAGGTGCGCCAGGGACCGCAGCGCAGGGGCGTCGCGGGGCAGCGTCAGGACAAGTTCCTCGCGCCGATCCGGCATCCCGGCCAGGAATAGCGAGACGATCCGGATCGCGTCGCCGTCATCGTGGGCGGCGACCAGCGCCAGCCGGTAGCCCGCAGCCAGCATTTCTTCAGTCGCCTCGGGCTGTTCCTCAACGCTGATGGTGCGGCTGCTCCGCTGCGCGCTCACCGCGGCACCACGAGTTGATCGGCAGCGGTGTGCAGCAGTGCCGTCACGGGTCCGGCGGCGACACCGAGCACCAGGCTGGCGATGAGCCCGATCACCAGGGCGCCGGCGACGCTCAGCGGCACCTGGATGGCGGGCGATCCTGGTGCCGGGGTTCCCACCAGCACCCGTCCCGAACTGCGGACCAGCGCTGCGAACGCGATGACGATCAGCACCAGCGCGACGCCCAACGGCCAGGACAGTCGGGCGTCAGTCATCGCGCGGGCGATGGACAGTTCGCTGGCGAACATTGCGAACGGCGGCAGCCCGAGGAGTACGAGCAGGCCGACTGCGAATGAGACGCCAATCAGCCGGGATCGGCGGAGTACGCCGGTGATGTCGACGATGGCGGTGGATTGGTGGGCGGCCTGCAATTGTCCGCCGGCCAGGAACAGCACGGTCTTGCCGACCCCGTGGGCCAGGACGTGCAGCAGCAACGCGGCGATCGCGAGTGTGGTGCCGGCGGCGGCGGCGATCGCGATCAGTCCCATGTTTTCCATCGAGGAGTAGGCCAACATCCGCTTGAGGTCGGTGCTCACGGTCAGGAGCATCGCCGCGACACCGATCGTGGCCAACCCGACGGTGAGTAACCCCGCGCGCAGGAATCCGGTTCCGACGGCCGTGTCGATGATCGGTTTGATGCGCAGCAGGACCGAGAAGGCGACCGAGAGCAGCACACCGCTCATCAACGCCGACACCGGTGCGGGTGCCTGGCTGTGCGCGTCGGCCAGCCAGGTGTGGAACGGGACCAGCCCGACTTTGGCGCCGTACCCGATGAGTAGTAGTCCGCCGGCCAGCCGGGTGACACCGGGATCCAGACCGTGCGCGTGGGTGATGAGGACGTCGAGATCCAGGGCGTGGCCGCTGTCGGCGCCGGCGTGGCGGGCCGCGAAATACAGCAGGATGGTGCCCAGGAAAGCCATGGCGATCCCGACTGAGCAGATGATCACGTATTTCCAGGTGGCTTCCAATGAGGCGCGGGTGCGGCGGTGCCCGACCAGGAACGCGGTGATCACGGTGGTCGCTTCGATCGCGACCCAGGTGAC
>JBAWAV010000412.1:0-10194 GCA_049589475.1 Mycobacterium sp.
CGCGTGGTATCCGTCGAAACTGTTCTCCACCAATAGCTTCCAGTTGGCGGCGAAGCTGTACTGGTTGGTGCCGCGGGCCATCTCGACCGACCCGCCGCAGCCGTCGACGACAAGATCGATGTAGTCCTTCGCACCCGCCAGATAGGTGGGCAGGTCCTCGATGTCGGGATCGAAGCAGGCAAAGACAAAGCCCCGGTAGGACTCTGCGCGCGCCACCCGCTTGAGTCCCAACTCGTCGAAATTGAGGCCGCCGGCGTAGGCGTCCCGGTCAGGGACTCCCTTCAGGCGGCCTTCGGAGTCGAAGGTCCACGCGTGGTAGAAGCACTGGAATACTTTGGAATTGCCGGAATCCTGTCGGCACACTAATGCGCCCCGGTGCGTGCAGGTGTTGTGGAATACGTTGACGCTCCCGGATTTCACGCCACGGACCATGAAAATCGGCCGCCCGCCGACCGGGCGTCGGACAAAGTCGCCCGGTTCCGGAATCTCGGATTCGTGGCCGACGTAAAGCCACGACTTGCCGAAGATCCGCTCGACTTCGGCCCGGTGTATCTCCGGTGAGGTCATCGCCGAGCGGTGCACCCGGAAGCGTTGGGCCACCGGGTCATCGACCACGATCGGCAGCTCGGCTGCGACGTCGATTGCCCGGGTCACCCGCGGCTCGGTACCGGTACTCATCGGCGTGCCAAGTAATCGGCGACCAGCGCGGAGAACTCCTCGGCGCGCTCGATCTGGGTCCAGTGCCCGCATGAGCTGAACACATGCAGGTCAGCATGTGGCAACAGCCCCAGCATCGTGACGGAGACCTGCATCGGGACTACCTTGTCCTCCCGGCCGTGCACCAGCAGTGCGGGTGTGGTGATGGCACGCACCTCACCTTCGGTGATACCGAGCTCGGATCCGGCGTGTCTCGGATCGAAAAACATTGCGCGGTATGCCTCGTAAGCACCGTCGGCGATGCTGGCCTGGTATCGGATCGCGACGAGATCATCGGTGATCATCGTCGGATCGACTGCGAAGTAGTTGCGCAGCAGATCCCGCATCGCGTGATGAGACGGCTCGTACGCGCGCAACGCGGCGAGCCCCTCGGTGAACGTCATGCCGACACCCGGCGCGCCCATCAGCACCATCCTGGTGATCCGATCCGGTCGGTCGGTGGCCATCTGCAGCGCTATGCGCCCGCCAAGCGAGTTGCCGACGATTGCGGTCGTCTCGATGCCAAGGGCGTCGAGGAAGGACCAGATGTGGTCGGTCCAGGTGCGCAACGAATACACGATGTCATCGGGCCGTCGGGTCGCACCGAAGCCGACAATGTCCGGGGCGATCACACGGAATCGCTGCGACAGTGTGCCGATGTTGTGCTGCCAGTTGGCCATTGCCGACACCCCCGGACCCGATCCGTGCAGCATGAGGAGCGGTTCACCGGCACCGGCCTCGAGGTAGCTGGTCACGATGCCTCCGGCATCGACGGTGTGCGCTTCGAGCGCGATCCCTGCCACGGTCGCCGTCATCAGGAGCCTCCTTCGTTGAAAACCGCAAAACACTTGTTGGAGTTGAAGACATCGGTGGTAACGAGCTCCGACCACGCAAGGTCCAACCCGAGCTCGTCGACCGCGCCGGTGAGGCAGAACCAATTGAGCATTTCGTGCTGACCGGAGTCGACGATGTCGCGGCTCGGCGTGGCCTGCCACTTGTCGTACTCACCGTCGACGAACAACTGATACAGCCTGCGGTCGGCGTCGGTGTCGGGTGTGATGTGCCAGGTCTTATCGGTGAGAAAGGCGTGCGACCAGCTGGAGGACGCCACCAGCGCCACCCGCAAATCAGTGTCTTCGAACGCCTGGGCGACCGCGCGGCCCAACGCAAAACAACGCGCGGGTGTCGGCCCTGACGGGTCGAGTCGTTCATCGGCGATGGCGGCGAACCGCGCCAACCCGCCGCGGCGTGCGATTGCATGCTGCCCGTAGCAGTTCACCGTGATCGGGATCATCGGGTATTCGAAGCGAGCCCCGGCGTTGGAGTAGTCAAGGAACAGTTGGGTATTGAGGATCGCGTGCGGAAATGGTGAGTCGTCGCGCTTCTGGTAGGAGTAGGCCATGTCGAAGCCCCGGCCGATCAGATCGTCGGCGAGCTGACGGGCACAGCCGGGATCCCCGTGCAATGTGATGGTGCTGTCGTCGGGCAGGCCCCAGGCGTTCTTGCTGCCGCGATGGTTCATCAGCTCGAAGGGATTGACGTCGACGTCGCCATAGGCGAGCACACAGAACGGGGGGATCACCTCTTCGCGGAAGTTCTCGTATTGGTCGTCGCCCCAAACCACCATAACGTCGGGCGCGAATTCGTCGAGGGCGTCGCGGCACCGAGCGAGGTCCTCCACCAACAGCTTTCGGTGAAGGGTCGCTGACGAGACACCGCCGTCAGTACCCCACTCGGAACGCATCGAGGCCGACCAGTTGGCCGGATCTTTTGCCTCGGCCGGGATGTCGGGGTCAGTCAGCGTCCAGCGCAACAGGTCGGCCATGTGTTCGTCGGTGCCGGCCAGAAGTGGATAGTGGGTCAGTCCCAGACCCAGAAAATGTGCCATGGTGGTCCTCCAGATTGGCGTGGCAGATCCTGCGATGCAGGTCGGTTGGCAGGGCGGCGACGATGTCGTCGAGTGGCTCGGGCATTGCCGCAAACGGATAGTCGGATCCGAACACCACATGGTCGCGACCGAAGACCTCGATGGCGAGCTGAAGGGCCAGATCGTTGTAAGTCAACGAGTCGCACCACAACTGGGTGGCGAGCCGACTCGGCAGATCGGGCGCGTTGGCCGACATGCCTGCGATGATCGCGCCCTTGTCGAGCCGGCCGATGATGCTGGGCAGTGCGCCGCCGCCGTGCGCAAGGCAGATGCGTACCGCGGGCCGGCGCAGCAGCGCGCCACTGGTGATCAATGCGGCCGCGGCCGCTGCAGTCTCGATGGGCATCCCGGCGCCGAAGCCCAGACCGATGCCGGTCAACCGAGGCGGCAGGTCCTGATCGCTCGGGTGGACGAGTACCAGCGCACCTAATTCGTGCGCGACCGTGAAGAACCGGTCCAGGCTCGGGTCGGCCAGCTCGATGTCGCCGACCCTGGTGCCGATTTCGACGCCCAGAAATCCCGGCTGGCACATGCACCGCCGCATCTGATCGACAGCCCGGTCGGGGTCCTGCAGGGCAACGGCGCCTAGCGCCGCGAAACGGGTGGGGTGCAGGCGCACCACCCGCGCGAAGAAGTCGTTCTGGGCCTCCGCCAATTCGGCTGCGCCGGACGCCGACGCGCGATAGCAGAACGTCACCGGAATCGGCGAGAGTACCTGCACCGCAACGCGTTGACGATCCATATCGACCAGCCGCGCGTCCGGCGACCAGGCGCGGTGGTCAAGCTGCCGATAAGGGCGTCCACCGAACATCAGGCGCGCTTCGGTCTCGCCCGTGCGTTCGATGCTGGGCCACTGATCCTGCGGATAGACCTCGCTCAGATCCAGCAGGACGTCATCGATGGCATGGGTGTGGACATCGAAAAGGCCTGTGCGGGTGGACCGATGAGCGTTGATGGCCGTAACTCCAGATAGCACTTGAAGCGGGAGATGGGGCAAACATAACAATTATGGATGCATAATTCAAGACTTGCATGCACAATGATCGACGTCACATCATGACGGCCTTTAGTAGGGCAGGGTTAAACGCGCCGACGAGACAGGGGAGTGCCGGCGACGTTCGGTCAGGGATGCTGTGGTGTGACCGGGGTGCGGTCCGGATCGTCGGCGCGAATCAGATCTTGATCGTGCCGGTTGATGGCGTCGACGAAAGACGGTTGATCGTGCAGCGCGATGGCGGCCACGATGTCGTCGTGGACGTCGAGGCTCCTGGCCAGCAGCGGCTCATGACCCTGGACGAAGACGACGCGGGTCAGCACCGCCTTGATGCTGGTGATGATGAGTTGGTGCATCCCCTCGAGGACGGGGATATGGGCGGCTGCCGCCACCACGCGGTGGAATGCCAGCACGGTGTCGAAGAACTGCGTGGCATCGGCGGCGGCGCGCATCGCGACCATCGCCGTGCGCATCGCCCCGACGTCGTCACTGGTCGCACGTTCGAAAGCCGCTTTGGTGAGGCCGAATTCCAGGTACAACCGGGCTTCGAACAGATCCAGGGGGTGTGGTGTGGACGGCTGAAACGACAGATCCAGCGCGCCCACACGCACCTGCGGCGGCGCGCTCGCCACCGTGATACCACCGCCCGGTCCGGGCCGAACCGCGACAAGGTCTCGATCACGCAAGATGCGCAGCGTCTCGTTCATCACCGTCGGGCTGATACCGAACCGGTCCATGATTTCCGAGCGGCGCCCCAGGTGAGCCCCGATTGGCAGGCGGGCACTGAGGATTTCGTGTTCCAGATCGGCTGCGACGCGTTCGGCCCGGGAGGATCGCAGCGCGGGCTCGCGACGTTGCACGCGCAGCCTCCTTCGGGTCGTAGCCTGGCGCCGCACCGGCACCGCTCCGCAAGTTTTGCAGATAAATCCGATTAGCGGAGTCCGGTCCACTGGATTCGACAACCGGCCGAACAGCCCAGGCACTGCTGGCTACCTGCCTGACATCGTTGCGATAACACTCCAGACTTCCGAACCACCTATCGCGGAATACGTTGTGAATAAGCAAATCCAGGAATTCGATGCTCGCGACACCGTCGGCATGAGCAGGCGGGTACGCCCCGCTGCGGCAGGTGGGCCGATCGAAAAGCATCGTGCGACACGCCAGTCAATTATTACCGAACGCTGTGTTCAACGCGTGCACAGCAAATCGCACACCAAGGACCGAGGCACCGGAAATGACCCCGATGGGGGACTCACAATCCCTCTTGGTGGAGCAGTCACTGTAGTGAGAGCGTCGATATCGTTTCGGCCATGCCGCAGAACGAGCATGACTATCTGCATATGCGGGCTCAGGATGTCCCCGCCGCGGCAGCATTGATCGCGCCCCGGGGGCGCAAATGGTGACCGTGCACCAGGTCGTCAAGCCGGTCCGCTTGGTCGGCGACATGTTTGCGATGGCACTGGACGCCACGGTGTTGACGTTCACCCCGCCATTCGCCTGGCGCGAATATCTGCTTCAAAGTTGGTTCGTCGCTAGGGTTTCCATGCTGCCGGCGCTGATGATGACCCTTCCGTATTCGGTGATCCTGACGTTCATCTTCAACATTCTGCTGACCGAGATCGGCGCCGGGGATTTCTCGGGAACCGGCGCGGCGATCGGCACCGTCAACCAGATTGCTCCGATCGTCACGGTTTTGGTGGTTTCCGGCGCCGCCTCCACGGCCATGTGCGCCGATCTGGGAGCCAGGACGATCCGCGAAGAAATCGACGCAATGCGGGTGCTAGGTATCAACCCCGTGCAGAGATTGGTGGTCCCGCGTGTGCTGGCAGCCACCACAGTGGCGTTGGCGCTGGAATCCGCGGTCACCGTCGTCGGCCTTGTCGGCGCATTCCTTTTCACCGTGTTCGTCCAACACGTCTCGGCGGGCGCTTTTGTGACGGGACTGACCACACTTACCGGCCTTGCCGACGTCGTCGTGTCGATGGTCAAGGCAACGCTTTTCGGCTATGCGGCCGGCTTGATCGCTTGTTACAAGGGCCTCTCCGTCGGTGGTGGTCCGGCCGGTGTCGGCAACGCGGTCAACGAGACCGTGGTGTTCACGTTCATGGTGTTGTTCGCGATCAACGTCATCGTGACCGCCGTCGGTATCCAGTTCACGGTGTCGTGAGGTGAACCCATGACGGTAGCTCTTCCAAGCAGGCTTTATCCGCGGCTGCAGCGCTCCAGCAACGTTCTGGCGGGCGAGTGGAACCGAATCGGCTCGCAGACGCGGTTCTATGCAACGACGCTCGGCGCGATTCCCGACGCCCTTGTCAACTACCGGACCGAGATGCTCAGGCTGATCGCGCAGATGGGGCTCGGAACCGCAGCGCTGGCGATGATCGGCGGAACGATCGTGATCGTCGGCTTCCTGACGATGACCACCGGAGCCCTGGTCGCGGTCCAGGGCTACAACCAGTTGGCCTCCGTCGGTATCCAAGCCCTCACCGGGTTTGCGTCCGCGTACTTCAATGTCCGGCTGATTGTGCCTGGGACCGCCTCCGTCGCGTTGTCGGCGACCATCGGTGCCGGCGCTACCGCTCAGATCGGTGCGATGCGGATCAACGAAGAGATAGACGCACTCGAGGTGATCGGCATCCGCAGCGTCAGCTATCTGGCGTCCACGCGCGTCGTCGCCGGGGTGATCGTGGTGATCCCGCTGTACTGCGTCGCAGTCATGATGGCCTTCCTGGCCTCGCGTGCCGGCACCACCGCCGTCTACGGCCAGAGCACCGGTGTCTATGACCATTACTTCAATACGTTCCTGAGCCCCCGTGACGTCATCTGGTCCTTCTTCCAGTCAGTAGCGATAGCGGTCGTCGTCATGCTGGTGCACACCTACTACGGCTACACCGCTCGCGGTGGACCCGCTGGAGTTGGTGAGGCCGTGGGCCGGGCCGTGCGTACCTCGATGGTTGTCGCGGCCGTCGAGATCGTGATGATCACGCTTGCCGTCTACGGCGAGTCCGGCAATTTCCACCTGGCGAGCTAGTGCGATGACACGCAGAGCAGGAGTACATCGCCTCGGGAGCGGTTGGTGGACGCTGATCCTGTTGGCGGTGATCGGTGTCTTCCTCTTTTCGACAACGGCGGCCTTCAGCGGCACTTTCCGGTCGTATGTGCCGGTGACGCTGACATCGGATCGAGCGGGCCTCGTGCTGGAGACCAATGCCAAGGTCATGCTGCGGGGTGTCCAGGTCGGCCGGGTGAGCGAGATCGGCGAAAGCAGGGAAACGGCCAACCTGAGGCTGGAAATCGATCCCGATCAGATCCCGTTCATCCCGGCCAACGTGCAGGCTCAGATCAGTGCCACCACGGCGTTCGGCGCCAAGTTCGTCGACCTTGTCTATCCGCCGAACCCGAGCACGGCCCGGTTGCCCGCCGGCGCGGTGTTGCATTCGAAGAATGTCAGCACCGAAGTCAACACGGTGTTCGAGAACGTGGTCGACCTGCTGAAGATGGTCGATCCGCTGAAGCTGAACGCAGTGCTGTCCGCGGTGGCCGAGGGCGTGCGGGGACAGGGTGAGCGGATGGGCGAGGCCACCACCGACCTCAATCAGGTGCTGCTGGCGCTCAACGCCCGCAGCGGCACCATCCGCGAAGACTGGCGCAAGCTCGGGGAACTCAGCAACGCATACGACGGGGCCGCCCCGGACATCTTGACGACGCTGAAGGCCGTGAGCACGACCAGCACCACCATCGTGGACCATCGGTCGGCGCTGAATGACTTGCTACTGAACACCGTTGGGTTCGCCAACGCCGGCACCGAGCTGCTCGGCACGAGTCGGGGCAACCTCATCGCATCCATCAACAAACTCGAACCGACGACCGAACTACTGAACAAGTACAGCCCCGAGTACACCTGCTTCCTGCAGGGCGTGACGTGGTACCTGAACAACGGGGGCTACGCGGCGTGGGGCGGCGCCGACGGCCGGACACTTCAACTCGACGTCGCACTGCTGCTGGGCAACGACCCGTACGTCTATCCCGATAACCTGCCCATTCACCTGGCCAAGGGCGGGCCCGGCGGAAAACCCGGATGCGGCTCGCTGCCGGACGCATCGAAGAATTTCCCGGTACGCCAGCTCGTCACCAACACCGGCTGGGGAACCGGGCTCGATATGCGGCCCAACTGGGGCATCGGGCATCCCTGCATCGCTTCCTGGTTCTCGGTCACGCACTCTGTGCCGTATCCGCCCAGCGTCCGGCAATGCATACCCGGGCCCGCGGTTGGCCCGGAGCCCAATGGCAATGGGGCGCCGCCATTTAACGCGACGCTCTACGGGCCCGGCGGAGTGCCGCTGTGGCCGGGGCAGCCCCCGGCCGCACCCGGCCCCCCGCCACCGTGACTTTCACCGCCATCGAGACCAGAAGCGCCACCGCGAGTGGCGACGATCAGCAGACGCAGGAGACCGAGCCATGAAGGAAAATCTGAGGGGCACCATCGTGGGCCTCGGCATCTTCCTGACGGTGTGCGGTCTCGCCGCGTTTCTGCTGTTTGCAGTCTTCGCTCAGCTTCGCTTCGGTGCGGGCAACACCTACTACGCCCAATTCAGCAACGTGAGCAATCTGCGAAAGGGCAAGTTGGTCCGGATCGCCGGGGTCGAGGTCGGCAAGGTCAAAGACATCTCCATCAACTCGGACGCGACTGTGCGGGTTGAGTTCACCGCCGACAAGTCGGTAACCCTCACCGAAGGCACGCGGGCGGTGCTGCGCTACGACAATCTGTTCGGCGACCGCTACCTGGCGCTCGAGGAGGGGGCCGGGGGTGTGAAGAGACTTGTTCCCGGCCAGACCATTCCGCTCACCCGCACGGCGCCCGCGCTGGATCTGGACGCGCTGATCGGTGGCTTTCGACCGCTGTTCCGCGCGCTCAACCCTGAGCAGGTCAACGCGTTGAGCGGACAGCTGATTCAAGCCTTTGACGGACAGGGCCCCACGATCGGCTCATTTCTGGAAGGCGCCGCCGCGGTGACCAACACGTTGGCCGACCGCGATCTGCTGATCGGGCAGGTCGTCGACAACCTGAACGTGGTGCTCGGGTCGCTCGGCGGTCAGAGTGACCGGCTGGACAAAGCGGTGACGTCGCTGTCGCAGTTGATCCACGGCTTGGCGGAACACAAAACAGAGATTTCCAATGCGGTGGCCTACACGAACGCCGCCGCAGGGTCGGTCGCCGACCTGTTGTCGCAAGCCCGCGCGCCGTTCCGCAAAGTGGTCCAGGAGACCGACCGCACTGCCAGCATCGCGGTGGCCGACCACGATTACCTCGACAATCTGCTGAATACGCTGCCGGACAAGTACCGGGTGATGGACCGGCAGGCGATGTACGGCGACTTCTTCAGCTTTTACCTGTGCGATGTCGTGCTCAAACTGAACGGCAAAGGCGGCCAGCCTGTCTACGTGAAGGTCGCCGGTCAGCCCACCGGGCGGTGCGCGCCCAAATGAAAATGTTCTCCGAACGCAACCCGCTGATCATCGGCGCCATTGGCATCGCGACGGTCAGCGCGGTCGTGCTGGCCGCGCTGCAATACCAGAATCTCCCATTCTTCAACCGGGGCACAAATGTCTCCGCGTACTTCGCCGATGCAGGCGGGCTGAAGACAGGCAACGCTGTCGAGGTCTCCGGGTTCCCGGTGGGCAAAGTGTCCAGCATCGAACTCGACGGGCCCGGCGTTCTGGTCAAGTTCAAAGTCACCAACCGCGTACATCTGGGGGACCGCACCGAGGCGGCTATCAAAGCCAAAGGGCTGCTGGGCAGCAAGATCGTCGACGTCGTACCCCGCGGCAGCGGCCAATTCGACGGTGCCATCCCGATGGATCGGACGGCGTCGCCGTATCAGCTGCCCGACGCCCTGGGTGACTTGGCCACCACGATCAGCGGGCTGAAAACAGACCAGCTGTCCGGGTCACTGGCCACCCTTGCGCAGACCTTCGCCCACACCTCGCCGGACCTCAAGAACGCGGTCCAGGGGGTGGCGCGATTCGCCGAAACCCTCGATGAACGCGACGCCGAGCTCCGCACCCTGCTGACGAACGCGGCCAAAGCGACCGGAGTGCTCGCCAAGCGCACCGACCAGGTGGTCAGCCTGGTGCATGACACGAATGCACTGCTGGCGCAGCTGCGAACGCAGAGCGCTGCGTTGGATCGAGTCGCAATCAACATCTCCGCGGTCTCGCGACAGTTGAAGGGGTTCATCGGCGAGAACCGAGAGCAGTTGCGTCCGGCTCTGGACAAGCTGAACGGGGTGCTGGCGATCGTTGACAACCGCAAGGAACGACTGCAGCAGGTCATTCCGGAGGTCAATGCCTACGTCATGTCGCTGGGCGAATCGGTCGCGTCAGGCCCATTTTTCAAGGCTTATGTGGTGAACCTGTTGCCGGGTCAATTCGTCCAGCCGTTCATCAGCTCGGCATTCTCGGATCTGGGCTTGGACCCTGCCACGCTGCTGCCGTCGCAGCTGACGGACCCGCCGACCGGCCAGCGCGGGACGCCGCCGTTGCCGATGCCCTACCCCCGAACCGGCCAGGGTGGTGC
>JBAWAV010000413.1:0-2144 GCA_049589475.1 Mycobacterium sp.
TCACCGAACTCAAGAACCTCGGCGTGCACATCGCGGTGGACGATTTCGGCACCGGATACAGTGCGTTGACCTACCTGAAATTCCTTCCTGTCGACACCCTCAAGGTGGATAAGGGATTTGTCCGTGATCTCGGCACGGATTCGGGTGATCTGGCGATCGTGCAGTCGATCATGGCTCTGGCGAACGCTTTTGGACTTGACGTGGTCGCCGAGGGTATCGAGACTCCGGACGCGGCCAAGATTCTGCTTGATCTGGGATGTTATCGGGCACAAGGCTTTCTGCTGTCCCCGCCGCTCGATGGTGAGGCCATGGAGTCACTGCTGGCCAGGGGCGCCGTGTCGTTCGACTTCTCGAACGGGTGACCGACCTGGGCGTGTGAGGCCGTCGCGGCCAGGCCCTCGATCACTGTCTGATTTCTCTTGCATGCCGTGTAGCCAATCGCACATCGGGTGGCACGGTGCCCGCGACCAGGCATACCATCGGTACAACTGACGCCCGCAAACCCTGCCGGGGTACCGGCCAGATTGTTAAGATGTCAAAAGATCGGCCTCTTCTGCTCAATAAATGCGGCGGCTTGCGGCGGCAGGTATTCGTGGAGCTTGAGGAAGGGTGATGACGAACGTGGCTTGGGCGGGCGAACCAGACGCCTGCGTGCACGGCACCACTCTTGCGCATCGGTTGCAGCGCCATGCCCGCGCCAGGCCGGATGACCGCGCATTCTCCTTCGTTGCAGACGACGGCGCCGTCGACGGCCGGACCTGGGGCCAGCTCGACGCCGGTGCGCGCGCCGTGGCCAGGGTACTGAGCGACCTCCCGGCCGCCGGGGAGCAGCCACGCGCGTTGTTGCTCCTGCCGCAGGACGCATCGTTTCTTGACGCGTTGTTCGGTTGTTTTTATGCCGGTGTGTGCGCCGTTCCGGCGCACGTGCCGATCCCGTCGCGCCTGGCCCAGACGCTGCCGCGATTGCGTGCGATCGTCGCCGAAGCGCGGCCGGACGTCGTGCTCACCACGCGGGAGATACTGCCGGCCCGCGATCTGGTTCCTGAGCTCGCAGACACGACGTGTATCGCGGTCGACGAGCTCGCGGCCACCGACGTACCCGCGCTGGCACCAGCCGCCACGATCGAAGACCTGGCGATCCTGCAGTACTCGTCGGGCTCGACCGGCTCGCCGCGCGGCGTCATGGTCAGCCACCGAAACCTGATGGCCAACGAGGCGTTGATCGAGGACGCTTTCGAGCACACCGCATCCACAGTGGTCCTCGGCTGGCTGCCGTTTCAGCACGACATGGGATTGATTGGCAACGTGCTGCAACCGGTGTTCATGGGCGCCGAGTGCGTGATGATGACACCGCTGCAGTTCCTGAAGCATCCGCTGCGCTGGCTGGAGGGGATCACCCGGCACCACGCCACGACCAGTGGCGCACCCAATTTCGCCTACGAGATGTGCGTTGCCGCTGCCCGGCGTCGGGGCGCTGCCGGCCTGGACGGCCTTGACCTGTCGAGATGGAACCTCGCGTTCGTCGGTGCCGAACCGGTGCGTGCGGCGACGCTGGACCGCTTCGCGGAGACGTTCGCCGGTGTCGGCTTTCGTCGCGAGGCGTTCTATCCGTGCTATGGGCTCGCAGAAGCGACGCTCATGGTCACCGGCGGGCAGCGCAGCGAGTCGCCTGCCGTCTGGCGCGACCCGCGCGGCGTCGCCCGAGTAAGCTGTGGCTACGCCCGCGGCGGGCTTGACGTTGCCATTGTCGACGCTGCCGGTGCACGCTGTAACGACGGCGTCGAGGGCGAAATTTGGGTGCGGGGCAGCAGCGTCGCGGCCGGATACTTCGGCCGGGTGCAAGCCTCGCGAGATATGTTCGCGGCTACGCTCGACGGCACGTCGTGGCTGCGTACCGGAGATTTGGGCAGCCTGGTCGGTGGCGAGTTGTACGTCACCGGACGAGACAAGGACATCGTGGTCAAAAACGGCGTCAAATACGCCGCCGAGGACTTGGAACACACCGTCGAGCAGTTGCACGTCGAGTCGTTGCATCCAGGTGGATGCGCGGCTTTCGGACACGACGACGGCAGCCGTGAGCGGCTGGTGATCGTCCAGGAGATCGGGCGCGACGCGGTCGACGACTGGGACGACGTGGCCGACCG
>JBAWAV010000414.1:0-14503 GCA_049589475.1 Mycobacterium sp.
CCGCCGTCGACATTGGGTGTGAACGTCGGCTTGTGCTTGCCGCGCAACAGGTTTGCTGCCGCGACGGCGAGGCGACCAAGCACCACGTCCTGGGCGTCGATGACGTACCACGTCCGCGTGGTGTCACCCGCCTTCGGCGTGTATGTGGGCACAGCGCTTACCTTCTCTTCTCAGGTGGATCCCGGTGACCCGGGTGCCGGTCAGGCGCTCTGCGGAAAAGGGATGTTCTCGGCGACCAACATTGACCCGAGGCCCGGCGTACCGCACGCCAACGCAGCAGCTTACCGGCGGTTATCCACGCAGGTCAAAACGCCGTCTCGAGCGCGGCCGGCGATGCTCGTCCGGCGAGATCCCGCGGTCGCACTGGTGTGAGTTGGGCCATGATCCTGCCGGAACGGGCGGGGCGTCCGCCCCCGAAGGCATTCGTCCTGTTGAATGAATTAAAATCGGGGTGATTTCAATTCTTAGGAGGTCAACATGCCGAAGACCACGATTACTGGACCCAAGCAGGTTGACCGCTCACTCGCTGCGAAGTTCTGGGACAGGCGCGCCGAGCTGCTCTGGGGCCTCGCCGCCGCCGTCTTGTTGTTCACCTTCGTCGACCCGGTGTTACTGGTGGGTCTTGCGTTGGCGAGCGCGACGATCGCCGCGGCCTGGTTGGGCATCCGCGAGCTTGTGCAGAGCGCAACCAGGGACGATGCGAAGTCGGCTGCAGATACTCGCCTGCGCCCCGCGTCGGCTGGCCGACCCGAGCAGACGTCGGCGCACGCGCCGTGGCGCGGCCACCACGCCGCCTAGATCTGACACAGATGTAACTGCGCGGCCCCGCGGTCTCTCCATTACCGCGTGGGCCGCGCAGAGTCTTGATGGGATCACCGCTGCCAGACGCCGGCGGCGCGATGATCTGCGGCGGCGACATCCTCGGCACCGTCACGCACCGCACGCGCGAGGTCGATCAAGATGTCGTTGAGCGCAGCAGCGGCCTGATGCCACTTGAGTTGCTCGACGCCGTAGGCAGTCGCGGCTTCACGAGTCCACAACTCCTGCAGCGGGGCAACTTGCGCTTTCAGTTCCTGCAACGCGGAATTGAAGCGCGCCGACGTGGTGTGGATCTCTTGCCGGACTGAGCATTCGATCTCGTCGAAGTTGTATGAGAGTGTCGGGTCCATTGCTGCTGGCCTCACAGATTCCCGCCGGCCGCGCCGATATGGGACGCGTGGTTCTCGGCCGCATCTCGCAACGAGACTTCGTTATAGCGAATGGTCTCCGCGATCTCGCGCAGGGCGTGATGCAATGTCATCGACTCCGCATTCCACCGCTGCACCACGTCCCTGAAGCGTGCAGCCGCCATACCGCCCCATGTTGACGGCGGAACACCGCTCATCCGACCGATGAAGGCCTGTAGCGTTGCCCGAATTTCCTCGTTGCGGGTGTCGATGGCCGCCGCCACCGAGCGCATGAGGTCGAAGTCGGTGCTGAGTGCATTGCCGGCTACGGGTGTGTTCACGTACTTCCTTTCTGCCCGACGACCGCGCACTGACACGCTGTCGAGAGATAAGACTCACGACGGCCCCGGTTGGTTCCCTCACATCACTGCCCGAGCTGACCGGACTGCTCGATCGCACTCCCTGCTCACCGCCTGGTCACCTCCGTGGCGGCTCTGACAGCCGATGCTGATCCGGACGGCTTTGTCGACCCATACCGTCCATCGGACATCGTGACCCGGCCGGACCTCGCGATAGGTCACGACCGCACGGCCGGCATTCTGTCCCGCCGGATCGAAGTCGACGAAGACGCCGGCCGGCGCCGCGTCGATCGCGCTCTTGAGGAACTCTGCGGTGGCATCCAGACCCGGCAAGGCAACCCGCGATTGCGTCACGTGCAGCGCCACCTCCGGATCAGACGGTGACGAGATCTGCAAGCGCGCCGAACCTGGTCCGGCCACCACGCGTCGCACCGGCCATCCGGACGGGACCTCCAGTGCGACATGACCTTCGACGACGACGTTCGACGGCACGACATCGTGTGCGGTTGGTCCTGGTTGTGGCAATGCACCCACACCCAGGACCGCGGTGACGATTGGCACTACCAGGGCGAGCTTCCAATGACGTCGACCGGCGCCGTCCGATGGGGTAACACCGTCTGCGCTGTCGCTCCGAATGAGCGCGGCGGCAAGCTTTCTGAACTCCAGGTCGCCGATTTCAAGCACGGTCATGCCACCGGCATCCCGCAATTCTCTGGCGATGAGCCCGGCGAGAGCGCCGGCGCCGCGCACTGTCCTCGGCGCATCGATGACGATGGTGTCGATGGTGGTGGCGGCTATCCGCAGCACGGCGTTCACGACCGCTTCGACGACAGCCCGCTGTTCTCGACGACGGGTTTCGGCCACCACTGCCGCGCCAGTCACAACGACGAAGCCGTCGGCGATCTCGACTGTCACCGCCTCGGATGTAGACGCCTGCCTCAGCAGCCACGACCGTGGCCTCGTCATGGCCTCGCCACCGAGAACCCCTGCGGCGGAACTGATGACATCGACACGCGACGGCGTCCACCACGACGGGTGAATGACGATGACGCTGTCTGCGTCGTCGCACTTCACCGACTCCAGAACCGAACGCCACAACGATTCGACCTTTGTCGGGCGAAGATCGACCAGAGTCACCGCGTCGTCGAGATTCTCGAAGGCGATCCGCTCCTGCTCGCTGTCGCTGACTGTGCCGACACCGCAACATAATCGGCGGATTGCGTTCGGACCGACCTCAACGAGATGGGCTCTCACGGTGACGGGCTCCAGGCAACCTGGATCAATTGCGGGCTGCTCCGATGACTGATCAGCGTCCCGCGGCCAGGCGGCATTGGCGACTGGCGGACAGACCCGATGGTCAAGCCTTCATCGGGGCTTCCGCTCATCAGCAAGGTCAGACAACCGTTGTCCCGCAACCCGGCAAGCAGCGGCTCGAACATGGCGCGGGCCGCACCGCCGCTCCGGCGTGCGACCACGAGGTGCAGACCCACGTCCCGCGCGTGCGGCAGCAAGTCCGCGAGAGCGGCCAGCGGGGTATTGCCGGCCAACTCGTAATCGTCGACCACGATGTAGATCTCCGGCCCCGACCACCACGACCTGTTACGTAATTGCGCCGCGGTGGCATTCAACGGGGGCATCCGTCGACGCAGCTGCTCGGTCAAGCGTGGTAGCGCCTCGCCGACCGCATCCGCAGACGCGAGGTAGCCACCGAGCTGTCCTGATTCGGGCTCCACGACGTCCAGAAGTGAGCGTCGCACATCGACGACGACCAGTTGGCATTGCCCCGGATTCGTCGTCCTCAACAGCTCACGGCAGACGGTTCGCAACGTGGAGGTCTTGCCGCACTGGCCGTCCCCGATTATCAGCAGGTGCAGCTGCTTTGCGAAGTCAATCGAAACCGGTTGCAGCTCCGCCTCTTCCACGCCAAGCACGATGCCCTCATCGAGTCGTCGGGCCAGACTGTCGCGGTCGATCCGCGTCGGCAGTAGCGCGATCGGTGGCGCGGTCCATCCGTCGTGACGGCAGCGCAACATCTCCCCCACCCGCGCGCTCGCCTCGGCCAGGCCTGAGTTCGAATAGTCGCCGTCCAGTCGGGGCAGTGCGACGACCATGTGCAGTCCGTCACCCGTAAGCCCCCGTCCTGGTCGGCCTTTGGGAACGTCGTGGGCCCGTCGGCGATCCAGCTCGGAATCCGCAGGATCGCCGAGCCGCAACTCGATTCGAGTGCCGATCTGATCTCGGAGAGCGGGACGAATCTCGGCCCATCGCGACGCGGACAGCACTACATGCACACCGAAAGAGAGCCCCTCTGCGGCGATCGTGGCGACCGAGCGGTCGACGATCTCGAAATCCCGATTCAAGCCGGCCCAGCCGTCAACGACCAGAAACACATCGCCGAACCGGTCGCATCGCGGATCTCGTTCTGCCTTCAGTCGGCGGTAGTGCCCCATCGACTCGATCCCGTGCTCCCGGAACAGGGCCTCCCGAGATCGAACGATGGCATCGATGTGAGCAATCATGCGGCGGGCCAACGGTTTATCAGCCCGTCCAGCCACCGCGCCCACGTGCGGCCAATCTCGCAGCGAAGTCAACGCCCCTCCGCCGAAGTCCAGGCAGTAGAACTGCACTGTGCGTGGATCGTGAGTGACTGCGAGCGCGGTGATGAGCGTCCGCAATGCGGTCGATTTTCCGGATTGCGGCGCGCCGACGACAGCGACATTGCCCGTGGCTCCGGATAGGTCTAGGACCAGTGGTGTGCGGCGCTGTTCGAATGGGCGATCAACGCTCCCGATGGGAATAGTCAATGCGCCCAGCGGTTCAGCGTCTGTCAACACGACGTCGAGGGCCGGTGCCGCCCCGAGCGGCGGCAACCATACTTCGTGAGCTGGCGGGCCATACCCGGACAGTCGTTCGACGACCGTCTCAAGGACCGTCGGCCGATCAGCGAACTCGGCCTTGACGTTGTCGCCAGGCCTGACCCGTCCAACCGGTTCAGTGGCGAACGGTCGGATATGCACCTCACCTTGCGGCGGCGAGGCATACTCGACGGCGCCGCAGTCGGTTTCACCACTATGCGGACCGGACACGTATGCGGTCTGGAAACGAACCAATTGGTCGGTGCCGACACGCAGATATGCCGCTCCCGGCGTGCCCGGTAATTCATACGCGTCAGGCGATCCCAGCACCAAGCGCGATTCGTTGACCGACAACGTCTTCAAGCACACTCGATACGACAGGTGCGACTCCAGCCCGCGCAACCTGCCCTCATCGAGTCGCTGGCTGGCCAACAGCAGGTGCATTCCCAAAGATCGGCCGAGTCGGCCGATTGCCACGAAGCCTTCTGCGAAATCTGGATGCTGGCTGAGTAATTCGGAAAACTCGTCGACGATGATGAACAAAGCCGGCAACGGGCTCAACTCCGATCGCAACCGGCGCGCGCGCTCATAGGCGGTGATCCCGTCCAGGTTGCCGGCAGCGCGAAGCAGTTCCTGGCGGCGGTTCATTTCACCGGTCAGGGCGTCGCGCGTTCGGCTGACCAACGCCGCCTTGTCCGAAAGATTGGTGATGACCGCTGCGACGTGCGGCGCCGGTTCCAATCCGGCGAAGGTTGCGCCTCCCTTGAAGTCGATCAACACCAGGTTGAGCGCCTCGGGCGAATGGCAGGCGATCATGCCGAGGGCGACTGTCCGAAGAAATTCGGACTTGCCCGACCCAGTTGCCCCGACGCATAGACCGTGTGGCCCCATCCCCTTCTCGGCGGCCTCTTTGATGTCGAGTTCAACCGGTGCCGCCTCGGCGGTGAGGCCGATCGGGACACGAAGCCGCGCGCGCGGGCTTCTGCCGCTCCAGAATTCGACGACCGAATAGGAAGTGATGTCTTCGATCCCGACCAGATCCTGCCAAGGCACGTCGCACGCCGCCGCCTCGTCGACACCGCCGGCCCGGTAGCCGGCCAGTCGCCGCGCGCACGCCAGTGCAGCGACGTCGCTCATCTGGTCCGCACGGCCCAGGACTTCTTCACCGGTCGATAACTGCGCCACACCCCTGCTGGCGGTGATCTGCAGCCGCAGTTCGTCAGCCGCCGAGTCTTGGTCACGCCGGCTCGCCACGAGCGTGACGTGCTCGCCGTCGTCGACGACCACGACGTGCTGGTCAGCCGCGAGACCGGCGAGCGCCTCCTTCGCTGTCGCCAACGACGGATACACCATGCGGACCGGCCCGAGGTCGTCGTCGGCGTGCGGATGTCGATTGTGCGGCAACCACTTCAGCCAATCCCACTGTGAGCGGCTGCTGTCGGTGACGACAGCGGCGATCAACACCGACGTCGGGCTGTGCATGACGGCCAGTTGACACATCATCGCGCGCACCAGGGCGCGGACGCGCGATTTCGACCCGACGACGGTCACAATGCCGCACAAATCGATCGCGATCGGCACGTCCGGGATCATCGCGTGGGTGTCGACGAAGCGCCGCATTGCGCCGAGGGTCACGGGGTCGAACCGGTGCGCGGATTCGATCACCGGGGAGACCAATCGGCCGGCAAGAGGCCGCGTCCCGACACCGATGCGCACCTGGCAGAAGTCGGCGGCCGAAGCCCGCCGCTCCCACATCCGGCATCCGCCGACCAGCGTCCACAACGCGTCGGGGTCAGGGTGGCACCAGGTCAGCGAATCATGCTGCGCCGCAGCATTGCTGACAACGGCGGCGCGTAAACCGGACAGGTAACGCAAGTACTCCGTGCGCTCCGCGTTGATCTCGCCACGGCGCCGGTCCGCGCCGGAAGCGACGGTCGCCGTCGCCGACACCAGCATCATCACCGGAAACAGCATGAACGCGGGATTCCGCATCACACCTGACCGGTTATGAAAGGCCGCTGCCATCACCGCGAGCGTCGCGATGGCGGTGACGACCGGCAGGAAACGAACAATCGGATTCGTCTGGGTCGGCTGCCTGACGTCCTTCGGTGCGGCGACGACGATGTCGGCCGCCTCGCACGACGGCGGCGCCAGTCGCGGTGGCGGTGTGAATTCCGCTGTGGCACCGACACCGAATGACTCCACCCACCCTCCCTCGCCGACCCGTTGTCGCTCGCACGTTAGGTAGCAGCAGGATCGGCGGCAAGTCGCCTGTGGATCAATTCATATGCAGCCTCGGCTCAACCGTTAGCCTCCCAGTCGGCGGACGGAGATCGGTGTGAATCAGACAGCGGCAGTTGCGACCCGAAACGGATTCCCCCCACGTGATGGACAGCTGCGCCGGTTGACGGTCCACGCCGACTCCGTCCGCGCCGACCTTGTCCTGCCTGCTTCGGTGCCGCTCGGATCGCTGGTGCCCGCGATCGTCGACATCCTGTCCGGCAATCGCAGGTACCAGGCCGGCCCGGTGGCCATCCACCATCAGCTGTCGCTGCCAGGACATGTCGCAGTGGACCCGTCCAAGACGTTGGCGCAACTGGGAATCCACGATGGGGCGTTGCTGATTCTGAGCAGATCATCGGGCGACTTGGCAGTGCCGCGCCTCGACGATGCAGCGGAAGCGGTTTCCGAGTCACTCGCCGGCTCGGGGTGGCGGTGGACTCCGCGAGCGTCAAGGCTTGTCGCCGTGCTGGCCGCCGGCTGGCTGGCAGTCGTCGGCGCGGCAATCCTCGTCCTCGGTGTGGGCGATCAGATGCGCGCCGAAGCCGTCGCCGTCGCAACGGTGACCAGTCTGGTCAGTCTGGCGGCAGGGATCACCGCATATCGTGTATTTCGTTCGAAAGCAATGGGATTGACGCTGGGGCTGATCGGGTGCGGGTTCGCCGCAGTTGCCGGTGCGCTGATCGTCCCGGACAATGCGGGCGCGCCGAACGTACTGTGTGCGGCGGCCGCTGCCGCGACATCCGCAGCCGTGATGCGTGCAATAGGTTGTCATACAGTCGCATTCACAGCGCTGACGGTATTCGCTGCGACCACGGCAACCGCGGCGCTGGTGGGTGCAGTCGCCGATATCCCGGTGCACGCCCTCGGCGCTGCATCGGCGGCGATATCCCTGATCCTGATCGAAACATCTGCCCCGATGTCGATTGTGCTGGCCGGACTGTCCTTGCAGCTGAACCCCGATTCGGACGAGCCGATTCTGTATTCAAATCGCTTGGTA
This sequence comes from Mycobacterium sp., assembly GCA_049589475.1. GTDB lineage: Bacteria > Actinomycetota > Actinomycetes > Mycobacteriales > Mycobacteriaceae > Mycobacterium. The sequence goes on from JBAWAV010000414.1 coordinate 7,661, forward strand.
AACAGCTCGATTCGCGCTCGAATGTGCCTGATCAGCATGGTCACCGCGTTCTCGGCATCCACCGCGCTCGGTGCGATCGGCGCCGCATTGGGCACGCAGCCGACAAGCGGTGCACGCCTACCCGGCATCGCGTTCGCGGCACTGATCGGCGGTGTGCTGCTGTCGCGGGCACGCGCACATCGCGACCTTGCGATGTCTTTGCCGCTCATTACGTGTGGAAATGTCACCCTCAGCGCTGCTCTCGCTGCGGCCGCGACGGCGCTTCCACTCCAATCGGCCTATGTCGCAGCGGCATCTGTGGGGCTGGCTGCTGCGGCGCTGTGCCTGAGCTTCCCATCGACGAAAATCTCTCCGGTTGGACAGCGCGGTACCGAACTGCTGGAATACCTCGCTTTGGCCGTCGTCCTGCCGCTGGCCTGCTGGATCTGCGGCGTCTACGCTGCCGTGCGCGGCGTGAATCTCCAGTGAAGACAACGTGGTTCCGAGCACTTGGCTGCGCGACGGCGGCTTTCGTCGCCGCGCTGTTGCACTGTGGTGCGATTCCCGCGAGCGCGGTATCGCCGCCGGCGATCGACCAACGTCGGCTACCGCGGCCGGAACCCGCACGACCGCCGCGGCCCACCGTGCAACGTGAGGTCTGCGCCGTGTCCGCTCTTATTCACGACGCGGACATGGCTCGCAACAGCCAACTTTCGGGGCTCGATCTACCGGCGGTCTGGAAACTCTCCCGCGGCGCGGGCCAACGCGTCGCCGTCATCGACACCGGAGTAGCACCACATCCGCGGCTGTCCCACGTCATAGCCGGAGGTGATTACGTGTTCAGCGGGAACGGCGCCCAAGATTGCGACGGACACGGAACCGCCGTTGCCGGGATCATCGCCGCCGCAACGGATACCAGTCACACCGATGACTTCAGCGGGGTCGCGCCGGATGCTCAGGTGATCAGCATCCGCCAGTCCAGCACGAAGTTCGGTCCGACGGCAGACTCATCGACATCCGGTGCCGGCGATGTCGACACCATGGCGAAAGCCGTCCGGACGGCCGCCGACCTCGGCGCTTCGGTGATCAACATCTCCTCGGTTGCCTGCATCGGCATCGGATCGGCACTCGACGACCGCGCACTCGGCGCGGCGCTGGCTTACGCCGTCGACACCAAGAACGCCGTCGTGGTGGTCGCCGCGGGAAACAGCGGACCGGGGCAATGCCCGGCACAGCGGGCCGAAGCAACCTGGGACACTGCGACGGTCGTGGTCAGCCCGGCCTGGTACGACGACTATGTGCTGACCGTCGGTTCGATAGACGCACACGGCGAGCCGTCGCCGTTCACCCTTGCCGGCCCGTGGGTGGATGTGGCTGCCCCCGGCGAAGGGGCGGTATCGCTGAGCTCATCGGGAATCGGGTTGGCGAATGCGATTGACGGACAACACGGGCCGGTTCCGCTGTCTGGAACCAGCTACGCCGCGCCGGTGGTCAGTGGGCTGGCGGCGCTGATCCGATCGCGCTTCCCGCAAATGACGGCTCATCAAGTGATGCAACGGATCACGGCTACGGCGCATCATCCGCCAACCGGGCGGGATCCGCGGGTCGGCGCCGGCTCGGTCGACTTCCTGGCGGCGGTCAGCACGGACACGCCGCCGAACCCGGCACCACGGGCAGCTCGGGCGGCGGTAGCCATACCGGAACCCGCTCGTCCTGCGCCGCCGAACCACCGCGCGCAACACACCGCGTTGGCCGGCGCGGCCGTCTGCGGCGGCGTTTTGACGGCAGTGCTGGCCCTCAACGCGCTGCTGACCCGACTACGGCGCCCTACGCCCGCTCACCAGAATATCCTGCGCGACTGAGGCATTCGCCCTGCTCAATTCCGGTCCGGCCGGCAGCGTCGACAGTAGCGGCCAAGGCGCCGGGACCATCGTGTCCGGCAAGCCAAGGTCATGGGCTGCGTCGTCGTCGTGCACGGCGAATCGCACACCGGTGTCGGAGATCAGATACCGAGTACCCGCACTGGTGTTTCCGCCCGACAGGCCGGTCGCACGTACGTAGGCCACCCGGCCGGGCGGAAGATAGACGGCGTCGACGGCAGGGCCGTCTGCGTCGGCCTGGGTCAAGACCACCGGCTCCTGGCCAGCCGGAATGGGCAGGCTGCCAACCGAAAACGAGATCTCGGGGCTGCCTGACGCCGCGTGCGTCCACCGGACGCAGAGCGTCTCGCCGTCGACAACCGCCGACGTACGCGCTGTGTCAGGAAAGCCCGACACCGGCAGCAGAGTTACCGCCGGCGCGGTGCGGATGACGTCCGGCGCGACCGCGATCGCGGTGCGCGTGTTGCGCGAGTCGGTAAAGCGCATGAGGTCGGCAGCGAGTTGGCCGACACGCTGGACCCCGCCTCGCAGCACGATGTAGTACTCGTCGCCTACTGTGCGGGCGACCCTCAGTACGCTCCCGATCGCAAATCCCGCGAGCTTAGCCGGCCCCCGACTGCCTGCGCCGGGAATACGCGGCGCGGTGATCTGCGGTGTCTCGGGGATGAGGCTCAGCAGCACCGGTGAGACCGTCAGTGGGACAAGGCCTTCGAGCCCGAGTGCGCGCACCGCTGCAGATTCCTGAAGGTCCACCACGGCCCGTCGACCGTCATAGAGCAGGTAGGTCGAGCCGCCGGAGGCGGGCTCCACCAGCAGTGCCTGTTCGCGGCTCAGGACATGCACCGGCGGCCATTCAGCCCGGCCGACAACGACGGTCGTGCGCTCGCGGCCGTCGCAGACCGTCCATCGTGATTCGTCGTCGGCAAGTGGGGTCCCGAGAAACGGCGGGGCGCCGGGTATGCCTAACAGCGGACCCCGACTGCTGCGGTTGAGTTCCGATTCAGGTGTCGGCTGCGGATCGGCGTTGGTCCTCGTGATCAAGCGGGCCGACGCCAGGTTCAGCACCGGGTGCACAGCGTTGCCCACCCGGACGTAGAGCGCCCCCGAGTGCATCGCCATCAGGATCGGCGCGTTCGTCGACGTAGGCTGCGGGCGCAGGACGGCCAGCACTGCACAGCCGGCCAGCAGGATGACGGCGAGCACCGACCCCGCCAGCAGCGACTGTGCGGGTGCGCGGATCGACTCGTCGACGGCGTGGATGTCCCTTCCCAGCAGTGCGCACTCGAGGCGGCGTAGCAGAAAACGGTGTCCGCTGGTGTGCAGCCGCGTAGTCCGTCGCCGTGTCATCGGGGTCCCGCCACAACGCTCCTGGGTCATCTGGCATCCCACGATATGGAGCGGTCGCGCGGCGCCTCTACGCCCATCCACAGCACGAGCCGAATTCACGTGCATGTGCCCAAACGCTGCGAAATCGCTAGAATCGCCTGGTGAGCATTAGCCGCAAGACCCGTGCCGTGTCCCGTCGTGCCTGGTCACGCAGCTTCAGCCTGACTGCGGCCGCATTGCTGGCTGCGGGCGTGCTGCTTGTTGCACCCGCCAACCCGGCACCGTCAGCGCACGCCGACAACTGCCCGGACGTGGCGGTGACCTTCGCCCGCGGCACCGACGAGCCGAACGGGTTGGGCCGCGTCGGCGACGCCCTCGTCGACAGCCTGCGCCAGAACACCGGCAAGAAGATCGACGCCTACGGCGTCAACTACCGGGCCACTCTGCTGCAGTTGCACGGCAACGACGGCGCCAAGGACGCGATCAAGCACATCAAGGAGGTCGCCGACAAGTGCCCGGCCACCCCGCAGGTGCTCGGCGGGTATTCGCAGGGCGCGTCGGTGGTCGACATCGTCACCGGCACGCAGATCGGCGGCGTCGGCTGGGGCGATTCGCTGCCGGCGCAGTACGCGAGCCACATCATCGCGGTGACCACGTTCGGCAACCCGGCGGACCGCAGCGGCGGGACCATCGCGGCCCAGAGCGCGATGTTCGGCGCCAAAGCCATCGACTACTGCAACCCCGAAGACCCGATCTGCCACGCCGGCCAGGGCAACGAGTGGAAGGGCCACACCGACGGCTACGTGCCCGTCTACACCAGCCAGGCGGCCAGCTTCGTGCAGACCAGGCTGTTGACAGTGATGTCGCCCGTCGTGCCCGGCGGACCGCTGGACGTTACGCCCGGCCCCTTCGGCGTCCCACCCGGCCTACTGCCCGGACAAGGACCACTCCCCGGACCCGCTCAGCAGGCCCCGACTGTGGTTGACCAGACCCAGCCCATCGCGTTTCGCTGATAAATCGCTTATCGCACTGATGTGAGACATGATCAGGCGATGAAGCTGCGCGTGGCCGCCGCCATGTTTCTTGCCGCGGTGTCGGTGCTCGCGCCGACATTGGTGCCGACGAACTCAACGCTGCCGACGGCGTCGGCGGCCTGCCCCGACGTCGAGGTGGTGTTCGCCCGGGGACGGCAGGAGTCGCCTGGGGCCGGCGTCGTAGGCAACGCCTTCGTCAGCGCGCTGCGGTCCAGGGTCAACAAAAACGTCAGTCTCTATGCGGTGCGCTACCCCGCCGATACCGAAGTCGACGTCGGCGCCAACGACATGAGCGCGCACGTCCAGTCCACGATCAACGGCTGCCCCAACACCCGCATCGTGCTGGGCGGCTACTCCCTCGGCGCGGCGGTCACCGACGTCGTGATGGCGGCTCCCATCTCGGCATTCGGCTTCAACAATCCGCTGCCTCCGGGCGCCGATCAGCACATCGCGGCGGTCGCACTGTTCGGCAACGGCACCCAGTGGGTCGGGCCGATCACGAACTTCAACCCGACCTACGCCGACCGGACCGTCGACAAGTGCCACGGCGCCGACCCCATCTGCAACCCGGCCGATCCGCACACCTGGCAGGACAACTGGCCGCAGCACTCCGGATCGCTCTACATCCAGGACGGCGAGGTCAACCAGGCCGCTGACTTCGTCGCCGGCAAGTTGGGCTAGTCGTTTTCCCTGGCCGAACCCTCATGCCGCTCACAGCGGACCAATAGTTTTACCCCCTAACGTTTGCTCATGCGACTTCGCCTGGCCCGCTTAGCAGCGGCGACACTGTCGGTGGGCGGTTTGCTGAGCGCATCCGCCCTGGCGCCGATCCCGACCGCGATGCTTCCGGTGGCCTCCGCCGCCTGTCCGGACGCCGAAGTCACCTTCGCGCGGGGCCGCGAAGAACCACCCGGCGTCGGCCTGATCGGCCAGTCCTTCATCGACGCGCTGCGGGCGAAGGTGCCGCGGATGACCATCGGCTCGTACGGGGTCAACTACCCCGCCAACACCGAGATCGACATCGCTGCCAACGACATGAGCGCGCACGCTCAATCGATGGCGGCAAGCTGCCCGAACACCGAGTTGGTGCTCGGCGGTTACTCACTGGGCGCCGCGGCCGCCGACGTCGTGGTCGGCGTGAACAGACCCGGATTCGGCTTCATGAATCCGCTTCCTCCCTCGGTGGATCAGCACATCGCCGCGGTCGCGTTGTTCGGCAACGGCACCCAGCGGGTGCTCGGCCCGGCCACCAATTTCAGCCCGGCCTTCGCCGGCAAGACCATCGACCTGTGCGCCGCCAACGACCCGATCTGCACCAGAAGCTTCCAGAATTTGCAATGGGCTGCCCATCTGCAGCCGTCATACGTCGACTCAGGCTTGATAAACAAGGCCGCCAACTTCGTTGCGGCCAAGCTCTAATCCCGGGTGCGTAGGTCGCGGGTGATCAACGTCCGCGACTGCAAATCGCTGTCCGGCGGGTAATCCACGCCGGCCAGTGTCAGACCCCGCGCGGGCGCGGCAGCGAAGTCGCTCGACCGACCGGTCGCGGTGAGCAACTCGCGGCACCAATCCACGCTGCGCCGATGCTCGCCCACGGCCAGCACCGCGCCGACCAGTGAGCGCACCATCGACCAGCAGAACGCGTCGGCGGTCACGTACGCGGTGATCAGGTCGCCGTCTCGATCCCAGTCGAACCGCTGCAGGTCGCGGATGGTGGTCGCGCCGTCGCGGTGACGGCAGAATGCCGCAAAGTCGTTGAGCCCCAACAGGTTGTGCGACGCCGTCGCCATGGCGTCGGTGTCCAACGGGCGCGGCCAGCCGGTGACGTAGCGGGCCTGGTGCGGCTCCACTCCGTATTCTGCGGTGGAAATCCGGTAGACGTAGTGGCGGCGCAATGCTGAGAATCGGGCGTCGAAACCCGCTGGCGCACGAACGATCCGGCGGATCTTGACATCGGCGGGCAACAACCGGCCCAGCCGTCGCACCAGCGGTGCAAACTCGGACTGGTTCGGCCGTGGCGACCGAGGATACGCCTGGGGCAGCGCGCCGACCGGAATGTCGACGTGAGCGACCTGCCCGGTAGCGTGCACGCCGGTATCCGTGCGGCCGGCCGCCCACGACCGCACCGGTGTCCGGAACACCGTCGAGAGCGTTTCGTCCACCAGACCGGCGACGGTGCGCTGATCTGCTTGCGCTGCCCAGCCCGCGAAATCTGTGCCGTCATAGGCGATATCGAGCCGTAGACGAACACACCCGCCATCGGTGTCGATGGCGGGTGTGTCGTTCAACGATGAATCGCTAGTCAGCGTCCTTGTCCTCGGCTTCCGCCTCGGTCGCGGTGGCCTCCTCCGCGGTCTCCTCGACGGCTTCGGGCTCGACGGCTTCCGGCTCCACGGCTTCCGGCTCCACGGCTTCCGGCTCGACGGCTTCCGGCTCAGCGGCCGGGGCTTTGGGAGCGGCCTTCGAGGCACCGACGCGGCGTGCGCGATCGGCCTCCGAGGTCACCGTCTTCTCCTGCACCAACTCGATGACCGCCATCGGAGCGTTGTCGCCCTTGCGGTTCTCGACCTTGATGATGCGGGTGTAGCCTCCGTTGCGATCGGAGAAGAACGGCCCGATCTCGG
>JBAWAV010000415.1:0-2538 GCA_049589475.1 Mycobacterium sp.
TCGCAAGAGTGACCGACATCGAAGCTCCGGACGCGGCGATAGCCGACGAGACGCCCACGTGGCAGTCCGCCGATTCAGCTCCGGGGGCGCCGCCCGCCACCACAGCCACCGCGGTCGACAACCCACTTCCCGAGGACCGCTATCTCAATCGAGAACTGAGCTGGCTGGACTTCAACGCGCGCGTCCTGGCCCTGGCCGAGGACACATCACTAGCGCTGCTGGAGCGGGCGAAGTTCCTGGCGATCTTCGCCTCCAACCTCGACGAGTTCTATATGGTCCGCGTCGCGGGTTTGAAGCGGCGCGACGAGATGGGCCTGTCGGTCCGCTCCGCGGACGGCCTGACCCCGCGCGAGCAGTTACGCCGGATCGGCGAGCAGACGCAGACGATCGCTACCAGGCACGCGGAGGTTTTTCTCGACTCCGTGGAGCCCGGGCTGGCAGCCGAAGGTATTCACATCGTCACGTGGGGCGATCTGGACGAGGCTGAACGTGACCGGCTCTCGACATACTTCACCGAGCAGGTCTTCCCCGTCCTGACGCCGCTGGCCGTGGATCCCGCTCACCCGTTCCCGTTCGTCAGCGGCCTGAGCCTGAACCTGGCGGTCACAGTCAGGCAGCCCGACGACGGCGGCCAGCATTTCGCCCGGGTCAAGGTGCCCGACAACGTCGATCGGTTCGTCGAGCTCGACTCCCGCGACGGCGCGGGCGAGGCGGCCGGCAAGCCAGAAGTCCGCTTTCTGCCGATGGAAGAGCTGATCGCGGCATTCCTGACAGCGCTGTTTCCGGGCATGGAAATCGTTGAGCACCACGCGTTCCGCATCACTCGCAACGCCGACTTCGAGGTCGACGAAGATCGCGACGAAGACCTGTTGCAGGCGCTGGAACGCGAGCTGGCCCGGCGGAGGTTCGGATCGCCGGTGCGCCTCGAGGTGGCCGACGACATGACCGAGCACATGCTCGAGCTGCTGCTGCGGGAACTCGATGTGCATCCCGGCGATGTCATCCAAGTGCCTGGGCTGCTTGATCTTTCGTCGCTGTGGCAGATCTACGGCGTCGACCGCCCCGGGTTGAAGGATCCCGCATTCGTTCCCTCGACCAGTCCCGCATTCGCCGATCGTGAATCGCCGAAGAGCATCTTCGCGACATTGCGCGAGGGTGACGTCCTGGTCCACCATCCCTACGACTCATTCTCGACGAGCACGCAACGCTTCATCGAGTTGGCTGCCGCCGACCCCAACGTGTTGGCGATCAAGCAGACGCTGTACCGCACCTCTGGTGATTCACCGATCGTGCGGGCACTGATCGAAGCCGCCGCGGCCGGAAAGCAGGTCGTCGCGCTGGTCGAAATCAAGGCCCGCTTCGACGAACAGGCCAACATCAAGTGGGCTCGTGCACTCGAGCAGGCGGGCGTCCATGTGGCCTACGGACTCGTCGGCTTGAAGACCCATTGCAAGACGTGCCTGGTGGTGCGGCGTGAGGGCTCGACGATCCGCCGTTACTGCCACATCGGGACCGGCAACTACAACAGCAAAACGGCCCGGCTTTATGAGGACATCGGCCTGCTGACCGCTGATCCCGACATCGGGGCCGATCTCACCGACCTGTTCAACACGTTGACGGGCTATTCCCGCAAGGTGTCCTACCGCAACTTGTTGGTCGCACCACACGGCATTCGGGTTGGCATCGTCGAACGCGTCAACCGCGAAATAGCCGCGCATCAGGAAAACGGCAACGGCCACATCCGGCTGAAGATGAACTCACTCGTCGACGAGCAGGTGCTCGATGCGCTCTACCGCGCATCGCAAGCCGGCGTTCGCATCGAGATCGTGGTGCGCGGAATCTGTGCACTGCGGCCCGGCGTCGAGGGATTCTCCGAGAACATCACCGTGCGCTCAATTCTCGGACAATATCTGGAGCACTCGCGGATCTTCAATTTCCGCGCCATCAACGAATTCTGGATCGGCAGCGCCGACATGATGCACCGCAATCTCGATCGGCGCGTCGAAGTTCTGGTTCAGGTGAAGGATCCTCGACTGACCGCGCAGTTGGACGACATCCTCGACTCGGCATTGGATCCTGCCACGCGCTGCTGGGAATTGGGGCCGGATGGTCAGTGGACGGCGTTGCCGAAAGCCGGTCACACGGTTCGCGACCACCAGGTGTCGTTGATGGATAAGCACCGCAGTTCCTGACAGGCTTGACCCTGACCTTGTGGCCGAACGGCGTACGGGTCCCGAATTGACCTGCAGGAGTTCAGGTGTCGACACAGTCCTCGGCGAGCAAGGTTGTCTACGCGGCCGGTGCGGTGCTGTGGCGGCCCGGGCACCGCGAATCCGCCGCCGAGGTCGCGGTCATTCATCGTCCGCGCTACGACGACTGGTCACTGCCCAAAGGCAAAGTCGATCCCGGCGAGACCGAGCCGGTGACCGCAGTCCGCGAGGTACTTGAAGAAACCGGGCACCACGTGCAACTCGGTCGTCGAATAGCGACGGTGAGCTATCCGATCGAGCAGCGCACGAAAAAGGTGCAGTACTGGTC
>JBAWAV010000416.1:0-3207 GCA_049589475.1 Mycobacterium sp.
GTGCGGATCGATGGCCAGCCGGCGAATCGCTTCGGCGTCACGAGATTTCGTGCGCCACACCTGCGCCCAGCCGAAGAACACCCGCTGGACCCCGGTCAGACCGTCGATCACCGGGGCACTCTGGCCCTTCAGCGAGAGCTGGTAGGCCAGCAGCGCGATCGACAACCCCCCCAGGTCACCGATGTTCTCCCCGACGGTGAATGCGCCGTTGACGTGTTGGCCGTTCTCCAGCCCGCGCGGCGTGTAGACGTCGTACTGCTCGATGAGAGCTTTTGTGCGAGAACCGAACTCGGCACGGTCGTCATCGGTCCACCAGTCGACCAGGTTGCCGTCGCCGTCATACTTGGCGCCCTGGTCGTCGAAGCCATGGCCGATCTCGTGGCCGATGACCGCGCCGATGCCGCCGTAGTTGGCGGCGTCATCGGCCTCGGCGTCGAAGAACGGCGGCTGCAGAATCGCGGCCGGGAAGACGATCTCGTTCATTCCGGGGTTGTAATAGGCGTTGACGGTCTGCGGCGTCATGAACCACTCGTCGCGGTCGACCGGGCCGCCGAGTTTGGCCAGATCGCGGTCGTACTCCAGCGCATAGCTGCGGCGATAGTTGCCGTACAAGTCGTCGCGAGCGATGACCAGCGAAGAGTAGTCACGCCACTTCGCGGGGTAGCCGATCTTCGGGGTGAACTTGTCGAGCTTCTCCAGCGCCCGCTGACGGGTCCCCGGCGTCATCCACTCCAGATCGGTGATGCTGACGCGGTAGGCCTCGCGCAGATTGGCCACCAACTCGTCCATCCGCGCCTTGGCGTCTGGCGGGAAATGACGCTCGATGTAGAGCCGGCCGACGGCGTCGCCCATCAGGCTCTCGACCAGAGCGACGCCACGCTTCCACCGGTCACGAAGCTGCTCAGTGCCCGACAGGGTGCGGCCGTAGAACGCGAAGTTCTCGTCGACGATCTCGTTGCTCAGCAGCGACGCACGCCCGCTGATCACTCGCCAGCGCAGCCAACGCTTCCAATCGTCGAGGTCCTCACTCTCCCATAGCGCGGCGAACGAGGACAGCGCGTCGGGTTGCCGGACGACCACCTCGGCTGCTTGCTCTTCGGAGGCACCCAACCCGCGCAGCCACCCAGCCCAATCGAAACCGGTTGCCTCCGAGCGCAATTGGTCGAACGTCCGCAGGTTGTAGGTCAGGTCGGCATCGCGGCGCTTCACCACGTCCCAGTGCGCGGCCGCGATTTTGGTCTCCAGCGCGACGATCTGCGCGGCGGTCGCGTTCCAGTCCCCGTCGTGCTCGCCGTAGACGAGCGCGAACATCCGCGCGATGTGCTTCGGGTACTCCGCGAGGATCGCCGCGTGCTGCGGGTCTCGGTAGTACGACTCGTCAGGCAATCCGAGCCCCGATTGCGACAGGTGCAGAAGATAGCGGGTGGAGTTCTTTGAATCGGTATCGACATAGATGCCGGTGCCGCCGCCGATACCGGTGCGCTGCAGCCGGCCGAGCTGGGCGGCCAGGTCGGTGGGCGTTGGCGCTACGTCGACGCCGGTGAGCTCGTCGAGCAGTGGGCGCACGCTCAGGGCGGCGATGGTCTCGGTGTCCATGAAGCTGGCGTAGAGGTCACCGATGCGTTGCGGGTCGGTGCCTTCGGGGGCGTTCGACGCCGCTGCTTCGGTGATGATGTCGCGCACCTGCTCCTCGGCACGGTCGGCAAGCAGCCGGAAAGCGCCGTCGGTCGCTCGGTCGGCCGGCATCTGATGGTTCGCAAGCCAGCGGCCGTTGACGTAGCCGAACAAGTCGTCTTGAGGGCGGGCACCAGCGTCGACATAGCTCAGGTCGATGCCCGAGCGGATAGCTTCTACCGTCACGCCACCATTGTTACCAGGCCGACGCTGCTGCTCGCGCAGCGACGAGTTTGCGCGTGCGCAACGGTACGACGGCTTTCGGCAGGCGGATTCGCTGATGGGTATGGTGGCGAAGTTGCGGGGACTCTAAAGCGCGACTCGGCTGAGAATGAGGAGCGGGCATGTGAAGCTTGCCGACTGTCCAGTCTTTCCCGCCGAGGCGGGAAACGCCCTGAGCACGGACCGCGGCTTGGGTTGGCAGCTGGCGCGACAGGCCGGCCCAGTGTTGCGACATCCAGCGGCAACCGGGATGTTTGCCAACTTCGTCTTTGTGGTCGGACGGGACGAGGTGTTAGCGAATCTGGACGATGCAAGCTTGGATCGCGCCCGCGCTCTTCCCGAGAGCGATCTCGAGGTTCACGGACAGCTATTCGCGCCGAAATCAGCTCATGACGTTGCGGCGGTGTTCCGTCCGACCGCCGCCGCGCTGATCGATCGTTTCGCCGAAGCTGGTGGCGGTGACGCGGTGGCCGATGTGACGACGCCGATGGCTGACGCCCTTTTCGACAGCGTGTCGCGGCTACAGCTATTGCCTGTTGAGCACCTTAATGGGCGGTCCGGCCATGTCCTGTCCGAGGCGTGCCGCAACCTGTTCAAACACGCCGGCTGGCACTTGCTCGAGTTGGCACTCAACCCCGAATTGTGCGACGTGCTTCGACGTCAGCCTGAGCTCATTCGCGAGTTCATTGAAGAGATCCTGCGGTTGGAGCCGATGGTGCCTAGTTGCCAGCGTTTTACCACCGAGCCGACGACCGTCGGTGAGGTAGAGCTACCGGCCGAAGTGGTGCTGAACTTGTGTATCGGTGCTGTGCAGCGGGACGGCAGCGACCCCATGTCCACCGATGATCTTGTGATAGGCGTTAGGGCACACCGCCATTGGACTTTGGGTGCGGGGTCTATGCGTTGCCGGGGCGGGCATATCGTCCGGCAGGTGTTGCGCGTGCTGGTTGAGGAGTGGCTCGACCGGGCCGGGCATCTTGGGCTGGTTCCCGGTTTCCAGGCGACAACCGCGTTCCCGGCGACTCAAAGCGTGCTGTGGCTGCCGGAGCTGCCGCTGATGACGCAGGCTTAGTACTGGTCCTCATCGCCCTGCGGGCCCTGCATCGTCGCCCGGCTAGGTTTGATGGCCGGGTTCCTCCTCATCGCCCTGCGGGCCCTGCATCGTCGCCCGGCTAGGCTCACGCCCATGCCCGACGAGGAGCAGACCACCGCCGAGGAGCTGAAGCCCCAAAAGCCCGACGAGCCCGAGCAAGCCGACGGCGTCGACGAAGCGACGCCCGAAGCGGCCCACCGCCCGGGCATCACGCCCTA
>JBAWAV010000417.1:0-1948 GCA_049589475.1 Mycobacterium sp.
ATCAACGAGGCGTTCGGCGACACGGTCAATTGGGAGCTCATTCCTGAGAACGCGATCGACAGGACCGCGATCGTCGCCGGAAACCCGATCTTCGGCCTCAACGCCCTGGGCGGCGCGGTCACCGTCACAATGAAGAACGGCTTCACCTGGCAGGGCTACCAAGCAGACTTTCGCGGTGGCTCATTCGGTCGTGCGCAGGAGGAGTTTCAGTACGGCAAGCAGGTTGGCGACTGGTCGGTCTACGCGGCGGCGACGCAGATCAACGATGGCGGTTGGCGGGTCGACGGAGCGTCACAGATTACCAATTTCTATGGCGATGTCGGCTACAAGGCCAATGGCTTTGAGTCGCACCTGCAACTGACCGCGGGGGACAGCCAGCTCGGCGCCAGCGCTTTCACGCCTATCCAATTGCTGCAGAACAATTGGGGCAGCGTCTTCACCGTTCCGCAGACGACCTACAACAAGATGGCGATGGTCTCCTGGACGGGCGCTTATGCCTACTCGCCTACATTGAGCTTCCAGGGCAACGCCTATTTCCGGGCCTTCAATCAGGCGCATGTCGACGGCAACCCGACCGACGTGGCGCCCTGCCCACCGGTCTCGTGCCTGAACGGAAATCCGGTGCATGACACATTTGGCAACGTCATTCCCGACCTATCAAACGGCGGGACCACCGATCTCGGCGAAATCGACCGAAGCTGGACGCAGTCGCGCTCGCTCGGCGCAAGCGCCCAGGCCGTCGACACGGACAAGCTTGCCGGCCACGACAACACACTGACCGTCGGCGCGTCGCTCGACTACGGCTGGACGCGTTTCAACGGCAACAGCCAGTTGGGGACGATCTTCAACGCCAACAACACCTCGTTTCCGGTGATCGGCTTCCCCTTCATCATCGATGAGCCTGACAGTTTCCTGAGTCCGGTCGCGGCCCGCGCGAACAACACTTATACCGGCCTCTACGCGCTCGACACCTATAGCGTGACCGACCGCCTAGCGGTTACTGCCGGCGGACGTTTCAATTACGCTGGGATCAATCTCAGTGGCGAGAACGGTGCGCTTCTCAACGGCTTCTCGAACTTCTTCCACGTCAATCCGACGCTCGGTTTCACTTACAAGCTCACGCCGGACATCAATTTCTATGCGGGATATGCGATGACCAATCGCACGCCGACGCCGCTCGAGCTTGGCTGCGCCGATCCCAACAACCCCTGCATCATCGACAATTTTTTGGTTTCGGACCCGAAACTGAAACAGGTGGTCGGCCAGACTTTTGAGGTCGGCTTCCGTGGGCAGAACGCTCTAAGCCAATTGGGTCTGGGTCCTGAATGGGGCAAGCTGCAATGGTCGGCTGGACTCTTCCGCACGACGCTCAACAACGACATCCTGCCGCAGCAGAGCGCTGTCAGCGGCTTCGGCTATTACGCGAATGTCGGAACCACGTTGCGCCAGGGCGCGGAGGTCAGCGCCCAATGGACAGGCGACAAGTGGTCGGCCTACGCCAACTATACCTATATCGACGCCGTTTATCTGACGACCTTTCAGGAATCGTCGCCGTTCAATCCGTTGGCCGACGCGAACGGCTTCATCCCGATCACCAATGGCACGCCGATCGCCGGCATTCCGAAGAACACGGTGAAGGTGGGCGTCGACTACGCCGTGACCGACAAATGGCATGTCGGCGCCGATATGGTCGCGGCGTCCGGTCAGGTCGCCTTCGGCAATGAGAACAACGCGCTTCCGCAAGTCCCGGGCTACGCGGTCTTTGGCCTGCACACGTCCTACCAGGTCGCCAAGCAAGTGCAGATCTATGGCCTCGTCCAGAACCTTTTCGATCAGCGGTTTTATACCGCTGGCGGCCTGTTCGACATCACTGAACTGCCCAACTCAGCGCCCTCCCTGACCAACCCAACGAGCCTCGGGCCTGCGAGGCCCTTCGCCATCTACGGGG
>JBAWAV010000418.1:0-2222 GCA_049589475.1 Mycobacterium sp.
CCCATAGCCGATCTGAAGCTTGTGCAATCATCGCCTCATCGCGATGACCGCGGCGCGTTCCTCCGCCTCTTCTGCACCCAGGAACTTCAGCCTCTGCTTGGCCGCCGCCAGATCGCCCAGATTAATCAGTCCAGAACCAGCCAGGCGGGGATCGTGCGCGGCTTACATTTCCAACACCCGCCGCATGCGGAAATGAAGATGGTCCGGTGCCTGCGCGGTCGGCTCTGGGACGTTGCGGTGGACCTGCGGGCGGGCTCGCCCACGTTTTTGCAATGGCACGCCCAGGAACTGGTCGAGGACGACGCGCAGATGCTGGTCGTTCCAGAAGGTTTCGCCCATGGCTTCCAGGCATTGGAGCCCGAAAGCGAGTTGCTATACCTGGTCACGGCGGCCTACGATCCGCCTTCCGAGGGTGGGCTGCGTCACGATGACCCGCGGCTGGCCATTCCCTGGCCGTTGCCGCCGCGGGATGTTTCACCGCGTGACCTGGCCCATCCGTCGCTGGACACCGACTTCACCGGAATTGCGTTATGACCTGACTTTTATCACACTAGTGCGCACCCTGGTCGTGGATTCTGGCGAGGGCCTCGGCGAGATCTTCGGGTAGTGGTTCGGCGGCGGTGAGTGTTTGTCGTCCGGCTTGGATCGTTACGGTGCGGTAGCGGCGCACGGTGCGGACGAACTTCTTGATGCTCCAACCGGTTTGGTGCTCGATCCAGTGCGTGACCGCCATCGCGGCGAACACGATCGTGAGGTGGGCGTCGATCGATTCCCGTTTGTGGTGGTAGATCGGGCGGGCCCGTAGGTCGTGCTTGGACATCCGGAAGGCCTTCTCGATGCGCCACAACTGGTGATACGCGCCGATGACGAAGTCGGCGGTTTGGTCGGTCAGGTTGGTGGTGTAACCCTTCCACCCCGCCAGTTCGCGTGTCTTGGCCTCCAACTCCCGGTTGACGGTCTTGGTGGCGCCGGTGAGCTTGATGAACCGGTTGCGTTTCACCGCGGCCTTGCCGTCGACGGCGCGTTGGGCCTTGGCGACCTGCTCATCGATGCCGCGCAGCGTGCGCCGTGCCCGGTCGGCACGATATTGGTAGTGCACGACCCGGTCGGGTATGCCGCGAGCCTTCTCGCTACTCGTCGCCGGCCACGGCTGGGTCAACACGTGCCCATCGGGGATGTCATCACCAGGATGCTTGTCCCGCCACTCCTGAACGATGTTGGGCAGGAACGGGATCCGAGTCCCGAGGATGAACGACAACCCAGCGACTTGGATCGCGACCTGGTTGGATTCCGAGATCATCCCTGCATCCGCAACGACGGTCACGTCGGTCAGCTGGTGGGCGGCCTTGAAGGCGTTGATCACCGGCAGCATGGTGGCGGTCTCGGCCTTGTTGCCCTCGAAGGCCTCCAAGGCCAGCGGGAACCCGGTCCCGTCCGTCAACAGTCCGATGGTGATTTGGGGTTCTAGGCGACGTTCCTTGGAGAATCCCGGCTCCCGGAACCCGTCACCGGCATCGGTCTCGAAGTACAGAGTAGACACGTCGTAGAGCACCAGGGAGGTCGGACCCAACTCGGCGTGCCGAGCGCAGGCCTTCGAGAGTGCTTGCCGGAAGGCGGGTTTGGCGAATATCGGCAAGCGGCGGTTCAGCGTCGGATACGACGCCGCGGCCACACCGGTCTCGGCCAACACCCGCAACGAATCAGCCTTGCTGGTCGGCTCGATGATCCGCGCGCACACCAACTGGGAGAACACCTCGTCCCCGCCAGCGGCCTCATCGAACCCGAGCACCTCGTATGCCCGGCGCAACGACTCCCACAGATGCGCCGCCCGCGTCGAGGTGATCGGCAACGGTTCCGCCCCCGACTGCGTAGCGACACCGAGATCCAACTCGGTCTGCCCGGCGGCCAACCGCGCCGCAGCAGCGGCATTCAGGGCGGCCAGCGCCGCCTCATCATGAGCCGAACCGAGATGCTCGATCGAGCGTGACCCCCGCCGAGACGACCACACGATCTGCACCGCCGTCGCCCCGGAACTGGTCTTTACCGTGCGCACATACGCCACGAACGCACCCTACGACCCCACGCCTAGTGCACAGATCAGCACCAGCCACGCACCGAACCGCCTGCTCACAGCCCTACGACGTCGCCGACCCCGACATAGTGATAAAAGTCAGGTCACAGTACGGTAACGGCTGCCGGATGAGCCGCGTTCGGCGCGCCGA
>JBAWAV010000419.1:0-4417 GCA_049589475.1 Mycobacterium sp.
GCGGTACACCCACTGTTGGAGGACCGGCAGGTTGTAGGCCGGTGCCGCCACACCCCAAAAGCGCGTGACGTACTCGTTGAAGCCGCGACGCTGCGGCGTCTGCGTCACTTGGCCGAGGTGTAGTAGATCGTGTCGGCCATCGACACCGAGTCGTTGCCCTGCGGGACCGGCGGAAGACCGTATTCGGCCAGCAGCTGACTCATCGGTTTGCCGACCGACGCCCAGCCCAGCGTGTCCATGTAGGCGGCCACGTCGTTGCGGTCTCCTTGATAACCGAGCTCGTCGAAGTCCAGGTCGAAGCCATGGGCACGCCACTTGTCGGTGGCCTTGCGCATCAGCTCACGCGCCTGCTCGTGGTCGACATCGGCCATGTCCGGGATGGCCTCGGTGGCAAGCCGGCTGCCGTTGGCGCTGAGCGCGGCGATGTTGTCCAGCAACCGGTCCTGCGCTTCCGGCGGAAGGTAACCGAGCAATCCTTCGGCGATCCAGGCGGTGGGCTGGCCGCGGTCGAAGCCGGCCTCGGTCAGCGCGGCCGGCCAGTCGTTGCGCAGGTCGACAGCGACCGTGCGGCGATCGGTGGTCGGGGCTGCGCCCAACTCGGCCAGGGTCTTCGTCTTGAACGCGATCACCTCTGGCTGGTCGACCTCGAAGACGGTCATGCCCGTCGGCCAGTCCAGTCGGTAGGCGCGGGCGTCGAGACCCGAGGCCAAAATGACGGCCTGGCGGATGCCGGCCTTGGTCGCCTCGGCGAAGAACGCGTCGAAGAAGCGGGTACGCGCCGCCATCGCGTCAGGCATCTGCTGGAGCTTCCAGGTGGACTCGTCCTCGTCGACGTCGGCGGCGTCGAGGTCTCCGGTGGCCAAGCGAGTCAGGAAGTCGATGCCGACAGCCCGCACAAGCGGCTCGGCGAATTGGTCATTGATCAGGGGGTTGTCTGCCTTGGTGGCGACTGCCCGGGCTGCGGCAACCATCGTGGCTGTTGCTCCGACGCTGGTCGCGAGGTCCCAGGTGTCGTTATCGGTGCGCGGCATTGCGTGCTCCTATGGTGAGTCGGGACATTACTTAGTTAGTATAACAAGTAGTTAGCCGATATAACAAACTTGGCCTTCGAGGTGGTCATTCCGCACTGACGACGGCCGCGACGCGAGCCACGCGCCGCCCGACGGCATCGATCCGCTTGCGGGTCAGGTCCTGCAACGGGTGGACGGCAAGAATCATTTCCACCCGACCGTGAGGGCCGAACACCGGCGCGGCGATGGTGGCCACCGGCTGCACCCGGCCGACGGTGCCCTCATCGGACAAGAAGCCGATGGTGGTGAACTCCACCAGCAGCTGATCCGTGATCTCGCGAACGCGGTCGGGCAGTCCGTCGCTGGACAGTGTTCCCATCATCTGGGCAGCGCGGGTCAACGCCGGCGTCGTGCAGTCCACGTCGAATCCCCGCTCGCGGGTGCGCGACAACATCTCGAGCAGACGATCAGCCGATGCGCCGTTGGATGCTGCGCCACGGGCAATCCACGCCCGCTGTTCTTCGGCGGTGTCCCAGGCGGCGAACGCGACGCCGAACGGCGGTGCGTAGCGGATCCGCTCGCCGGGCGCACCGCCGGACTGATGGCCGGAATCTTCGAAGGCCGTGATGACGAGAGAGTCGCCAGATCGCTCCACAACCGAAGTGGCATAACCGAACTCGTCGGCAAGTTGCACGGCCGCAGTCCGGGCGCGGTGTGCCAATGGCCGCGAGGTCTCAACTCGCGCGGCCACCACGGCCAGCGCCGGTCCCAATGAAAACGTCTTGTCGACAGGATCGCGACTGGCCCAACCTCGATCGCACAGCGTCGTCAGGATGGCGTGGGTGGTGGCCTGGGTCAGCCCGAGTTTGCGCACCACATCGGAAAACCGCAGTCGGTCTGCGCCGGAACCGGCGAGGAGTTCGACGACATCGAGAACCCGTGCGGTCGGTGGCGACGGTGGAATGGCTTGACTTCCCTTCCGGACGCTTTCTACTCTGAGCCTCAGATTATCGAGATGCTATCTCGAATAATCGAGATAAACCAAGCAGAGGGAGTGCGCAAATGCGTGCGGTGGTGTTGCGTGACGGTCGGCTCGACGTTCGAGAAATCGTGGATCCGGTTCCCGGACCGGGTGAGTTGCTGCTGCGGACACTGAGCACCGCAATCTGCGCGTCGGACGTGCATTTCATGGATCACCCGGAGATGGGTATCGACGACCCGACCGGCCGCTCGCTCTATGACGCCGACCGGGACATTGTGCTCGGCCACGAGTTCGTCGGCGAGGTCATCGGGTATGGGCCGGACTGCACCGACCAATATCCAGTCGGTACCCGCGTCACCTCTATTCCCATTCGGGTAGTCAACGGCGGCGCGGACGGCGTGCGGATCATCGGTCAACACCCCGAGGCGCAGGGCAGTTTCGGCGAGATGGTGGTTGTCGCAGAGTCATTGGCCAAGCCCGTCGACGGCGACATATCAAGCGATGCCGCGGCCCTGACCGACGCGTTCGCGGTCGGCGAGTTCTACGTGCGCTCCGCGCGGCTGGAGCCCAGCGAGATACCGGTCGTCGTCGGTGCCGGCGCGGTCGGTCTGTCGGCGGTGGCGGCGTTGGCCAGTCGTGGCGTCGAGCCGATCATCGTGTCGGACTACAACGCCGAACGCGGCGAACTCGCGTGCGCAAGCTTCGGCGCGCACTTCGTGGTCGATCCGGCCGAGCGGTCGCCCTTCGACGTGTGGCGCGAGTTGCGTATGGAGCGCGGGCTGTGGGGTCCGCTGGTCGTGTTCGAATGTGTCGGCGCCACGGGACTCATCCAGCAGATCGTGAACTCCGTCGACATCGGCACCCGAATCTATTGCGCCGGTGGGTGGTACACCGGTGACTCGCTGAGCATCACCGACGCCACTCGTCAGGGCGTCACCATCCAGTTCGGGGGTGGGCCACACCCGCAGGACTGGTACGGAACCCTGGACGCCATTGCATCGGGCCGACTCGACCCGCTGCCCAGCGTCGGATCGGTCGTCGGCCTCGACGAGGTGCCCGAAGCGTTGGAGTTGGCCCGAAAGTCCGACGGTCCGCCGCGAATCGTCGTACACCCGAATGGAGATGTGAAGTGAGCGACCGGGAAGAGATAGGCGACGTCCTGTTGCGCTACGCAACTGGGATAGACCGTCGGGATTGGCCGTTGTTCCGCACCGTGTTCACCGACGACTGCCAACTGGACTACGGCGAAGTCGGTACCTGGAACGGTGTCGACGAGGTGACCGAATTCATGCAGCAGGCGCACGCGATGGCCGGCCACACCATGCATCGGTTGACCAATCAGGTGATCACCGTTGACGGCGACACGGCCGAGTCGCGGACCTACGTCGACGCGCTGATCATGGTGGGCGACAGTAACTCCGGTGTTAACGCGGCCGGCTTCTACGACGACGATCTGATCCGGACCGCCGACGGGTGGCGGGTTGCCCGCCGCCAATTCATTCAGGTGCGGGTCGCGCCGGTCGGACAATCCGCGTGACGTTCGCCGAGAAGTACGGACCGTGGGCGCTGGTCGCCGGAGCATCCGACGGCGTCGGCGCCGCTTTCGCCGAGGCCATTGCCGAACGCGGAGTCAACGTTGTTCTGGTGGCGCGACGCCAGGCCGTGCTCGACGAGGTGGCCGCCGCTATCGCCGACCGCACCGGTGTGCAAACCCACACGCTGGCCGTCGATCTCGCTGAGTTCGACGCGACGGCAACCATTGCCGCAGCCACTGAGGACCTCGACATCGGCTTCCTGGTCTACTGCGCCGGAGCCGATCCCAACTTCGAGCCGTTTCTCGCCAACCCGATCGCCACCGCGGAGGCGATGGTGCACCGCAATTGCGTGGTGCCCATGCAGCTGTGCCATCATTTCGCTCCGGCGATGGTGGACCGTGGCCGGGGTGGCATCGTGATCTTCGGCTCGGGCGCCGGGCTGGCCGGCGGACCGAACATGGTGGCCTACGGCGCCACCAAGGCCTTCGACATGGTGTTCGCCGAGGCATTGTGGAGTGAATTGCACGACAAGGGAATTGACGTGCTAGGCCTGATCCTCGGCAAGACGAACACGCCCGCATTGCGTCGCCTCGAACGCACTCGGGGAGTTCTCAGCTCCGAAGACGACGCACCGTCGGATGCCGCCAGTGTCGACGAGGTCATCCGCGAGGCTTTCGACAATCTCGGTAACGGGCCGACGGTGATGGCCGGCGACATGATGCGGGCTGTCGCGCCGATATTGGCATCGCTGACACGCAACGAGGCGGTCAACCTCGTCACGCAAGCCCAAGCTGCCGTCATGGGCGGAGGCTGACGCCGAACGGCCCAGGCTTTAAAGGGCCTGGGCCGTTCGGGTTTCGGCTCGCTGGGATTACAGACCAAGGAACGAC
>JBAWAV010000420.1:0-6573 GCA_049589475.1 Mycobacterium sp.
CGGAAAGCACAGCGACGCAAGCACACCCGAGCGGTCCATGTCCTCCAGGCGTGCCTTGGCATCGTAACAACCTGGCCGCATCTCCGAGTAGTTCAGCGGCTCGGGGCTGAACTCCTCCTTGGACTTGCCGACGACAGCGCTCAAGCCCGAGCTTGGCATCCTCTTGCCGTCGTAGACCCAGACGTCCATGCCCGTGTCGTCGACGTCCATGTGCGGCGCACGGTCTCGATCCTTGGAGGCAACGCGATCGACCCACAGATTCGGTGGCTCGAGGATGTGATCGTCGACCGAGATCAACCAGTCCAGGTTGAGTGTTTTGCCGCCGTTAGTAGTCACTTCAACTCTCCAATCGACATGTGCTTGACCTCCTGGAACTCGCGGATGCCGTCCGGGCCTCTTTCCCGGCCCAATCCGCTTTGCTTGTAGCCTCCGCTGGGCGCGTAGGCGGAGAAGACACTGGTGTTGACGTTGACAGCGCCGGTGCGCAGCCGGCGGGCCACGTTCACCGCCGCCGTCGTGTCTGCTCCGTACACCTGGCCCGACAGGCCATAGATGCTGTCGTTGGCGATCGCCACGGCACCATCGATGTCGCGATAGCCCAGCACGCCGATCACCGGACCGAAGATCTCCTCCTGCGCCGCCGGATTCGCGTTGCTCGGGAGATCCAGCACGGTGGGCTCGAAGAAGTAGCCGACGTCCAGGCCTGCAGGGCGTCCGCCGCCACTGAATACCTTGCCGCCGTGCTCTTCTGCCAGCTGCACATACTGCTCGCACCTCTCGCGCTGCGCGGCGCTGATCACCGGCCCCATGACAGCCGACGGATCGCTGGGAGGGCCGACCTTGATCGACTTGTAGGTAGCGCTGACCGCTTCCAGCACCTGGTCCTTCTGCTCGTGCGGGACGAGCATTCGGGTGGCGGCCACGCAGGCCTGGCCGGCGGTCATCGCGATCACCATGGCCGCGCCCGTTGGCGCACGCTGTACGGCGTCCGGCAGATAGATCTGCGCCGATTTGCCGCCGAGTTCGAGCGACACTCGCTTGACGGTCGGCGCGGCCTGTTCGAGGATTTTGCGGCCCGCCACCGTCGAACCGGTGAACGACACCATGTCGACCGCCGGGTCGCTGGTGAGTAGCTCAGCACCGGCGATGCCCGACTCGACGACCACGCTCAGCACCCCCGACGGTAAGCCCGCGGCGTCGGCGGCGGCGCCGAAGATCAGCGACGAGATCGGCGTGAGCGGGCTGGGCCGCAATATCACCGAGTTTCCCGCCATCAGAGCGGGGATGAGCTTCTGAAAGCCCATCATCAACGCCGCGTTGTAGGGCGTAATGGCGGTGACCACCCCGACCGGTTCGTGCCGGCGGAGGCTCAGAGCGATCCGGCCCCGCACCAAGTCGTCGACCGGAACCGGGCTGGCCTTCTCGTGTGACATCGACAAGTAAAGGTCGATGGTCTGACGGGCTATCGCCACTCCGGACGTCACCTGTGTCATGTCGGCGAAGAACGTCGGTTGACCGGCTTCGGCGACGAGCGTGGGAACCAGCTCGTCACGGGCCGCTTCGACAAAGTCGATGAAGGCATTGAGCACACGCGCCCGCTCGCGGGCCGGCGTCTCGGACCACGCGCCTTCGTCGAAGCTGCGGCGCGCCTCGGCGATCGCACGCCGCACCTCCTTGATGGGGGTGGCACTCACATCGGCGACGTGGGTTTCGTCGGCGGGGTTTTCGACGCTGACTACGTCATCGCCGGTAGTCCAACGGCCAGCGATATAAGTGCGCCGCTCCGCAAGAATGGCCACAACCGCTCCTAAAGATAATGGTGACAGTAGAACGCTATTCTAGTTAGACCAAAAGTTCAACTCTTATTTGGGCGTCTTTCCACTTATTCGTGAGACTCGCAGCTGGAGGATCATCAGAGAGGGTCATCCGGCTGTCGCTGACGCCGGGTCGTCGTGGCGCTTATCGCAAATACGCTGTCGCACAACGTACTTCTGCACTTTGCCGCTCGCAGTGCGCGGATAGTCTTCCACCTGATGGAGCGCTTCCGGCCATTTCTGCCTAGCCGCTCCGGCCCGCTCGAAGTGCGCGCGGACCTCCTGCATCGTCGGCATCGCATGGTCGGCCTTGATCCGCAGCACGGCGGCGACCTGCTCGCCAAGCCGCGAATCCGGTGCCGCCACAACGACCGCCTCGGCGACGGCCGGCATCGCGAGCAAGACCTCCTCCACTTCCAGCGCGCTGATGTTCTCGCCGCCCCGGATGATGATGTCGGCCTTGCGATCGGTCAGCGTGAGATACCCGTCATCGTCGATCACCCCGATGTCGCCGGTGTGATACCAACCGTCGCTGTCGAACGCCCGGGCGGTCAGCACGGGGTCGGTATAGCCGAGACATAAATCCGGTCCGCGGCTGAGTATTTCGCCGTCATCCGTCAACCGGATCTCAACACCGGGCCGGGGATTGCCGTCGGTATTGAGCCGCTTGTCCTCCGGCGCGGTGAAGTGTGAGCCGGTTATCGACGGATGTTCGGTGCTGCCGTATGACCGGGTGACGACAACCCCGAGATCGGCGAGACGTCGAGTGACAACGGCCGGAACGGTAGACCCGCCTAGGCCGATGTATTTGAGGTGGCGAAGGTGATCGTCTTTGAAACTCGGATGGTCGAGCAAGCTGGTCACGAAGTAGGGGGGCCCGCCGCCGAAAGAGACGCCATCGCTTTCCATCAAGGCGATTGCCCGGTCGGGGTCCCAGACATCGCAGAGATCGATAGGCGTTCCATCGATGACCGGAATCAGGAACGCGCCGAGCATTCCGATGAAATGTCCGACGGGAAGTGCGGTGAGTTGCCTGCCGCGGTTAGGCGCGTAATTCCCCAGCAATTGGCGAGTTTCACAAGCCAATGTCTGATGGCCGTGAATCACGCCCTTGGGGTTGCTGGTAGTACCCGAGGTGAAGGCGATCAACGCGGGCCCGGCCGGGTCGGCTGCCAATGTTCCGGCCATCGGTTCGTTATCTGCCAGCGCGTCGAAGCTCTCACCCACCAACGCGACGATCGGGACGTCGGCGCAGATGTCTGGGTTGTAGGTCATCCGCCCGAATTGCTCGGCGGTGATGAGGACGTGAGGCTTGGCGCTAGCGAGGATATAGCTCAATTCCTTTGGGCCGTAGAAGTGGACGATCGGCACCACGACCGCGCCCAGAAACGCCGACGCCCAGAATGTTGCGGCGGCCTCCACCCAGTTCGGCAGTTGAAAAGCCACCACGTCGCCCGGGCCGACGCCGCGCGCATGCAGTCCTGCTGCCAGCCCGCGGGCCAGCCGTTCGACGTCGCCGAACGTGCCGGCGAACGGCCGCTCGGCGGAATGGACTCGAAACCCTTGTTGCGAGCCGTCTTTGAGTCCCCGGGCTAACACTTCCCCGAGGGTTTCAGGCTTCCACCAGCCCTCGTCTCGGTAGCGTTTTACGAGTTCAGCCGGGATCGTTCGGACGGCTGGGGGCCCGGCCGTCATGGCTTGGCCCCGGTGATTCGGGTGTCTCTCACAATCTCCCTCGCTTCCTCGCATGACGACGGTTGGCATTTTCGCTACGAGATTTTCACGGCTTTGAACGGCATCTTGATGGTGAGCCACTTGCTGACTCCACACGCGCCGCTCGGACCGATGGTGCTGTCTTCGCCGGCGAGGGTCGTCGTATCGTGTTCGGACACATTGCCCGTCGCCGTGTCGACCGGATAGAACCGGAAGGTTTGCAGACCGTCGGCCGCGGTGCCGTCGGGGCACGGCTCCCAACGCGGTAGCTTGCGTTTGACATACCAAGACAAGCCGCTGGTGGTGTATACCGGCGCCGACCACCCTTGGTCGCTGGTCACAGTGCCTGCGCAGTCGACCGGTGTGGTGCACTTCGTGCTGATCGTCCAGGTGCTGCGAACGACGGCTTCATTGTGGTAGACGTCGTTTCTCTTCGCCCATTGTCCATTGGATGAGACGGCGTACGTTCCGTTGATTCCCCACTCCGACGGGTCGTCCGCATGCGCCGACCCCGTTGCCAAGGCGACGCACAGCACCAAACCCGACGACAAAGTTGTCATGTCAGTCATGGGGCGACGGCCGCGGCGATCTGGGCGCCGCGGGCTATCACGAAGCGTTTTCGTCATCGCGACCTGTACACCAGATCAGTCCATGACTTGGGGGGCCCCGAATGGGATAAATCCAGTTGACGGTAGGCACGGCCGTCGGGGCCCATGTAGGTACCCGTTTGCGGGTTGTACGGAATCATCGAGACCGAAGAGCTGGACTGGGAACTGTTCTGGAATGCATTGGGAGTCAACGGAAATGCGGCAGCGGGGTTGCGCGGACCAGGAGTATCGGGCGGTCGAGACGTAGCGGGCGGCGCCAACAGATCCGGGGCCTGCGCTGGTGGACTGCCGGGCGGTAACCCGCCGGGCCTTGGAGTGCCCGGGGGCATCGGGGTGCCCTCCAATGGGCCGAAGATCCGATCGTTGCGGTCGACCCGATCGTCAGGTGGAATGCCTTGGGAGAGCAAGTTCGGATCAATAGGGTAAGGCCCCAATACATGCTGGTGCATGGCCAAGGGTTCGAAAGGTCGATCGCTGTCACATATTTCGACTGTGGGAGCGCGCTTTCCCGGGTGGCCCATACACGGGTAGTTGCGAGCGCCGCGGACCGCAATCGGTGAGTCCTGCGGGAGTTTGCAATACAAGCCATCAGGGGTGTCGACCTCAGTGAGATCCTCTGGAGACCGCCACTGCGACGGCGGAAGAAATCCCACCGTGCATGCCGGAGGGTCGGCCACGGTGACCGAAAAGTCTCCCGTGGCTGCTCCGGTGGGATTATGGTTCGGCGCGACCGATTGAAAGACAGCGATGTTCGGGGGCAGCAGAACGAGGATCTGCTCCAGCGAAGCGTGATACGTGACCGCGACTTGTCCGATGGTGGTGAGGTTGGCCAGAAGCACCGGCAAGGTCGGCTTGATCTGGTTGAGCAGCGCGGAAACTTGTTGCGCCAAACCGGGTCCGGCGTCCAGCACCGAGCGTATCTGCGGGTCGTTTCGGTGCAGCTGGCCGGTCACTCCGGCCAGACCACGTGCCCATTGCCGTATCGCGTCGGTGCTGTCGGCTTGAGATTGCAGCAGCGGAACTGCGTCGTCGATAAGTTCGCGGTTACGGGCCGCGATGCCATCCAGGTCACCTGCGAGCTTCGCTGAGGAGTCGAGCAATGAGCCGAAGTCGTATCCGGCGCCGTTGAAAGCATTGAATGTCTCATCAAGTAGGTTGCTGAGTTTGTCCTTGGGGATGCTGTCGACCAACGCGCTGAGGTGGTCGAGCATCGGTCCGGTCCGCGGTGGAATCGTGGTGTGCGACATCGTAATCACCGATCCGTCGCGAAGGAACGGACCTGATTCACTGTCGGGTTGCATGTCGACGTATTGCTCGCCGACCGCTGAGACACTGCGGACCTGAGCTCGGGTGTTCGCTGGGACTCTCGCTGAACCGTCCAAGGAAAGCCTGGCCTGTACCCGCTTTCCGTTTACCGCTTTGACGTCGGTGACCTTGCCAACCTGTACTCCGCGGTACGTGACATTGCTGAAGCGGTACAGGCCGCCGCTGGCCGGCAATTCCAATGTGACAGTGATCCGTCCGATACCGAGCAGCGTGGGCGCCTGAACGTAGCGAAGCACCATAGTTGAAACGCCGACAATCGACAGAATCGTGAAGATCGCCAGCTGAATCCGGACAAAACGGGTGAGCATCAGTGACCGCCTGGCGGTGGCGGTGAATCCGGTTGATCGACAGGGGCAATCATCGCGCTTGGGTCAGGCACGATGGCGGCAGACTTGGTGGTTGGCGCCGGTGGGCCGGCCCACGCGGGCGGCGGTGCGCCACCGCCGGGTGGCCTGGGCGCAGCCGGCGGTTTGACGCCGTAACTCAATGGGTCGTAGCTGTAGTTGAGGTAGTAGGGCTCACCCGGTTCCGCCACCAGCGGTGCGCCCGGCTGTTGCCAGCGGGTGCCAAGAAGGATCGTGCGTTTGAGGCGGGGAAGCGTTAGATCGAGAATCACGTTCAGGTTGATGTAGTCGCCCTTGACTTGGCGGTCGATGGCGTCTTGCCCGAAAGGTAACACCGACGTGAACGCGAGTGCCGAGTCCAGTCCGGGGCCGACATCGGCGAGTGATTTCAGGGTCGGCTCGAGATTTCGTAAATTCGTTACCAGATCGTTTTTCGTGTCGTTGACCAGCCGCCTAGCGGTGTCGCTGAACAAGCCCAGCTCGTGAAGCGCGGCGGTGATGCGCGGCCGCTCGCGGATCAGCACATCCAGCGCGGGCGGTATCGTCTTCAGCGCATCGTTGATCACATCGCGCTGCGCGGCGAAGGTCCCCGCCACCCGATTCAGCGCATCGATGGACGCAATGATGTTGTCGCGCTGGGAATCCAGCGTGCCGATGAACTTATCAAGGCGAGTCAATAGATCTCGCGCCTCCGGGGCGCGGCCCGAAAAGCCCGCGCTGAGCGTGTGAACGATGTCGCCGATCTGTCCCAGGCCACCCGCGTTGACC
>JBAWAV010000421.1:0-1857 GCA_049589475.1 Mycobacterium sp.
GATATATGCGATCAGGTCGCCGACCCCCATCGCGGTCTCCCGGCGGTGGTCGATGTTGGCACAGTCCGGCGTGGTCAACGGCATCTCGTGTCGGTTGATCGCCGCGTAGCTACCAGCGATCACCGACCACGTGCGCGAGTGCTGTGCCGCTTCGCCGGCCAGGTACCGCGCGTCGAGTTCTTCAAAGGCTGCCTCGATGTCCTCGAGGTCGAAGGCGATGACCGCCGCGATACGGCCGTCGAGGTCGGTCTCGACGAGGGTCAGCGCTTCGGCGAGGAACCCTTGCTGCTGCTGGTCAAAGGAGACGTGGGTACGAGTGAGAATAAGGCGGTCGCCGCGGGTCGCGATGACCTCAACCGCGATGGTCGCCCCGAGTTCTGTGAGCACCTGGAGGTGCTCGATGTCGGCATCCGGGCCGCGGCGGGTTCCGGCGCCGGTTACCCGGCGCCGATCGTCGCTATAATGATCGTCGGCCAGGATCTCCGCCATGGCGTCCCAATCGCCCGCCGCGAAATGCGCCACGAAGCGTGCGGCTACTTGGCTTGCCGCGTTTTCCAGCCGCGTCGCCGGCCGGCTGAGCTGATCGAACCTCGCGATCGCGTCGTCGATGGCTGCCTCGTCGAAGACTTCGCAGCGGTTGACCATGTCGCCTTCGACCGTGAAAACGCTGACCACCCGCCACTCGGCGTGGAAACCCTCTTGCGACGTCTCATTCGCCACGTGGGTCACGACCCCGCCGAGGTTGTCCAGCCGGTGCACCGCCTCGACGAAGTTGTTCAGGTCAGACGTGACGTTCCATGCGGCGGTGAGTAACTCAGGAATCCCACCAGGCGCGATTGATGTCCCTCGGCGGTGGTCGATGTTCACCCAATCTGGTGTCGCCGGGGGAAGTTCGCGCCGGTTGAGCGAGGCGTAACCCTGCATGATGACCGACCATGTGCGTGAGTAAGCGGCCGCTTCGCCGGCGAGGTATCGCGCGTCGAGCTCGGCGATGGCGGCCGGGAAGTCCTCGAGGTCGAAGATGACAACCGCCCCGATCCGCTCGTCAACGTTGGTCTCGACTATGTGTAGGAGATCGACATCGAACGGCTGAGGTTGGTCGTCGCTGTGCGAGTATCGGGTACGAGTGAGGACGAGGCGTTCTCCGCGGGTAGCAATGGGGTCTGATGTGGCGTGCGTGACACCGAGGTCGGCGGCCCATCGGAAACTCTCGATTGTCGCATCCCGGCCCTGTAGCAGGCCTGCATTCACCACCCGACGGCGATCGTCCGTGGAGATGTCATCGGCGACTATTTCCGCCATTGCGTCCCAGTCGCGGGCCGCGAAATAAGTGTGGCTGCGTTCATTCACTTGGCTTGCCGCGTTTTCCAACCGCGGTGCTGGTCGGCTGAGTTCGTCGAACCTCGCGATCGCGGCGTCCAGGTCCGCCTCGTCGAAGAGTTCGCTGCGGGTGAACAGGTCGCCTTCGACGGTTAGCACGACGACATCCCGCCACTCAGCGTCGAAGCCCTCTTGTGAGATCCCGTGCGCCACATGGGTGACGACCGCTCCGATCTCGCTGAGCCCATGCACCGCCGCGATGTAGATCTTGGTGTCAGGCGAGTCGTCCCATGCCGCTTGGATGTACGCGATCATGTCGCCGGGGGCGAAAGCTGCTCCGCGACGATGGTCAATGCTCACCCAATCGGGCGTAGTCGCGAGGAGCTCGCGCCCGTTGAAACCGGCATAACCAGCTGCGACGACGGACCACGTGTGTGCGTGGGCGGCCGCCTCGCCGGCGAGGTAGCGGGCATCGAGCTCAGCGATGGCGGCGTCGATGTCTTCGAGGTCGAACGTAACGGCCGCTACGATCCTCTC
>JBAWAV010000422.1:0-4518 GCA_049589475.1 Mycobacterium sp.
TCAGCGCTCGGCGACCACAGCACCGACATTTTCAGCACGCTGCGCAACCTGGAGACGTTCGTCTCCGCACTGACCTCGAGCAGCGACCTGCTGGCGTCGTTCAACAAGAACTTGGCCACCATCACCACGGTGATGACCAATACTCCCGACGAGTGGGGCCAGGCTATTGCGGGATTGGACGGCGCCGTCAACGATCTGCGTCCCTTCGTCGCCGAGAACCGCGAGGCCATCGGTACGACCTTTGACCACCTCAACGAAATCACCACGGCGTTGAACGACAGCCGCCGTGACATCAAGCAGACTCTGCACGTTGCGCCCAACGTATTTCAGAACTTCCTCAACATCTATCAACCGGCGCAGAGCGCGGTCACCGGGATTCTGGCCCTGTCCAACTTTGCCGACACCGTCCAATCCGTTTGCGGTTCAATCGAGTCCGCGGCTCGTATCGGGGCTAAACAGTCGGCGCGACTGTGCGAGCAGTATCTGTCTCCGATCATCAAGAACCGCCAGTTCAACTACCTGCCGATCGGTCTCAACCCGTTCGTCGGTGCGTCCGCACGTCCCAACGAGATCACCTACAGCGAAGACAAGCTCAACCCGCACATCCCGCCGCCGGGAGCGCCGGGTGGCCCGCCCCCTGCGGACGCGGGTCCACCGCCGACGTCGCCCCAGGCACTGCCGGGAGGCGCCGTACCGCCGGCGCCCGTCGCCGTCCATTCGACCGACCCCAACGCAGGACTGACCGGCCTGATGGTGCCGCAGAAGGGTACGCCATGAGACGCGTGACTGTTGCGGTGCTTGCTATCTCGTGCTTGTGCTTGCTGACGAGTTGTGGGGGATGGCGGGGTCTCAACTCGCTACCGCTGCCGGGAACTCAGGGTAAAGGCGACGGTGCGTACACCATTGCGGCCCAACTGCCCGATGTCGTTGTCATCCAGCCCAACACGCGGGTGCGGGTCGCCGACGTCAACATCGGCAACGTCACCAAGATCGAGGTGCAGGACTGGCATGCTCTGGTGACCATGCGGATCAACGGGAGCGTTCATCTGCCGGCGAACAGCACTGCCAAGGTCGGCCAGACCAGCCTGCTGGGTTCCATGCACATCGAGCTGGCACCGCCGACCGACGAGGCACCGCGCGGACAGCTCACGAACGGCTCAGTCATTCCGCTGTCCCGAGCAGCGACGTACCCGACCACCGAACAGACCCTGGCGTCGGTGGCGATTCTGCTCAACGGCGGTGGGCTGGGGCATCTTCAAGAGATCACGCGGACTTTTGCGACTGCGTTGACCGGGCGCGAAAAAGAGATGCGCAGCCTGTTGAACCAACTGGACATCTTCGTCACTGAGACAAAAAAACAGACCGACGACATCATCGCGGCCATCGACAGTGTCAACGCGTTGGTCGGCAAGGTGGCGGAGAAAGATCAAACGGTCGACAAGGCGCTCACCACGATCCCGCAGGCGCTGGGAGTCTTGTCAGACACGCGGAAGATGTTGGTTGATGCGATCGACAAGGTGGGCCAGTTCAGTGCTGTCGCCGCCTCGACGATCCAACAGAGCAAGAAATCGCTCGTCGACAACTTCCGCAATCTCGCGCCGGCGCTGCGGGAGCTGGCTAACGCCGGACCCGCGCTGACCAGAGGCCTGGATTTCCTGTCGACGCTGCCGTGGGTGAAAAGCACTGTCCCCAACTGGTTTCGGGGTGACTTCGCCAACATCTCGCTTATCGTCGACCTGACTCTGAGCCGTCTGGACAGCGGCTTCTTCACGGGGTCGAGATGGGAAGGAAATCTCACCGAACTCGAGATGCAGTGGGGTCGCACCATCGGCCAGATGCCCAGCCCGTACACCGCGGTCAATCCGTTGATCGCGCCTTACCACTGGGGGGGTTACTAGCATGGCTCGTTCGAGTTCGCTGCGGCTGTCTCGCCGGGTGTGGACGCAGTTGGCCATCCTGGCGTCGGTGACCGTTCTCTCGATCGGCGTGATGGCATTCGGCTTCATCAAAGTTCCTGCGCTGGTGGGCGTTGGCCGCTACATCGTGAAGGTCGATCTGCCCGCCTCCGGCGGGTTGTACCCGACCTCGGTCGTCACCTATCGCGGCAGCGAGGTCGGCAGCGTCAAAACGGTCGACGTCACCCAAAACGGGGTTCGGGCCGTTCTCTCGCTGAAATCCGACATCGCGATTCCCTCGAATGTGACGGCCGCGGTGCACAGCCGCTCGGCAATCGGCGAGCAATTCCTTGAGCTGACACCGCATTCCGGCACCGCGGCGGACACCGGCCCGAAATTGCGTGACGGCGCCGTGATCCCGGTCGGCAAGACACAGATCCCGGTCGACATCGGATCCCTGCTGGACACCACCAACAAGGCGCTCGCGGCGATCCCGCAGGACAACCTGCACACCGTCGTCGATGAAGCCTCCAAAGCCGTCGCGGGCTTGGGGCCGGAACTGTCCCGGCTGGTCGACGGTGGCACCGCGTTGGCTATCGATGCCGGCAAGACCACCGACTCGTTCTCCCGTCTGATCGACGAGTTCCCGCCGGTGGCCAGTTCGCAGGTGCGAACCTCGGATTCGATCGCGACGTGGGCGCGGCGGGTGAACGCCATCACCAGTCAGGTGAAGGCACAAGACGACAGGTTGGCGGACTTGCTCAACACCGCCGGGCCGGCGCTCGACGAAGGCACCGCGCTGTTCGACCGGCTGGCGCCGACGTTGCCGGTGCTATTGGCGAATCTGGTCAGCCTGGGCAACATTGCCCTGTCCTACCGAAACGACCTCGAGCAGCTGTTGGTGATGTTCCCGCAGGGGACCGCGGTGATGTCGTCGATCATCGTGCCGGACAGGGTTGCCAAGATGGACTACAAGGGCATCTATCTTGACTTCAACTTGAACCTGAACTCGCCGCCCCCCTGCAACGCCGGGTTCCTGCCGGTGCAGCAGCAGCGCATCCCGGTGCAGCAGGACTATCCCGACCGCACCAGCGGCGAGTTGTACTGCCGTATCCCGCAGAACTCCGACATGAACGTCCGCGGCGTGCGTAACGTGCCCTGCGAGACCAAGCCGGGCAAGCGCGCACCGACCGTCGAGATGTGCGAAAGCGACGAGCAGTACGTCCCGCTCAACGACGGCTTGTTCTGGAAGGGCGATCCCAACGCGACATTGAGCGGCCAGAGTGTGCCGCAGTACCCGAAGGGCGGGCCACCGTATTCGCCGGGCGAGCACTGGCACCCACCGCCTCAAGCGCCGGCGAAGCCGCCGGTCGCGATTCCCTACGATCCCTTGACCGGGAACTACGTCGGGCCGGACGGTCGCCACTACAGCGATTCCGACCTGGCATTTACTCCGAAAGGCAAGACATGGCAGGACATGATGGTGCCGAAAAAGCCGAACCAGTAGACGCCGAATCCGTAGACGAGGTCGTCGACGCGGCCGGCACCGCGGATGAGCTCGACGCGGAGGACATCGACGCCGCGGAAACCGAAGCCGAGGACTCTGATGGCGACGATTCCGAAACAGCGCAGGCCGGCACGAAAAGCCATGTGCCGATATGGGTTTCCCGCATTCCCAAACCGATCGCCGTCGGAGTCGGCATCATCCTGGCTTTGGTCGGCTTAGGAGGCTGGCTGGGATACCGCGTGCACCAAGACCATCAGGTGCAGGCCCAGCGCAACCTCTACGTGCAAGTCGCACGGCAGACCGCGATCAACCTGACCACTATCAGCTACACCGAGGTTGACGCTGACATCAAACGGGTCCTGGACTCGGCGACCGGCGCCTTTCATGATGAATTCCAGAACCGTTCGCAACCGTTCGTCGAGGTCGTCAAGAAAGTGCAGTCGAAATCCGAAGGCACCATCGCCGAGGCGGGGCTACTCTCCTCCACGAAAGACCAGGCGCAAGTGCTCGTCGCGGTGTCGGTCAAAACGTCGATGGGTGCCGCGCCGGCAGACCAGGAGCCACGCAGGTGGCGGATGCGCCTTACCGTCGACAAGACCGGGGACGGCGCGAAGGTGTCGAATGTCGAGTTCGTCCCGTGAGCAGACGAACCGCCCTCACTGTGGAGGAGGACATCGCGATGTCCGATGAGAATGACCCGGTCGCCGACGAGTCGTCTGCCGACGACGTTGCCGAGCGCGATGACCCGGCTGACGAAGCGGAGGCCGAGCTGCCCGGCGCCGAGGAGACCGACCAGGCGCCGGCCGAGCGAAGTGCCCGGTTCGCGCGGCGCGGTGTGCTGGTGGCGGTCCTTGCCGCGTCAGCGTTGATCCTGGCTCTCGGTGTCGGCTACTTGAAATGGCTCGACGGCACCGCGCGTGAATCCCGGGCAGCGGCAGACCAGTCGATACGGGCGGCCAGCGACAGCACCATCGCGATCTTGTCGTACAAGCCGGAATCCGTGGACAAAGATTTGAAGGCCGCCGCTGACCGGCTTGCCGAGCCCTTCCGTCAGCAGTACACGCAGCTCGTCAATGATGTGGTCGCGCCGGGTGCCAAGCAGCAACACATCTCGGC
>JBAWAV010000423.1:0-10796 GCA_049589475.1 Mycobacterium sp.
ATGGTCGCCGGCATCTACGGGATGAACTTCGAGTACATGCCCGGCCTCAAGTGGCACTGGGGCTACCCGACGACCATCCTTGGCACGGCGGCGATTTGTCTGATGCTGTACCGCAACTTCCGTCGCAACGGCTGGCTGTAGGTGCTTGAGGCTAGTCCTCCAGTCACTTACGCCACGTGAGTATCAGCAAAGCCGGGCACTGTTGTGCCCGCCTCACAGCGACAACTCGCGAAGTCGCTCTGAGGCGGGCAGATTGCGCCTCGCCTGCACCAGAGGTTAACGCGGCAAGGCGGCCGATCAGTTGGGCTGTGCGGCAGGACGATTGGGATCCGAAACGTCGACACCGTCGCTGCGCCACGCGTCGCGCATCGCCTCGGCGCCCTTGAGTCGGACCCAGGCGGCCTCGGTCGCGGTGATCGGCGTGGCCGACAGGAAGCGCACCGGGTCGCGGGGCGGTTCCAGCGGCAGATCATCGATGTCGCTGTCGCCCAACAGCACCGCGGTGAACGGCGCGCGGCCCGACGGTCGCGCCCACAGCGGCGTGCCCAGGTCGACGAGCGCGTCCGGCGTCAAGACCACGCCCTCGACCACCGGAGCCGCCGCCACGACGGCCAGGTTGCGGGCCAGGCCGGTCACCGGGCCCCGATCGCGCAGGCGCAGAACCACTTCGGCACGCGGGCCGCGGTCTGGGTCGGCGAGCACCGCGGTCGGGTCGACCATCGGATGCCGCGAGCAGCCCAGCGACACATAGTGTACGAGCCCTTCGTCGTTGGGACGATAGCGCAACACGTCGATCGGCTCGGCGCCTACGAACGTCACGCTGGCGACATCGGGTTCGGCCTGATCGAAGTGAGCGTCCAGATGCTTACGAACCCGGTCCAACGGCCGGCTCACTCGGATGACACAGTCAAGTTCGCCCCGGTCTCGGCATCGAAGACGGCGAGTTTGGATGTGTCGAAAGCCAATTCGAGTTTCTGACCTTTCGCCGCCTTCGACGCGGCGGATACCCTTGCGACGAATTCGTGTTGCTTTGCTCCGGATTCGTCGTCGAGTTCGTCGAGTTCGGACAGCTGGTCGGAGTGCACGACCGCGCCTTCGGTGGTGAAATAGACGTACTTGTCGGCACCCAGCGACTCGACCATGTCGACGTGAATCTCGAAGCTCAGCGAGCTGATTCGCTGGTATGCGTCGATCAACGCGGCATCCTGCAGATGCTCCGGGCGCACCCCGACGACCACGTTCTCCGGCGCCGAGTGCTGGGCGAGCACATCCAACACGGGCTGGGTCAGCGTCACCTCGCCGAACGGCAGAGCCAGCCCGGTCGCGGTCAGTGTGGCCGGGAAGAAGTTCATCGCCGGCGAGCCGATAAAGCCCGCGACGAACAGGTTCGCGGGCCGCTCGTACAGCTCGTCGGGGGTGCCGATCTGCTGCACGACGCCGCCGCGCATCACCACGACGCGGTCACCGAGCGTCATGGCCTCGGTCTGGTCATGGGTCACGTAGACAGTGGTGGTGCCCAGCCGCCGCTGCAGCCGGGCGATCTCGCCGCGCATCTGCACCCGCAGCTTGGCGTCGAGATTGGAAAGCGGCTCGTCCATCAGGAATGCCTTGGGCTGGCGCACAATCGCGCGTCCCATCGCGACCCGCTGACGCTGACCGCCGGACAGCTGGGCGGGCTTGCGGTCCAGAACATCGGACAGGTCAAGGATTCTCGCGGTCTCCTCTACCTTCTGCGCGATGTCGGCTTTCTTCATCTTCGCCAACGTCAGCGGGAACGCGATATTCTGCCGAACCGTCATGTGGGGGTAGAGCGCGTAGGACTGGAACACCATCGCGATGTCGCGGTCCTTGGGCGCCTTCTCGTTGACCCGCTGGCCACCGATGCGCAGCTCTCCTGACGAGATGTCTTCAAGTCCGGCAATCATATTCAGTGTCGTGGACTTCCCGCAGCCGGACGGCCCGACCAGGATGATGAACTCGCCCTCGGCGATGGTCAGGCTGAGTTCCTGCACGGCCGTCGCGCCGTCGGCGTAGCTCTTGGTCACCCGATCCAACACAATCTCGGCCATCGCGCTATCCCTTCACCGCGCCGGAAGTCAATCCAGCGACGATCCGTCGTTGGAAGAGTAGAACAAAAACGATAATCGGAATTGTGATGACCATGGCGCCCGCCGCGATCGATCCGGTGGGCTCCTCGAATTGCGAACTACCGGTGAAGTTCGCGATCGCGACCGGCGCGGTGATCGCCGCTTTGGTGGCGGTCAGCGACAAGGCGAGCAGCAGGTCGTTCCAGGCGAAGATGAAGACCAGAATCGCCGTGGTCACGATGCCCGGTGCGGCCAGCGGGGCGATCACTTTCCGGAAAGCCTGTCCCGGCGTGGCACCGTCCATCTTGGCCGCCTTCTCCAAATCCCACGGAATCTCCCGGAAGAACGCCGACAGCGTGTAGATCGCCAGCGGCAGCGCGAAGGTGATGTAGGGGATGATCAGGCCGGGCCAGGTGTCGAACAACCCGATCCGACGTTCGATGTTGAACAACGGCGTCACCAGCGAGATCGCCGGGAACATCGAGATCAGCAGCACGGCGCCGATCAGCAACCGCTTGCCGGGAAACTCCAGGCGCGCGACCGCATAGGCCGCCATCGCGCCGATCACCACGGCGATCACCGTGGTCAGCACCCCGATGCCGACCGAGTTGACCAGAGCCGAGCTGAAGAAGTTGCCGCCGAAGATGCCGCGATAGTTGTCCAACGTCACCGACGACGGAATCAGCTTGCCGTCCTTCACCATTGACGTCGGCTTGAGCGACAGGCTCAGGATCCACAGCACCGGCAGCAATGCGTACACCAACACCAGGGTGTCGACGGCCAACCACGCCGCGGCGCGCCCGGCGCCCACGCGTTCAGCGGCCATCGCCGGCTCCGCCCGGCGCCGAGGCGCCGAAGACCGTGATGAAGACGAACGCGATCAGCACGACGCAGCCGAAGATCAGCACCGAAATCGCCGATCCCAGGCCGACATTGAAGCCTCTGAACAAATTGTCATAGCCCAGGATCGACACCGACTCGGTGTTGCCTGTCCCGCCGGTGAGCACATAGATGTTGTCGAAGATCCGGAATGCGTCCAGCGTGCGAAACAATAGTGCCACCAGGATCGCCGGCTTGATCAACGGCAACGTGATCTTCGTCAGCCGCCGCCAGGCCCCGGCGCCGTCGACCTGAGCGGCCTTCAACAGGTCGGCGGGCACCAACGCCAGCCCGGCCAGCAGCAGCAACGACATGAACGGCGTGGTCTTCCACACCTCGGCGATCACCACCACGCCCAGCGACGAAATCTGGTGTGTCAGTGGCGCACTGCCGTGCGGCAGCAGGTTGGCCAGATAACCCGTGCCCGGCGTCCAGGCGTAGTACCAGCTGTAGGAGGCGACGACCGTCACGATGCCGTACGGGATCAGCACCGCGGTGCGGACGAGTCCCTTGCCGATCAGCGTCCGGTGCATCACCAGCGCCAGCGACAGGCCCAGCACGAATTCGATCGACACCGACGCCACCGTGATCGCCAGCGTCACAGCGAGTGCCGTCCACCACAGCCGGTCGGTCAGAATCGTCTGGTAGTTGCCCAGGCCGATGAACCGGGTGTCGTTCGGGGTGGTCAAGTTGTTGCGCTGCAAGCTGAGCCACACCGCGTAACCGATCGGATATCCGGTGACGGCGAGCATCAGCGTCGCCGCGGGTGCCACCAGAACGAAGGCCAGTCGCTTGTCTCCGCGGCTGGTGCTCACGGCAGCAATCCCCTGCCGTCGACCGCCTTGCACACCTGAGCGGTGAGTTCGTCGGCCGTCTTCTCCGGATCGATCTCGGTGATGGGGGCCAGCGTGGCGGCGATCCGGGTGGACACCGACTGATAGACCGGCGACGCGAACCGCGCCGCGGCGTTGGTGAGTTGCCGTCGAATGATGTCGTACATCGGGTACTTCGCCTGGAACTGCGGGTCGGCGTACACCGAGGTCCGCACCGGCGGCATCCCGCCGTCCAGCGCGGCGAACTTCTCGTTCTGCGGGTCGCGCAGACACCGGATCGCTTCGAACGCCTCGGCTTTGTGCCGGGTCTTGCCGGCCACCGCCAAGTTCAGCCCGCCGATCGTCACCTTGGCCGGTTGACTCGGATCCACCCGCGGGTAGGGCGCAAACCCGAGCACCGACTTGCTGGCCTCGTAGGCCGCGCGGAACTGCTGATCGGTGGGCACGAACACACCGACGCTGTTAATGCTGCCGGCCAAGTCAGGCAGGCGGTTCAGCGGCAGGAACGGCACACCGCCCTTCACGGCGTTCTCCAGCATGGAGGCCAAGTTGTACGGCCAGTTGACTTCCAGCGCAGACTTGCCCTGCTCGAATGCCAACCGGGCGGAGCCCGCGTCGCTCCGGGTGACCGACGGATCGGCCCCGGGCGCGGTGGCCACGTTCTTCATGACCTCCAACGCCTTGACGGTCGCGGCGCGGTGAGCGGGAGTATCGGTCAGCGTGACCGTGTTGCCGTCGTCGGAAAGCGCTTGTCCGCCAGCGCTTTCCAGCAGCGTGTTGAACCACACCACCAGACCCTCGTTCTGACTGGCCTGCACCCCGATCCAGCTGGGCTTGCCCGCGGCGTGCAACCGTGCGGCCTCGTCGACCATCGCATCCCACGTCGCCGGCGGCCCGTCCACCAAATCGGGCCGATACCACAGCAATTGGGTATTGGTGATGACGGGCGCGGCGTAGTGCCGATGCCGCCACGTCGCGGTGGCGAGCGGGCCGGGCAGGGTGTCGGCGATGGCGTCGGCCTCGGCGCGGCGGGCGGGGTCGTCCGACAGTGGCAGCACCCAGCCCGCTTCGGCGA
This sequence comes from Mycobacterium sp., assembly GCA_049589475.1. Classification (GTDB taxonomy): domain Bacteria; phylum Actinomycetota; class Actinomycetes; order Mycobacteriales; family Mycobacteriaceae; genus Mycobacterium. Next base: position 4,875 of record JBAWAV010000423.1, read on the forward strand.
ACTCGGCCGTCCAGATCACGTCCATCGCGATCACGTCCAGCGAGCGATCGTTCGCGCTCAGCCTGCGGGCCAGCTGTATTCGCTGATCGTCCGTGGACCGGGAGAGGCTGAACTGCCGGACGCTGAATCGACCACCGGACTGCTCGGTGCAGCGCCTGGCGATCGCGGCGAACGTCGCGGCGCCGCTGGCCGGGGTGTAGAAGCTGACGACGCGTCCGTCGTCGCCTGTTGCGCAGGACGTCACCGCCGCCACCGCTGACAGCACCGCCAACGCGACCGCGCCCAGCCGGCGTGCGCGCCCGCGACGACTGGCCACCACCACGAATCAGATGCTCAGACGGGCCAGCAGATCCCGCGCCCGCTCGGCGCTCTGGGGGTCGCACAGCACGTCGTACCGGCCGGCGACGAGTTGCAGGGTGGAGCTGAAATCTCGGGTGCCGCGCGCCATCGAGTACGGAATGGCCGACGTGATCAAGCCGAAGAACACCCCGGCGACCAGACCGGTGGTCAGTGTCTCCAAAGGGTGCGGGCTGGAGAACAACAGGGTCAGCACCAGGCCGATGAACAGGCCCAGCCAGGCGCCGCTGATCACACCGCCGCCGAGCACCTTCGGCCAGGTCAGCCGCCCGGTGACCCGCTCGACCTGCATCAGGTCGACCCCGACGATCGTGACCTGCTGCACCGGGAACTCCTGATCGGACAGGAAGTCGACGGCCTTCTGCGCTTCGGCGTAGGTGGGATAGGAGCCGACCGGCCAGCCTTTCGGCGGTGTCGGCAGACCTGGAGCACGCCGACTCCCGGCCGGGGCGCCGGGTGCGGCGCCGGGAACCTGTCCAGGCTGAAAGGGGCTGCTCATCGTTCCATTGTGCGCTGTCGTGCGCCGACGGGCTGAGCCGCCGTCGACGTGTTGACACGTCAAGGCCGGCCGCGGCCCCGCTAGGTTGCATTGCCGGGTTCCTCACCGGCCCGTCCCGGCCCGCATCGTCACCCGGCTAGGTTGAACAGCATGACAAGTCAGGGCGGTGGCTACCGGGAGGAATCCCAGGACAACACCCCGCCCTTCGGTCGACCCGCCGAGCCCCAGCCCTGGCAGCAATATCCGCACGCGCCGGTGGACCCGCAGGCTCCGGTCAACTATCCCGAGTACCTGCCGCCCTATCCCCCGCAGCCGCCCCCGCATCCGTCCTACGGGTTCCCGCCCGCGCCGCCGCCCGGTTACGGCGGCCCGCCGTACTACCCCGGCCCCTATGACCCCTACCAGGGCTATCAAACCGGCCATCAGCAGACCAACGGGCTGGCCGTGGCGTCGCTGGTGACCTCGATTGCGGGCGTCATCCTCGGCATTCCGCTGGCGATCTTCTGCTACGTCGGGGTGCTGATCCCGATCGTCGGCGCGGTGCTGGGCGGCGTCGCGCTCGGGCAGATCAGGCAGACCAATCAGCAGGGTCGCGGACTCGCCATCGCCGGCATCGCGATCGGAGCGACCACCACGGCCCTGCTAGTGATCATGGCCGCCGTGCTGGCCGTTGTGGTGCATTCGGTGTCGATGCTGCGTTAAGGCCGTGAATGCGACGCTAGCCGGTCGGCGGCGCGAAGCGATCCGATTGGCGCTGCATGCCCGCCGCCCGCCCTTTGGCCGAGATCACCAGCGCCATCTTGCGGCTGGCCTCGTCGAGCATCTCGTCGCCGAGCATCACCGCTCCCCTGGCGCCGCCGGCCGCCGAGGTGTGCCACTCGTAGGCCTCGAGGATCAATTCCGCGTGGTCGTAATCGGCCTGGCGCGGACTGAAGATCTCGTTGCCCGCCGCGATCTGGTCGGGATGCAACACCCATTTGCCGTCATAGCCCAGCGCCGCCGACCGGCCCGCGACCCGCCGGAAGGCTTCCACGTCACGCACTTTCAGGTACGGCCCGTCGACCGCGGCGATGCCGTTGGCACGGGCCGCCACCAGGATCGTCATCAGCACGTGGTGATAGGCGTCGCCGACGTCGTAGCCCTCGGGTTGCTCGCCGACCACCAGGGTGCGCGTGTTCAGGCTGGCCATCAGGTCGGCGGGCCCGAGCACCAGAGCCTGGACCCGCGGGACCGCTGCGATCGCGTCGACGTTCAACAGGCCACGGGCATCCTCGATCTGCGCGTCGATGCCGATCTCGCCCACCGGAAGTCCGTAGATGGTCTCCAGCTGGGTCAGCAGAAGGTCAAGCGCCTGAACATGCGAGACGTCGGAGACCTTGGGCAGCACCACGACGTCGAGCTTGGCGTCGGGTGCGGCGCCGACCGCCGACACCACCTCGATGATGTCGGCGTGCGTCCACGGCGTCGTCCAGCCGTTGACCCGGACGCCACGCAACTGTCCGGCCCATCCCGGCGCGGCAAGTGCAGCGGCCACCCGGCTGCGTGCGTCGGCCTTGGCATCCGGCGCGACGGCGTCCTCGAGATCCAGGAAGACCTCATCGGCAGGAAGGCCTTTGGACTTGTCGATCATCTTCTGGCTGCTGCCCGGCACCGACAGGCATGTGCGGCGGGGCCGATACGCGTTGGTCACGTCTCACTCACTCCTTTTGAATACCCTGTCTACCTATGGCCTCGATCAACAGGGTGTACGCGGCGCGGCTGGCGAGAATGTTGGTGCTCGGCCCGATGGGCGAATCGCTCGGCCGGGTGCGTGACGTCGTGGTCAGCATCAGCATCGTGCGTCAGCAGCCGCGGGTTCTCGGGCTCGTCGTCGAAATGACCTCGCGCAGAAGGATTTTCGTACCCATCCTGCGAGTCTCGTCGATCGATCCCGACGCGGTGACGCTGAACACCAACAGCATCTCGATGCTCCGGTTCGAGCAACGGCCCGGTGAGGTGCTGGTGCTCGGGCAGATCGTGGACACCAAGGTCCGGGTCAAGGACCCCGAACTGCCCCAGCTCGCCGACACCGACGTCGTCGTCACCGACTTGGGCCTGGAGCAAACCCGAACCCGCGACTGGATGGTCACCCGCGTCGCCGTGCGCATACCGCGGCGGCTCGGCCGGCGTAGCGCCACACACATCGTCAACTGGCGCAGCGTGCAGGGACTGACCCCGTCGGCGCTGGCGATGCCGGGTCAGGGCGTGGCGCAGTTACTGCACCAGTTCGAGAAGTGGCGGCCGATCGAAGTCGCCGACGCTGTGCGCGAACTGCCGCCCAAGCGGCGCTACGAGGTGGCCAGCGCGCTGGACGACGACCGGCTGGCCGACATCCTGCAGGAGTTGTCCGAACGCGAACAGGCCGAACTGCTGATGCAACTCGGCGACGCGCGCGCGGCCGATGTGCTCGAGGAGATGGATCCCGACGACGCCGCCGACCTGCTCGGCACGATGGCCCCGACGCTGGCCGAGCGACTGCTGCGGGAGATGGACCCCGAGGAATCCGACCCGGTGCGGCGGCTGCTGAAACACTCGCCCGACACCGCGGGCGGCCTGATGACCAGCGAACCGGTGGTGCTCACACCCGATACGTCGGTCGCCGAGGCACTCGCCCGGGTCCGCGATCCGGACCTGACCCCGGCGCTGTCGTCGCTGGTGTTGGTGGTCCGTCCGCCGACCGCCACCCCGACCGGGCAGTACCTGGGCTGCGTGCCGCTGCAAAAACTGCTGCGTGAGCCACCGTCCATGCTGGTCGGCGGGATCGTCGACGCCGACCTGCCGTGGCTGGAGCCCGAGACCTCGCTGGGGGCGCTGACCCGCTACTTCGCCGCGTACAACCTGGTCTGCGGTCCGGTGCTGGACAAGCAGCATCACTTGCTGGGCGCGGTTACGGTCGACGACGTGCTCGACCATCTGCTTCCACACGACTGGCGGGCCACCAACGAGGAGCCGTCGCTCGACGCCGCCCTGGGGCAACGATGAGCAATTCGTCGTCGCGCCCGCGGCTGTACACCCCGCGCAGCTCCCGAGTGCCCACGCCGCGGCTGGACTCCGACGCCGTCGGGCAGTTCACCGAGTCGATCGCCCGCTTCTTCGGCACCGGCAGCTATCTGCTGATACAGAGCATTGTGGTGATCGTATGGATCGCGCTGAACGTCTCCGCGATTCACCTGCGCTGGGACCCCTACCCGTTCATCCTGCTCAACCTGGCGTTCTCGACTCAGGCCGCCTACGCGGCGCCGCTGATCCTGCTGGCCCAGAACCGCCAGGAGAACCGCGACCGCGTCACCCTCGAGGAGGACCGCCGACGCGCCCAAGAGACCAAAGCCGACACCGAATATCTGGCCCGAGAACTGGCGGCGTTGCGGCTGGCGATCGGCGACGTGGCGAAGACCCGCGAACACCTGCGCCGCGAACTGGAAGAGCTGCGTGATCTGCTGCGGGACCAGCACCTGACCGGCGCGCACGGCAGCGACGATGAGGTGGACGAACACGCCGCTAGGACTAATTGACACAGGTGGCCCGAGAGTCGTGTTTTCACAGGCAGATAAGTGCGTCATTGTTGTCACTCCCGTCACCGCTGTTATGTATGGTGACCTAGTTCACGACGGCCGGTAGGTCGTCGAGAGCGCTCGAATACCAAGGAAGGTCGATCGAGTGCGGGTAGGCGAACGCATCGGCTCACGTCCGGCCCTTGCACAACTGCGGCAGCGGATCGTGCGCATGCCCAAAGCCCCCAAAGTTCCTCGCCCGGTCGTCTCGGCGGCGTCAACATTGCGGCATGGCATCGCCCACGTAGCGCACGCGCCGAAGATCCCGACCCCCCCGACGACCGTGACCACGACCGTTCAGGACGCGCTCACCCGCACGGCCCGGAGCCCGGCGTTCGGGGTGGCGATCATCGCCAGCCTGATCTTCACCGGCGTCGAGGGCGCCACCGCCCCACCGTTCCCGCTGTCGAAGTCGACCGTGCGTGGCGCCGCCATCACCCCCGTCGCCGCCGTTACCCGCGCCTCCACCGACCCGACCGGCCCGCTGGTGGTCGCCGCCCTGCACCCGAAGATCGGCTTTCACATCGCCGAGGCCACCGCGTCAGCTCCCCCACCGACAGTGGTAGTGAATACACCTGGCGCGCTTGGTATTCCGATGATGGCACTGACCGCCTACCGCAACGCCGAAAAGATGATGGCGACCGCCGACCCGAACTGCGGCATCAGCTGGAACCTGCTCGCCGGCATCGGGCGCATCGAGTCGGGGCACGCCAACGGCGGCGCCACCGACGCCCGCGGCACCGCGGTGCGGCCGATCTACGGGCCGACCCTGGACGGGACGTTGCCCGGCAACGAGGTGATCGTTCAAGGCAACTCCGGTGGACGGATCAGCTACGCCCGCGCGATGGGGCCGATGCAGTTCCTGCCGGGCACCTGGGCGCGTTATGCCGCCGACGGCGACGGCGACGGCAAGGCCGACCCGCAGAACCTGTACGACGCCACGCTGGCCGCCGCCCGGTACTTGTGCAGCGGTGGGCTCAACCTGCGCGATCAGTCGCAGGTGCTGTCCTCGATCCTGCGCTATAACAACTCGATGCCGTACGCGCAGAACGTGCTGGGCTGGGCCGCGGCGTATGCCACCGGCGTTGTCCCGGTCGACCTTCCGCTGCTCACCGGACCCCCACCGCCGCTGGGCGATGCGCACCTGGAAAACCCCGAAGGACTCGGACCCAACCTGCCGCTGAACATGCACGGGCTGCCGTCCACCGACCCGCTGGCCCGGGTGCCGCTGATCGACCTGAGCGGGACCTCGAACAGCATCAACCAGCCGGCGCTTCCGTGGCAGCAGCAGCCCGCGACGACGTATACGCCGTCATGCACGGTGATCTGCATCGGGCAGGAAGCCGGTGCACCTCAGCAGACGTTCAACACGCCGCCGTCCAGCGCGATGGCGCCCGCCCCCGCGGGTCTGTTCCCGGGCCAGCCTGGTTTGTTCCCGGCGCCGCCCAACCTGTTCCCGGCTCCGCTGCCGCCGCC
>JBAWAV010000424.1:0-19166 GCA_049589475.1 Mycobacterium sp.
ATCCCACCCCAGTGGCGTCGAGACGCGGGCGTCCGGGGTGGCGCGCACGGAATACGCCGACGCGACGGTGCGGTCTTTGGCGTTCTGGTTGAAGTCGACGAACACCCCTTCGCGCTCCTCTTTCCACCAGCGGCTGGTGGCCAACTCCGGTGCGCGCCGCTCCACTTCCCGCGCCACCGTCTGGGCCGCCAGCCGCACCTGTCGAAACGACCAGCTCGGCTCGATTCGCGCATAGATATGAAATCCCCGCGACCCGGACGTCTTGGGCCACGCGGTCAGCCCGTAGTCCTCCAGCACCTCGCGGGCGACCTGTGCGACGTCGAGGATCTCTCGCCATGCCACGCCGGGCATCGGGTCCAGATCGACCCGTAGTTCGTCGGGGTGATCGAGATCGTCGGCCCGCACCGGATGCGGGTTCAGGTCGACGCAGCCCAAGTTGATCGCCCAGGCCAAGCCGGCGGCGTCATGGATGACGGCTTCTTTGGCGGACGTGCCTCGCGCGTAACGCAGTTCGGCGACGTCGACCCAGTCGGGCCGTTTCTCCGGCGCGCGCTTCTGGAAGACGGCCTCCTGGTCGATGCCTTTGACGAACCGCTTCAGGATCATCGGGCGGCCGGTCACGCCGCGCAGCGCACCGTCGGCCACGGCCAGGTAATAGCGGATCAGGTCCAGTTTGGTGATGGCGGCCTGCCCGTCCTGACCGGGGAAGATTACCTTGTCCGGATGAGTGACTGTGACCTGTCGTCCGACCACCTCGAGTGACACCGGCCCCATGCGGTCGATGGTAATTCGGCGCAACTTCCGGTCCGAGGTGCGACGTCCGTCACATAGTGTGGAAGTCATGCCAAATCTTTTCGACCTGCCTTTGCAGGCGGCAGCAAAGGTCCAGCAGTCCGTAGGACAGTACGTGGCGCGCGGGGCGTCAGAACTGCACTACCTGCGCAAGATCATCGAATCCGGCGCGTTCAGGTTGGAGAACCCGCTGAACTACGCCGCGATGGCCGCAGACATCGCGAAGTGGGGCGAGATCGGCATGCTGCCGGCCTTCAACGCCCGGCGCACACCCGACCGCGCCGCGATCATCGACGACGAAGGTTCGTTCACCTACAAGGAGCTCGACGAGGCCGCGAACGCGGTCGCCCACGGCCTGCTGGCCAAGGGTGTGCGCGGCGGCGACGGCGTTGCGATCCTGGCGCGCAACAACCGCTGGTTCGCGGTTGCGGAGTTCGGTTGCGCGCGGGTCGGGGCCCGCATCATCCTGCTCAACAGCTCGTTCTCCGGCCCGCAGATCAAAGAAGTGTGCGAGCGCGAAGGCGCCAAGCTGATCATCTACGACGACGAATACACCGACGACGTCGGCAAAGCCGATCCGGAGCTGGGCAAGCTGCGCGCGCTGGGCACCAACGCCGACGGCGCGGATTCGGGCAGTACCGACGAGACCTTGGCCGACCTGGTCGCCCAGCACAGCAGGTCAGCCGCGCCCAAGGCCAGCAAGCACTCGTCGATCATCATCTTGACCAGTGGCACCACCGGCACCCCGAAGGGCGCGAACCGCAGCCTTCCACCGACGTTGGCGCCGATCGGCGGGATCCTGTCGCACGTGCCGTTCAAAGCCAACGAGGTGACGTCGCTGCCGGCGCCGATGTTCCACGCCCTCGGCTTCCTGCACGCCACCATCGGAATGTTCCTGGGCTCGACGTTGGTGCTGCACAACAAGTTCAAGCCGGCCCAGGTGTTCGAAGACATCGAAAAGCACAAGGTGACAGCCGTCGTCGTGGTTCCGGTGATGCTCTCGCGGATGCTCGACGCGTTGGAGAAGCTGGACAGCAAGCCGGATCTGTCCAGCCTGCGGATCATCTTCGTGTCCGGCTCGGCCCTCGGAGCCGACGTGGCTGAGCGTGCGTTGAAGGACCTCGGTCCGGTCGTCTACAACATGTACGGCTCTACCGAGATCGCGTTCGCCACCATCGCCGGACCTGAGCATCTGGAATTCAACTCGACGACCGCAGGTCCGATCGTCAAAGGCGTCAAGGTCCGGATCTACGACGACAATGGCAAGGAGTTGCCACAGGGCGAGGTCGGCCGGATCTTCGTCGGCACCAGCTTCCCGTTCGAGGGGTACACCGGCGGCGGCAACAAGCAGATCATCGACGGGCTGTTGTCCTCGGGCGACGTCGGATACTTCGACGACCGCGGTCTGCTGTACATCAGCGGCCGCGACGACGAGATGATCGTGTCCGGTGGCGAGAATGTCTTCCCGGCCGAGGTCGAGGACTGCATCAGCGGACATCCCGACGTGCTGGAAGCGACCGCGATCGGTGTCGAGGACAAGGAGTGGGGCCACCGGCTGCGCGCCTTCGTCGTCAAGAAGGACAACGCGGACGTCGACGAGGACACCATCAAGAAGCACGTGAAAGATCAACTGGCCAAGTACAAGGTGCCGCGCGAAGTGATCTTCCTCGACGAATTGCCGCGCAACCCGACCGGGAAGATCCTCAAGCGAGAACTGCGCGAGATCGACGCCGATTAACCGTCGAATCCTGTTGCGCCGTCCAGCTGTTCGCGCAGGATGTCGAGTTGTCCGGTGTGCCGGGCGGTCTCCTCGATCATGTGCACGTAGATCCAGCGCAGCGAGACCGCCCCGAAACGCTGATGCGGCACCTCGTGATCGAGCGGATAACGCGCGGCGCTCAGCCGGGATTCATCGCATTGGCTCTGGTACTCGGTCAGCAGTGTCGACAGCGATTCCTCGCGCAGGAAGGCGAACTCCCACGAGCGTTCGTGCGCCCGGCGGTTGTTGTCGCTGCGTTCTTGGAGAAGTTGGTCGAACCAGCCGTACTCTGCCCAACGTAAGTGCTTGAGCAGCCCGCCGACTGACGTTCCCGACGCGACGAGCGGGCGGCGGGCATCGGCGTCGGAAAGCCCGGAAACCTTGCGCACCACAATGTCTCGGTAGTCGTCGAGAAACGACTCCAGCGTGGCACGCTCGCCTACCGGCTCGTGTTCACGACGATCGGGACGCTGTGTTTCTGGCATGACCGCGAAGCTATCACCGCGAACTGTCCGGGCGATCAACGCCCGTTGCGGATGCTCCGGGTTATTTCTGCAGACAGCTTCGGGTCGGACAACAGCAGGTCGATGAGTGCGGAGATGACCTCTTGCCCGGTGACGCGGGCGAATCCGAGCCGGTCGGCAGCTTCTCGCTGCCAAATGTCGAGAGCCCGGTGGGTGGCCGGGGAGAGGTCGACAGTGCGCCTTACACGTTGGCCTCGCGGCTGCTTCCCCGGCTTCTGATCGAAGCTCTGTCCAATGCTCGAGAAGCGTTCGGTCTGCGCCGAGGCGTTGGCGCGGGTGGGCGGTGTGGACCGGAACGACGGCGAGCTTGATTCCATGCGTCTGGATGACCTCCGGTTCGCGCAGGTTCTCAGTAGATCAGGACATAAGTATGTCCGTCCAAGCTGTCTCGCGCATCGTATGCCGGCTGGACGGTGTGTCCGCGGAAGCCCGACGTCGTAGCTGTGGCGCCCGGCGGGCCCGTCTCCACCGGTGACGTCCATGGTTGCTGACGGGTGCCACGGCGTGACGCGATGCACTCGTTCTGCTATTCGCTATGGGTCGTGGGGCTGCCGACAAAAATTCGCGGGCTCGAGTGGTGGTGGCATACGCCGATCCTTATTTGCGTAGGCGCGGACATACTGACATCAGTAGACGGTGAAATCCAATTTGAACTGCATATACACGGGTTACGTGGGTACTGATATGCGTATTGGTGGACATCCTGAATTCCTTGAATTGATAATAACTGGCGGCAAATAGTCAGTACTTAATATCCATTCTACGGATTAGCTATGAATAGATTCGTTGCTATTCTTAGCATTATGAACAGGCTAATTTAGCATTTGCTAAGGATCGCTATCTAGCGTTTGTTTTGTCAGCCAACAGATGACGAAGGAGCAACTACCATGCTGAGTTCACTCTCTGCAGCCCGCCGGGTCGCCGTAGGCGCCATCGGCGCGAGCGCGGTGGCTGGCGCAATGCTGTTCGGTGCCACTCCCGGGGCCCCTGCGGCCAATGCGGCGCCCGCGATCACGCACATCGCGCCATTGCCCGATCGCCCGGGTTTTGGTGGCCACGGCGGAGGGTTCGGTGGCCACGGCGGAGGCTTCGGTGGCCACGGCGGAGGCTTCGGTCGAGGGGGCTGGGGCCATGGCGGGTACGGCCGCGCCGGCTGGGGCCGCGGCGGCTACGGCCGTGGTGGCTGGGGCTGGGGTAACCGCGGTTGGTGGGGCCACGGCGGCCACCCGGGTTGGGGAAATGGTGGTTTCGGCCCTCCAGGGCTGGGTTATCGGCCCTGGGGCTTCGGAGGCCCGGGCTGGGGCAACCAAGGCTGGTGGCGATGACCCCAGCCAGCTGAGGGGACAGGCTAGCCCCGCCTCTTGCGCATGACGGGGCTAGCCGCCCTCTCCTCAAGCGATCCACGCCGATCCGAAAGCCTGCCGGGTCGGCGTGGATTTTTTGTGCGGCCGTCAGGCCTACGGATCGCGCGGCAGACCGAGCAGTCGCTCCGCGATGATGTTGAGCTGAACTTCCGACGTGCCGCCGTAGATAGTGGTCGCTCGACTGGACAGCAGGTAGTCGTCCCACTTGCCCGGTGCAGTGTCCTTGTCGCCGATCGCTGCGTCGGCACCGAACGAAGACACCGCGAACTCGGCGTAGCCCTGCCCGGTCCGCATCGACAGCAGCTTGGATATCGCCGCCGACGGCATCGCGTCGCCACCGGCCAGGGTCAACAATGTCGAGCGCAGGTTCAGCAGTTTTGCCGCATGCCCTTCGGCGATCAACTGCCCGGCACGGTGGCGAGCGACCTGGTCGAACTGGCCGTCGCGCACGAACTCGACGAGTTGCGGCAGGCTGGCCAGGAAGTCCAGATCGCTGCCGCCGATCGAAACCCGCTCGGCCGTCAGGGTGTTGCGGCTGACCTCCCAGCCGCGGTTCACCTCACCCAGCACGTACTCGTCGGGCACGAACACGTCGTCGATATAGACGGTGTTGAAGAACTCCTGCCCGGTGAGCTCGCGCAGCGGCTTGACCGTCACGCCTTCGCTCTTCATATCGAGCAGGAAATAGGTGATGCCGTTATGTTTTGGAGCGTTTGGTTCCGTTCTGGCCAACAGCGCGCCCCACTGGGAGTACTGCGCGGCCGTCGTCCAGATCTTCTGCCCGCTGATCCGCCACCCGCCGTCCACACGGGTGGCCTTGGTGCTCAGGCCGGCGAGGTCCGAACCGGCTCCGGGCTCGGAAAACAGCTGACACCAGATCATCTCGCCGCGGAACGTCGGCGGCAGGAAACGCTGTTTCTGCTCGTCGGTGCCGAACGCCACAATCGACGGGACGATCCAGGCCGCGATGCCGACCTGCGGCCGTTTGACCCGCCCGCCGGCGAATTCCTGGGCGATGATGATCTGCTCGATCGGGCTGGAGTCCCGGCCCCATGGCGTCGGCAGATGCGGCAGCACCCATCCGCCCTCGGCGAGCGCGACGGTGCGGTGCTCGCGGTCCATCTCCTTGAGCGCCGCGACCTCGGAACGGATTTCGGCCCTGAGCTTTTCGGTATCGGGATCCAGGTCGATGTCGATCGCGCGCATCCCCGTGGTGGTGGCGGTGTGCACCACTTTCTGCGGGTATTCCGAGGCGCGCCCGAACCCGGCGGCCAGAATCAGCGCGCGGCGGTAGTAAACGTTCGTGTCGTGCTCCCAGGTGAATCCGATACCGCCGTGCACCTGGATGCAGTCCTGGGTGCAGCGCTGGGCCGCGGCGGGGGCCAGCGTGGCCGCCACCGCCGCGGCGAATTCGATGTGCTCGCAATCGTCGTCGATGGCGCGGGCGGCGTCCCACACTGCAGCGGTGGCCCGTTCGGTGTCGGCGATCATCTCGGCGCACTTGTGCTTGACGGCCTGGAATTGACCGATCGGCCTGCCGAACTGTTCGCGGATCTTGGCGTAGTCGGCGGCGGTGTCGGTGGCCCACCGTGCGACACCGATCGCTTCGGCCGACAACAGGGTGGTGATCAGGGCCTGTGCTCTCACCATGCTGAGGTTGCTCAACACGACGTCGTCTGCGACCTCGATCGCGTTAGCCCGCACGTGGGCGATCGGTCGCAAAGGGTCGACGCTGGCGACCGGTTCGATCTCGACCTGATCGGCGCGCAATACGACCCACTCTTCGCCGCTGTCGATCGCCACCGGCAGCACCAGCAGCGACGCCTCGCCTGCCGCGGGTACCGCGCGGACCTCACCGCGGATCACCAACGCGTCACCTTGCCGCGTCGCCGTCAGCGTGGAGTCGAGCGCGTACGCGGCGATAGCCGCACCCGACGCGAGTTCGGCGAGCACCTTGGCGTCCGGGTCGTGAGCCGAGATCAACGCACTGGCGATCGCCGACGGTACGAACGGGCCCGGTACTGCGCCGTGGCCGAATTCAGCGAGCACGATGGTTAGCTCGAGGATGCCGAAGCCCTGTCCGCCAATGGATTCGGCCAAGTGCACGCCCGGCAGGCCCTGCTCGGCCGCGGCCTGCCAATACGGCGGCGGGTTCTCGATCGGTGTTTCCAGCGCAGCGTGCAGGACCTCCGACGGCGCCACCCGCGCCACCAGGGACCGCACCGAATCGGCCAGGTCTTGATGCTCAGAAGTGATCGCGATCGGCATTGGTCGCCTTTCTTGGTTTTCCCCGGGGCCAGGTTCGGCCCGGTCTGATCAATCTAATAACCGGTGGGTTGGTTGACCACATGGGCCAGCGGCTGACCGTCCCGCAGCCGACGGCAGTTGGCGACGGCTTCGACAAGATAGCGCCGCATGGTGTCGACGGTGTACCAGGTGACGTGCGGCGTCAGCACCACGTTGTCCAGGCCGAGCAGCGGGTTGTCCGGCGGCACCGGTTCGGCGTCGAAGACGTCCAGGCCGGCGGCGGCCACCCGGCCGTCGCGGAGCGCCTCGATCAGAGCGTCTTCGTCGACGATGGCGCCGCGTGAGGTGTTGACGAGTACCGCACCGGGTTTCATACCGGCCAGCGCGGCCTCACCGAGCAGCCCCTGGGTGTCCTCGGTCAGCGGTAGGTGCAGCGACACGATGTCGCTGCAAGCCAGCAGCTCCGGCAGCGGCCGCCACCCGGAAAGGCCGTCGTCGCGCGTGCTGGTGTGCAACACCGCGGCGCCCATCGCGGCGACGATGCCCGCGACGTGTTTGGCGACGTTGCCATAGCCGACCAATCCGACTGTGCAGGCGCCGATGTCGCGGACGGTCTCGCCGAGCTGCGGGTCGGACGGCCAGCCGCGGCCTTCGCGGGTGGCGCGGTCCAGCGTCGGCAGCCGACGCAGCGCGGCGAGCATCAGCAGCACCGTTCCTTCGGCCACCGATGGCGCGTTGGCGCCGGGCATGTTGGCGACGGCGATGCCGCGCCGGGTGGCCGTGTCGACGTCGATGGTGTTGACGCCGGCGCCGAACTTGTGCACCAGCCGTAATCGAGTCGCACGCGCGAGGTCGGCTGCGGAAAGTGGCCGCAGCACATGCCACATGACGTCGGCCTCGGCTAACTCCCGGTCGAATGCGGCTTGCGACTCAGCCGAATCGTCGTCTGCGCACCAGCGGATATCGAGCCAATCAGCTTCGGATGCAAGGAAATCCAGCACTTTAGGGCCGGGAACAAAATGGGCCAGGACCTTCAGCGCCACCGTTTGGCAATCCATTTGGCGATTGTGTCAGCCTGCTCGCTGCGCGCACCGGGGGTGGTGAAGTAGTGGTCGGTGTTGATCGAGCACAGCGTCTTGTCGGTGGAGGCCAGCGCGTCGTAGATGCGCTGAGCGTCCGACGGGAACACGCCGGTGTCGGCTTCGGCGTTGATCACCAAGGCGGGGCCGGTGATTCGGGTCAGGTGCGGCTCTGCCCGGGTCTGGGCCGTTCGCAGGCTCCACATCGCCAGCCAACTACGCAGAGTGCAGGCTGCCGCGATGCCGTGTGCGGAACGGTTGGCCTTGACCGGCAAGCCCGCGTAACACATATTCGGATGCCGGCTGGTGGGTTCGATCGTCGGATCGACCATCCGTGGATCGGCCCACGTCCTCATCACCGAAAATGGACGGTCTGAAAATCCGGCCGCACGAACACGTTTCAACTCCGTTTCGGCCCAATCGGTGATGGCGTTGTTGCGTGCCACCTGCGCTGCGCGGTATCGCGTCAGGAATTCCGGCGAATACGGCGGCCCGTTGCGTTCGTTGAACAGGTCGAGCTCGGGATCGGTCGCGACCGGATCGTTCTCGTCGACCACGGCGCCGTCTATCCAGGCGGTCAGCACGTCCGGGCGGCCCGGATGGGCTGCGCTTGCCACGTAGCCATCGGCGGGCAGCAGGTCGGTGATCCCGGCCGCGGGCCGCATGCCGGCAACCGCGGTCACGTGCGGATTTACCGCCTGCGCCTGGTAGGCGGCCATCAACGAACCGCCGCCGGAATTACCCAGCAGCACAATGGTTTCCACCGCCTGGGTGTCACGCAACCAGCGAACCCCGACGCCGATATCGACGAGAGCATGGTCGAGCAGAAAGCTGTTCTCGAATCCACGGAATCGGGTGTTCCAGCCCAGAAATCCGATGCCGCGCGTCGCAAGGTAGTCCGCGAGGTAGTGCTCGGAGAAGTCGATTTGGTAGTGCGTGGCGATGACCGCAACCTTGGGTTTGCGACCCACCCCGCGGTGATAGAGCCCCTGGCATGGGTGGCCGCCCGCACCGGCGCGGCGCGCGGTGGGCGACGGCAGGCCGACGAATTCACGGACCACTCCGGGGGTACCTGCGGCGCGACTCAACTCAGCGGTCCTCCTTGTAGTAAATGGCTCGGTAGAAGATGTTGGTCATTGTCGTGATGCAGGCTTCGTCGTCCGGGGTGCCGGGGCTGGTCAGCTGCAGGTAGCAGAACTGGTTGAGCATCGCCACGATGGCCACCGCGATCAGCTGCGGGTCGTCGCCGGGGCAGTAGCCGTCCGATTGGGCGCGCCGCACCATCTCGGCAATGAACGATGTTGGGATAGCGCAGATTTCGGACCAGTAACGAGCGAAGTCGTCGTTGACCATCGCCAGCTGTGACACGCTGATCATCTCCGCCAGCCGCCGCTTACAGGTATGCCAGTGTGCCGCCGCGGCCTGGTGTGCCCGCTCACGATTCGACAAGCCATGCTGCGTGACCGTCTGCGCGCGCTCGTTGACGTCGTCGCGGAACCGCAGCGCCCACTCGCGGACCATCGCCTCTTTGGAGTCGTAGTAGTTGTAGAACGACGCTGTCGATCGCCCCGCCTCGGCGGCGATGTCGGCGATGGTGGCGGCCAGGATTCCTTTGCGGGTGATCACCGTTCGTGCTGCGGTGTCGATGGCAGCCTGGGTACGGCGGCCACGGTTCGTCGGCAGCGGCGCCCGCCCAGTGGGCGGATCGGACACGGTGGACACCGACGAGCCTCCCTCATCCGTCGCATTCTCTGGAACGAACCTGAACCTGATGTTAGATTCAGATCCGGATCTCCGCCACGGAACGGGAGCACGGGGATGATCAAGCCGCACAACCTCAATGCCGAGTTCGAACTGGGCGGGATCAACCACGTCGCGCTGGTCTGCTCAGACATGGCGCGGACCGTGAACTTCTACAGCAACGTGCTCGGCATGCCGTTGATCAAGTCGCTGGATCTGCCCGGAGGAGTCGGACAGCATTTCTTCTTCGACGCCGGCAACGGAGATTGCGTGGCGTTCTTCTGGTTCGCCGACGCACCTGACCGGGTGCCCGGCCTCTCGTCGCCGGCCGCCATCCCCGGCATCGGTGAAATCACCAGCGCGGTCAGCACCATGAACCACCTGGCGTTTCACGTGCCGGCCGAGAAGTTCGACACCTACCGTCAGCGACTCAAGGACAAGGGCGTGCGGGTCGGCCCGGTGCTCAATCACGATGAGAGCGAGCGACAGGTCGCGGCCGTCGTGCACCCCGGTGTCTATGTTCGGTCGTTCTACTTCCAGGATCCCGACGGGATAACCCTTGAGTTCGCTTGCTGGACAAAAGAATTCGGACAAAGCGACGCGCGGGCCGTACCGAGGACGTCGGCTGACCGTCGCGTCCCCGCCGCTCACTAGCCGGCTCAGTCGCAATACAGGCCCGGGTCGGAGAGCTCGTCGAGCAGAGACGCGAGCTGGTCGACCAGCTGGTCGGAATCGAGTCGCACTTCGCCGGCCAGCCAGGCCCCGATCGTCTGACCCACCCCGCCGACGACGAAGTGCGCCGCGGCTTTGATCCGGTCATTTGACGGGACCTGCAGCACGTTCTCGACGTGCTGGCCGGAGAGCATCGCGAACAGGGCGCTGGATTCGAGCCGCTTGCGAATCAGCACGGCGTTGGCCAGCTGCGCGCTGAACAAGAGGCGGCCCACCCGCGGATCCCCACCGATGGCGCGGACGACGTTGGCCATGCCGGCGCGGGTCTGTTCGTCCGCTGGCACGGCGGCGACCGCGGCCTGTGTGGTGGTTGCCAGATCGGCGATCACCCAGTCGAAAACCGCGGCGACGAACTCGTCCTTGTCGGCGAAGCTTTCGTAGAAGTAGCGAGCGGTCACCCCGGCCTGCCGGCAGATCCCCCGCACCGTCAACTCCGCGGCGTCCGGCCGGTCGGCTCCCAGCAGATCAAGGCCGGCTTCCAGCAGTCGGGCCCGCCGGGCCGCCAGACGGTCGGCGGCATCGACGCCGCCGTAGGGCCGCGCGCTCGTCGTCGGGGCGCTGGTCATGCCGTCCATCTTGACACCGGTCTGGGCCACGCTGCAATATCAGGAAACAAGCGTTCTCAGATTAGCGGGCAGGGGTGCGATGACTGTCAGTGAACCAATCAGCCATGTCGAACGCGGGCTGAGTGATCCACCGATAACCCGGCCGCGGCGGGGCGCCCGCCTCGATGATCAGCTGATGGGGATGGCGCTGCTGCTCGGCCCGGCCAACGTGATCATGGAGCTCGCGCAACCAGGTGTGGGATACGGCGTGTTGGAGAGCCGCGTCGAGGGCGGCCGCGCCGACCTGCACCCGATCAAGCGCGCCCGCACCACGTTCACCTATCTCGCGGTGGCGATGGCGGGGAGCGACGCACAGAAGGCGGCGTTCCGGCGCGCGGTCAACCGTGCGCATGCCCAGGTGTATTCGACCGCCGAGAGCCCGGTCGAATACAACGCGTTCGACCCCGATCTGCAGCTGTGGGTGGCCGCGTGCCTCTACAAGGGCGGCGTCGACTTCTACCGCACATTCGTCGGCGAGATCAGTGAGCAGGACGCTGACGAGCACTACCGCGAGGGCATGGTGCTGGGCACCACCTTGCAGGTGCCGCCGGAGATGTGGCCGCCGGACCGCGCCGCGTTCGACCGCTACTGGCAGGAACAGCTCGACAAGGTCCACATCGACGACGCCCTTCGCGACTACCTCTATCCGATCGCCGTGGGCCGCATCCAGGCACTGCCGGCGCCCGCATGGCTTCGCCGGCTGCCGGAGAGTCTCGGCTTGCTGATAACCACCGGCTTTCTGCCGCAACGCTTTCGCGACGAGATGCGCTTCACGTGGGATGCCGCCAGGCAGAAGCGATTCGACCGGCTGATCGCGGTGCTGCGGACGGTCAACAACCTGCTGCCACGATTCGTCCGGCGATTCCCATTCAACGTGCTGTTGTGGGACCTGGACCGCCGGATCAAGGCCGGCCGGCCATTGGCCTAGCGGGACAAGCGAATACCCCCTACCCGGACAGGGTCTTGTTGTACGACGCGACGTCGTATTGACTGCCGTCGTGGCTGAATCGGGCAACTCTGGTCGGGCGTAGGGTCGGTTTACGTGCGTACAGATGACGACAACTGGGACATCACCACAAGCGTCGGTTCGACCGCGTTATTGGTCGCAACCGCTCGAGCATTGGAGGCGCAGAAGCCCGACCCGCTCGCGAACGACCCCTTCGCGGAGATCTTCTGTCATGCGGTCGGCGGCAGCGCCGCCGACGTGCTCGACGGTAAGGCTCCCGAACATCAGCTCAAAACACCCGACTGGGGTGAGAATTTCGTCAACTTCCAGGGTGCCCGCACCAGATACTTCGACGACTACTTTCGGCAAGCCGCTGACGCCGGGGTGAGGCAAGTGGTCATCCTGGCCGCCGGTCTGGACTCCCGTGCCTACCGGCTGCCCTGGCCGGACGAAACCACGATCTTCGAGCTGGACCAGCCACAGGTTCTCGACTTCAAGCGTGAGGTGCTCACCGAACAGGGCGCCGAACCGAACGCCGAGCGTCGCGAGGTTGCCGTCGACCTGCGCGACGATTGGCCGCACGCGCTGCGCGACGCGGGGTTCGATGCGGCAAAGACCTCGGCATGGATCGCCGAAGGCCTGTTGATCTACCTGCCCGCCACCGCTCAGCAGCAGCTCTTCGCCGGAATTGATTCGCTGGCCAGTTCGGGAAGTCACGTTGCGGTCGAAGATGGCGTGCCGATGCCTGCCGAAGCTTTCGAAGCCGCCGTGGCGGCGGAGCGCGCAGCGCGAGCCGAGGGGGACGAGCGGTTGTTCTTCCAACTGATCTACAACGAGCAGCACGCTCCGGCGGAGCAGTGGTTCGGCGAGCACGGCTGGACGGCGGCGGTGACTCCATTGGCGGACTACCTGCGCGAAGTGGGTCGCCCGGTGCCCGGACCGGATTCCGAGGCCGGACCGATGATCGCTCGCAACACATTGATCCGGGCGGTCAAACAGTGAGAAGCCGATGGCGTACAGTGATCCGCTAACGACATTCATTTTCAATAAGCGGAGGGTGAGCGGCATGGAGACCTTGTTTGTCGCGCCGCACCCAAAAGCGGCCACCGAGCGGCCGTCATGCGGACTGACCTCGACGGTTGGGCTTTGGTGTGGACGTGACCGAAGCCATGGGTCAAGCCAAGAGGTGCGTCTCGACACTCAGCTTGTGCAATGCTAACTTCGCCCGAAGTTAGCTTAGGCAACACTACGTCCGAAGGGGAGTCGCAGGCGTGGAAACCGCTGAAACCGGCATCGTCGCCGCCCGGCCCGTCACGGTCCGGGTGGACGGTGACACCACGAGCCGATTCGCGACGTGTTGCCGCGCGCTCGGGCTGACCGTCTACGACCGCAAACGCCCGGCTGATCTCACCGCAGCCCGCTCCGGGTTCAACGGCCTCGTCCGTATCGCCCACGACCAGTGCGACGCCTGGGTCGGGCTTGCTGCCGCCGGCGACACGTCCACCCGCGTGCTGGAAGCGATTTCGCACAACACGGCGACCGCCGGACTGCTGCAGCGCCACGTGGAGCTGGCGCCGGGCGTGTTGGGATTCCATTACGACACCGGGCTGTACCTGCGGTTCCGCGCGACTGAGCCAGACGACTACCACCTTGCCTACGCTGCGGGCCTGGCCACCGACGGTCGATTTGCTGATGCCCACAAGCTGGTCAGCGAAGTCAGCCAGCGGCGGCCGAGCTCGCGGGAGGCCCGCTGGGTCGCGGCGACCGTCCAATACCGCGCCGAACGGTGGGCTGACGTCGTCAAGCTGCTGTCGCCGATCGTCAACGACCCTGACCTCGACGACCACTACGCGCACGCCGTCAAGATCGCCCTCGGGGTATCGCTGGCCCGGCTGGGGATGTTCGCTGCGGCGTTGGCCTACCTCGAGGAGCCGGACGGCCCGATCGCCGTCGCCGCGGTGGACGGCGGACTGGCCAGGGCGCTGTCACTGCGTGCCGACGGCGACGAGGACACCGCGCGTGAAGTGCTGCAGGACCTGTACGCGGCCAACCCGGAGAACGCCGAGGTCGAAGAGGCGCTGACCGACACCAGCTTCGGGATCGTGCCGACCACGGCGGACCGCATCGACGCGCGCGTCGACCCGTGGGATCCGGCGACCGAGCCAAAGCCCGGCGAGTTCGTGGATCCCGGCGCCCAGGAGCGTAAGGCCGTGCTGCTGTCCGAGGCCGAACGTGAGCTCGACGAGTTCATCGGCCTGGAGAAGGTCAAAGACCAGGTTGCCCGGCTCAAGAGTGCAGTGGCGATGGAGTTGGTGCGACGGGAGCGCGGGCTGGAGGTGGCCCAACGCACCCACCACCTGGTGTTCACCGGTCCGCCCGGAACCGGCAAAACCACCATCGCCCGCGTGGTTGCCAAAATCTATTGCGGCCTGGGCCTTTTGAAGAAAGAGAACATCAAAGAAGTGCACCGCGCCGATCTGATAGGTCAGCACATCGGTGAGACCGAAGCCAAGACCAACGCGATCATCGACAGCGCACTGGACGGCGTGTTGTTCTTGGACGAGGCCTACGCGCTGGTGGCCACCGGAGCCAAGAACGACTTCGGTTTGGTGGCCATCGACACGTTGCTGGCCCGCATGGAGAACGACCGCGACCGGCTGGTGGTGATCATCGCGGGGTATCGCGCCGACCTTGACCGGTTCCTGGACACCAACCAGGGTCTGCGCTCGCGGTTCACCCGCACCATCGACTTCCCGTCGTATCAGCCTCCCGAACTGATCGAGATCGCCAACTTCATGGCCACCAGGCGCGACAGCACATTCGAGAAGGCGGCACTCGACGATCTGGAGTCGCTGTTCGCTCACCTGGCCAGCACGACCAAGGCCGATTCGGTCGGCGTCGAACGCCGCGGTCTTGACATCGCCGGTAACGGTCGATTCGTCCGCAACGTCGTCGAAAAGTCTGAAGAGGAACGGGAATTCCGGTTGGACCACTCCGAACACGCCCAAACCGGTGAATTCACCGACGAGGAACTCATGACCATCACCGCCGCCGACGTCGCCAACACGGTGCCGCCGCTGCTGGAAGGTCTGCGGCTGGAGACACCGGCATGACCGCCCCCGAGCCGGCGACGATGCAGAGCGAAGCGATGAGAAGGAGCGGCGCTGATGACTGAGCCGGGAGACGACCGGCGCTCGTTCGCGTCGCGCACCCCCGTCAACGACAACCCCGACAAGGTCGTCTACCGCCGCGGGTTCGTCACCCGCCACCAGGTGACCGGATGGCGATTTGTCATGCGCCGCATCGCTTCCGGTGTCGCGCTACACGACACCCGGATGCTCGTCGACCCGCTGCGCACGCAGACGCGCGCGGTCCTGATGGGTGTCATCGTGCTGATCACAGCGCTCGTCGGCTGCTTCGTGTTCTCGCTGATCCGGCCGAACGGGTCGGCGGCCAACAAAGCGGTGCTGGCCGACCGATCGACCTCCGCGCTCTACGTGCGGGTGGGAGATCAGCTGCATCCGGTGCTGAACCTGGCTTCGGCACGACTGATCGCCGGCCGGCCGGACAATCCGACCGTTGTGAAAAGCGCTGAGCTGGACAAGTTTCCGCTTGGCAGCCTGATCGGCATCCCGGGCGCGCCGCAGCGGATTGAGCAGAACACCCGCAAGGACGCCGACTGGACGGTCTGCGACTCGGCCTCCGGCACGGCCGCCGGGACCACGGTGATCGCCGGTGCCCTCGACAGTAGCGGCGCCCGCGCGAAGACCTTGCCCACCGGGAACGGTGTTCTGGTCAGCAACGCCACCAGCAGCTGGCTGTTGTGGGACGGCCGGCGCAGCCGGATCGACCTGGCCGACCACGCGGTGACCAATGCGCTGGGCCTGGGTTCGGATATCCCCACGCCGAGGCCGGTCGCCGTCGGCTTGTTCAATGCGATCCCTGAGGCACCTCCGCTGGCTGTGCCCGTGATCCCGGACGCCGGCGGCCCCGCGCGCTTCCCGGTGCCCGCGCCGATCGGTGCGGTCGTCGAATCTCATGGGCTGGAAAGCACTTCGGGCAACAGCGCGCTGTATTACGCAGTGCTGCCCGACGGCCTCCAGCCGATCTCGCCGGTGCTGGCGGCGATTCTGCGCAACTCGAACTCCTACGGACTGGATCAGCCGCCGCGGCTGGGCGCCGACAGGATCGCCAAGCTGCCGGTGTCGAAGGCGCTGGATACCAGCCGGTACCCCGAGCAGCGGATCACCCTCGTCGACGCTTCTCATGATCCGGTCACCTGCGCGCACTGGAACAAGTTGGCTGGGGCTAGCACGAACTCGCTGACGTTGCTGACGGGTTCGGCGCTTCCGATTCCGGACGCGCTGCACACCGAGGATCTCGTCGGCGCCGGCAGCGGCGGTACGGCCAGCCGGGTCGCGATGGCCCCCGGCCGCGGGTACTTCACCCAGACGGTCGGGCAGGGCTCGTCGTCACCGGCCGCCGGCTCACTGTTCTGGGTCTCTGACACCGGCGTCCGATACGGCATCGACAACGAAGCCGCTCAGGCCGGGCCCACCGGGCAGTCCAAAACGGCTGAGGCCCTTGGCCTGAGCTCGCCGCCGACGCCGGTTCCCTGGTCCATCCTGTCGCTGTACGCGCCCGGGCCGACGCTGTCGCGTGCCGATGCGCTGCTGGCGCACGACGGGCTGGCCCCCGACTCTCGACCTGGCCGAACCTCAGCCGAAGGGCAAACCCGATGAGCCGCTTGATCTTCGAGGCCCGCCGCAGGCTGCCCTCGCCGGTGACCCGCAAGGGCAGCATCAGTATCGAGGCGCCGCCCGAATTGCCTCGGGTCATCCCGCCGTCGTTGCTGAAGCGGGCGCTGCCGGTCGTGATCGTGTTGCTGATCGTCGGAATGATCGTCGCCATGGTCGCCACCGGGATGCGACTGATCTCGCCGCAAACTCTGTTCTTCCCCTTTGTCCTGCTACTGGCCGCCACCGCGTTCTTCCGCGGTGACAACAAGTCGAGCACCGCAGAAATCGACGCCGAGCGCGCCGACTACCTGCGCTACCTGTCGGTGGTGCGGGACAACATCCGGGCGCAGGCGTCCGCGCAACGGGCCGCGGCGCAATGGTCGCATCCGGACCCGGCGGAGTTGGCCGCGATCCCGGGATCGCGCCGGCAGTGGGAGCGCGATCCTCGCGACGGCGACTTCCTGGTGGTGCGCGCGGGCATCCACACCGCCGCACTGGACACCGCGCTGCGCGTCAACGACACCGCCGACGAGGTCGACCTGGAACCGGTGTCGCACAGCGCATTACGCAGCCTGCTGGACACCCAGCGCACTGTGCACGATGTGCCGACCGGTATCGACCTGGCCAAGGTTTCGCGGATCACCGTGCTCGGCGATGATGACGAGGTGCGCGCTGCCTTGCGCGCCTGGGTCGCTCAGGCGGTGACTTGGCACGACCCGACCGTGCTCGGCGTCGCGGTGGCTACACCGAATCTCGAGTCGCCTGATTGGTCATGGCTGAAATGGCTTCCGCACGTGGATATCGCGGCCGAGATGGACGGTGTGGGCCCGGCCCGCTACTTGTCCGCCAAGCCCGATGAGCTGATCGCCCTGCTGGGGCCGGCCCTCACCGATCGCCCGGCGTTCACCGGCGGACCGTCTGATGCGCTGCGGCACTTGGTGATCGTCGTCGACGATCCGGATTTCGACCTGGGCGGCTCGCCGCTGGCCGCAGGCCGCGCCGGAGTCACGGTCATCTACCGGTCGGCCACCGCACCGCATCGCGAACAGTATTCCGACCCCGAGCGACCGATCCTGCGGATTGCCGACGGAGCGATCGACCGGTGGCAGACCGGCGGGTGGCAGCGCTACATCGACAACGCCGATCAGCTACGGGCAGAAGAGGCCGTGCACCTCGCTCGGCGGCTGTCTCGATGGGACTCCAACCCGACGCACAGCGGCCTGCAGTCGACCGCGACCCGCGGCGCCACCTTCACCACGCTGTTGGGAATCCCGGACGCATCGCGGCTCGATGTCCCGACGTTGTGGGCGCCGCGACATCGCGACGACGAGTTGCGGGTGCCGATCGGCGTGACCGCGACCGGTGAGCCGTTGATGTTCGACCTCAAAGACGAAGCCGAGGGCGGCATGGGGCCGCACGGCTTGATGATCGGTATGACCGGTGCGGGCAAGTCGCAGACGTTGATGTCGATCCTGCTGTCGCTGTTGACAACTCACTCCGCAGAACGACTGATTGTGATCTACGCGGACTTCAAGGGTGAGGCCGGCGCAGACATCTTCCGCAACTTCCCACAGGTCGTCGCGGTGATCTCGAACATGGCCGAGAAGAAGTCGCTGGCCGACCGGTTCGCCGACACACTCCGCGGCGAGGTCGCCCGCCGGGAAATGATCCTGCGTGAGGCCGGACGCCAGGTCCAGGGCAGCGCGTTCAACTCGGTGACCGAGTATGAGAACGCGATCGCCGCCGGGCACGACCTGGCACCGATCCCGACGCTGTTCGTCGTCGCCGACGAATTCACGTTGATGCTGGCCGACCACCCCGAGTACGCGGAGTTGTTCGACTACGTCGCGCGTAAAGGCCGTTCGTTCCGCATCCACATCCTCTTCGCGTCGCAAACCCTGGACGTGGGCAAGATCAAGGACATCGACAAGAACACCTCCTACCGGATCGGTCTGAAGGTGGCCAGCCCCGCGGTGTCGCGCTCGATCATCGGTGTGGAGGACGCCTATCACATCGAGTCCGGTAAGGAGCACAAAGGCGTGGGCTTCCTGGTGCCCGCCCCCGGCGCCGCGCCGATCAAATTCCGGAGCACCTACGTCGACGGTATCTACGACGCCCCGCAGGCACCGAAAATGCTTGTGGTGCACTCGGTTCCCGAGCCAAAGTTGTTCAGTGCCGCCCGAGTCGAGCCCGACCAGACCACGGTGATCGCCAAGAACGGTCACGACGAGCCGGTCGCCCCGTCTCGCAAGTTGATCGCGACGATCGGTGACCAGCTTGCGCGTTACGGCCCGCGTGCGCCTGAGCTGTGGCTGCCGCCGCTCGACGAGGTCATCCCGTTGAGCAAAGCGCTGGCTCGCGCGGCGGTGCCGCGGGGCGAATGGCGTTGGCCGCTGGGCGAAATCGACAAACCGTTCCAGATGCGCCGCGACTCGCTGGTATTCGACGCGAGGTCGGCGGCCGGCAACCTGGTGATCCACGGAGGCGCGAAGTCCGGGAAATCTGCTGCCCTGCAGACGTTCATCCTGTCGGCGGCAAGTCTGCACTCGCCGCGCGAGGTGAGCTTCTACTGCCTGGACTACGGCGGCGGGCAGCTGCGCGCGCTGGAAGACTTGGCGCATGTCGGCAGCGTCGCGTCG
>JBAWAV010000425.1:0-3786 GCA_049589475.1 Mycobacterium sp.
CTGCTCGACCGGGCACACGCCGCGTTCGCGCCCCGCACCGCCGCCCCGAGCACCGCGACCGTTCTGCGCTCGGTGCTGTGGCCGGTAGCCATCCTCGCGGTGATTCACCGTACCGTCGTGGTGACCACCAACGGCAACATCACCGACGATTTCAAGCCGGTTTACCGTGCGGTGCTGAACTTCCGGCGCGGCTGGGACATCTACAACGAGCATTTCGACTACGTCGACCCGCACTACCTCTACCCACCCGGCGGCACGCTGATCATGGCGCCGTTCGGCTATCTGCCCTTTGCGGAGTCGCGCTACCTGTTCATCGCGATCAACAGCGCCGCCATCGTCCTCGCCGCGTATGTCCTGCTGCGGATGTTCAAATTCACGCTGAACTCCGTCGCGGCACCGGCGCTGCTGCTGGCCATGTTCTGCACCGAATCCGTCACCAACACACTGGTTTTCACCAACATCAACGGCGTGATCCTGCTGCTCGAGGTGCTGTTCTTACGCTGGCTGCTCGACGGCCGGACCAGTCGGCAGTGGTGGGCCGGCATCGCGATCGGCCTGACCCTGGTGGTCAAGCCGGCGCTGGGACCGCTGCTGCTGCTGCCGCTGCTGAACCGTCAGTGGCGCGCATTAGTGCCGGCCTTTCTGGTGCCGCTGGTGTTCAACCTGGTTGCGTGGCACCTTGTGGTCCATCCGAGGGACTTCATCAGCCGCACCGTGCCCTACATGCTCGGCGTCCGTGACTACTTCAACAGCTCGATCGAAGGCAACGGCGTCTACTTCGGGTTGCCGTTCTGGCTGATCCATCTGCTGCGAATCCTGTTCACACTGTTGGCCATCGGCAGCTTGTGGCTGCTGTACCGCTACTACCGCACCCGCGACCCGCTGTTCTGGTTCACCACGTCGTCGGGCGTGCTGCTGCTGTGGTCGTGGCTGGTGCTGGCATTGGCCCAGGGCTACTACTCGATGATGCTGTTCCCGTTCCTGATGACGGTGGTGCTCCCGAATTCGGTGATCCGCAGCTGGGTGGCCTGGCTGGGCATCTACGGATTCCTCACCATGGACCGCTGGCTGCTGTTCAACTGGATGTACGTCGGACGGCCGCTGGAATACCTGAAGATCACCTACGGCTGGTCGCTGCTGTTGATCGTGGTGTTCAGCGTGCTGTATTTCCGCTACCGCGACGCCAAAGCCGAGAACCGGCTGGACGACGGCATCGACCCGGCGTGGCTGACGCAGGAGCCGGCGCGCGCTAGCGTGGAGGCATGACTTCCCCCAAAGTGCAGCTCAGCGACGACGAGTGGCGCAAGAAACTCAACCCGCAGGAGTTCGACGTGCTGCGTCGGGCCGGCACCGAGCGGCCGTTCACCGGTGAGTACACCGACACCAAGACCGCGGGCGTCTACCAGTGCCGGGCCTGTGGCGCCGAGCTGTTCCGCAGCACCGAGAAATTCGAATCCCATTGCGGCTGGCCGTCTTTCTTCGACCCGGCCGACTCCGATGCGGTAATCCTGCGACCCGACCATTCCATGGGCGCCGTCCGCACCGAAGTGCTGTGCGCCAACTGCCACAGCCACCTGGGCCACGTCTTCGAGGGCGAGGGATATCCGACGCCGACGGATCAGCGCTACTGCATCAACTCGATCTCACTGCGACTGGTGCCCGCCGGTTCTTGAACTGCCAGTTATCGCACGCATGCCAGCCGATCGCGTGCCATAACTGGCCACTCGGCGCACAAATCAGTCCAGCCGCGTCGCGTGGACTTCCCAGAACGGCGCGTGCGCCCGGCCGTGGGTCAGCCAGGGCTCCATGGTCCGGAACCTATCGGCCATCGGCTTCATCCGTTCAGCCAGCTCGGGATCGCGCTCGAGCATCCGGTCGAAATTCTCCGAGCTCATGTTGATCTGATAGGTGGTCGGACCCAGATAGGTGATCTCCCAGCCCGCGTCGGGAAACACCTCACGAAAATCGGCCTCGGACAACGACCGTGGCATCTGAAAGCCGTTGACATTGCCGATGCCGAATTCGAACATGTACAGCCGCGCGCCCGGCTTGGTGGCGCCGTGCAGAGCCCGGGCGTATGACCGCTGCAACTCCGGCTCGGTCGAAAACGTGTGGTAGAAGGCGCAGTCCACGACGGTGTCGAAATGGTTGTCCAAACCGTCGAGCTTCATTGCGTCAGCGAGCTGGAAGTTCACCGACACCCCGGCCTTGCGGGCATTCTCCCGAGCCCGCTGCAACGCGGTTTCCGAACCGTCAATCCCGGTGGACGAGTAGCCCTTTGACGCGTAGTAGATGGCATGATGCCCCGGGCCGGTGCCCGGGTCGAGCACCTCGCCTTGGACCGCACCCAGCGCGACCAGTTGCTGCACGACCGGCTGCGGGCCGCCGATGTCCCACGGCGTGGCGGCGGGCAAGCCGTGGGAGACCCGCTCGTCGCGGTACATCTCCTCGAAGCGGGCGGGATCGTTCGGATCGAACTGAGTGGTCATGGTACCCCCTCGTCTGCTGCGTCAGGGCAGCGAATTCACCAACTGCTCCACGGGAACTCGCGGCCCGGTGAAAAATGGCGTCTCTTCGCGAGTGTGCCTGCGCGCGTCGGTCGCCCGCAACTCCCGCATCAGGTCGACGATCCGATGCAACTCCGGAGCCTCGAACGCCAGCAGCCATTCGTAGTCACCGAGCGCGAAGGCCGGCACCGTGTTCGCCCGGACGTCCTTGTATTCGCGGGCAGCCATGCCGTGTTCTGCGAGCATCCGGCGACGCTCCTCGTCGGGCAGCAGATACCACTCGTAAGACCGCACGAACGGGTAGACGCAGATGTATGCGCCCGGCTCCTCACCGGCCAGAAAGGCCGGGATGTGGCTCTTGTTGAACTCCGCGGGGCGGTGCAGCGCCACACTGCTCCAGACCGGCGTCGACGCCCGACCCAGCGCGGTGGTGCGACGGAAGTCTTCGTAGGTGGCCTGTAAGGCTTCGACGTGCTCGGCGTGCGTCCAGATCATGAAATCCGCGTCGGCCCGCAAACCCGCGACGTCGTAGAGCCCGCGAACCACCACCCCGTGTTCTTCACGCTGCTTGAAAAAGGTTGCGGTCTCGTCGACGACCGCGTCCCTGTTCTCGCCGAGGACGCCGGGTTGGACGGAGAACACCGAGAACATCAGGTAGCGAAC
Source organism: Mycobacterium sp. (assembly GCA_049589475.1). Lineage (GTDB taxonomy): Bacteria > Actinomycetota > Actinomycetes > Mycobacteriales > Mycobacteriaceae > Mycobacterium. The sequence continues at coordinate 3,171 of JBAWAV010000425.1, forward strand.
GGTTGCGTTCAGAGCGTCGTAGTCCAGGCGGGCCATGAGACCTATCGTGCCACGGACGTTTCGACGGCCCGGAACGCGGCAGCAGCAGCAAGGCCGGCGGCGCCGATGCACGCCGGCACCCCGATCCCGTCGAGGTAGCTGCCCGCCACTGTCAGAGTCGACGGCAGACCGGCACGCAGTTCGGCGACCAGCTCACGGTGGCCGGGCCCGTACTGCGGCATCGCATCGGGCCAACGCTGGACGCGAACGTCCACCGGCTCGACCGTCAATCCGAAGACGGTCGCCAGGTCTTCGATCGACCACGCCAGCAGATCGTCGTCGGAGGCGCGGGCGGCGATGTCGTCGCCGAGCCGTCCGAAGGACAGCCGCAAAAGTTCCACATCGCCCCGTCCCCACTTCCGCGACGACAACGTGATCGCCTTGGCGTGCAACGATTCTCCGCTGGCCACCAGCACGCCCGAGTTCTGCGGGAAACGCAGACCACGCGGCACAGCCAGCGCCACCACGGCCGAGGACGCACTGACGATGCGACCGGCCGCCGCCGCGGTACGCGGAGCGATGCGCTCGACGAGGCCGCCGAGGCGGGTGGCCGGCACGGCCAGCACCACCGCGTCGG
>JBAWAV010000426.1:0-2066 GCA_049589475.1 Mycobacterium sp.
GCCCGGTTCACCGACGTTACTGCTGCGACCGATGGGGCAGTATTTGCGTTATAGCGGCACGATTTGGCCACAAATTGACGCCCCCGATCACCAGCGAAGTCGCCGACGCCGAGAGTATCGGCGCAGGTAGTGGCGTTTTGGACGGTTCACAGCCCGCCTGAGCCGTTACTCGGGCCACAACGCAGTCCTCAGCAAGCTGCCGCATACTAGGCGACAAGTAGGAATCGTCGCGCGCGCATCGCATCCCGGTCAGGCGCAGACCCCGAATACAGCCAAGAAGTCATGGGAGACCTGCAATCCAGCTCTAAGCATCGCCATCGCGCGGCGCCGGCCAAGGCACGGCGTCGCAGGTTGGTGCACGCCTGCTGGACGCTGGTGGCGGCAGCCGCGGTGACGGCGACCGGGTCGGGCTACTGGATGGCCCACGGCATACTCGGCGGGCTGGGCGGTATCACCGTCTCACAGGCCCTGGGCGCTCAGGACCCGAAGTCCACCGGGGACGGCGAGAATATTTTGCTCATCGGGCTCGACTCCCGGAAAGACCAGAACGGCGACGATCTGCCGTGGAGCGTGCTGAAGCACCTGCACGCCGGAGACTCCGACGACGGTGGCTACAACACCAACACGCTGATCCTTGCGCACGTCAGCGCCGACGACAAAGTGACCGCGTTTTCCATCCCCCGCGACGACTGGGTGTCGTTCAACGGAGTGCCCGGCTACAACCACATCAAGATCAAAGAGGCCTACGGGCTCACCAAGCAGTACGTCGAGCAGAAAATGATCGACAAGGGCATCAGCGACCAGAAGGAACTCGAGACCAAGGGCCGCGAAGCCGCTCGCGCCGCCACGTTGAAGGCAGTGCGCAAGCTCACCGGGGTGCCCATCGACTACTTCGCCGAAGTGAACCTCGCCGGCTTCTATGACCTGGCCCAGAGTTTGGGCGGCGTCGACGTGTGTTTGAAGCACGCCGTGTACGACTCCTACTCCGGCGCCGACTTCCCCGCGGGACGCCAGACGCTGGACGCCGAGCAGGCGCTGGCCTTCGTCCGGCAGCGCCACGGCCTGGAAAACGGCGACCTCGACCGCACCCACCGTCAGCAGGCGTTCCTGTCGGCGGTGATGCATCAACTTCAGGACGCGGGCACCTTCACTGATCTGGGCAAGCTCAAGGGCCTGATGACGGTCGCCCGCAAGGACGTCGTCTTGTCGTCTGGCTGGGACGAGGATCAGTTCCGCCGGATGGGCGCTCTGGCCGGCGGATCGATCGAATACCGCACCCTGCCCGTCGTGCGCTACGACAACATCAACGGCCAGGACGTCAACATCATCGACCCCGCGGCGATCAAGGCGGAAGTGACTGCGGCATTCGGAAGTTCGTCGTCCACGTCGACGACGATCTCGGATTCGCCCAGTCCGTCGACGGTCGTCGACGTGATCAACGCAAGCAGCACGGGCGGGCTGGCCGGCAAGGTGGCGCGCACGTTGAAGCATGACGGCTACACCACCGGTTCGGTGCGCGACCGGGTCAAGGGCGAACCCAGCTCCACGACAATCGAATACGCGCCCGGCGCCGAATCCGACGCGAAGGAAGTGGCGAGCCTGCTCGGCATCGACCCGCCCGCAAAACCGAATCACACGCTGCAATACGGACACGTTCAGGTCATCGTCGATGACAACTTCTCCGCCCCGTCACAGGACGAATCCACCACGCCGTCAACGGTTTCCGGATTTTCCGGCAGTTGGGGCAATTGGGACTACAAGTCGGGCAAGCAGACGGACACCACCGAGCCGACTCCCGATCAGGGAGTGCCTATCGGCGGCGGCGGCGTGCCCTGCGTCAACTGACCCCGGGTGCGTCTTTCCGTAGCAGGAACGCCGATACGGCGCTTTCGAAAGCCTCTTTCGCCTCGATCATCGTCCAGTGGCCGCAGTTGGGGAACACGTGCAACTCGGCATTGGGGATGGTGCGCAGCGGGATCAATGCCATGTCCAGCGGGCTGACTCGGTCGTCGAGGCCCCAGGTGATCAGCGTCGGCGCCTTCACCCGATGCATCGCCGCCCACGGC
>JBAWAV010000427.1:0-1701 GCA_049589475.1 Mycobacterium sp.
GGCGTGCTCTAATGGCGCCTTTCAGGGTGACGGTCATGTGACCGCGTTGTGAAGGGAGCGTTTCATGCATGAAGTGGTTGGCTTGATGTTGATGCTTCAGGTGCAGGCTTCAGACTCGGCGACGTATATAGGTGGGAACGATGGTCGGTTGTATCTCTGGATAGCAATGAGTGTTGGCGTTCTGGCTCTGCTGGCGGCGGGACTGCTGGCTCGGTCGGTGATCGCGCAGGATACGGGCACGGTCGAGATGCAGGTGATCTCGAATGCCATTCGTGAGGGCGCGGAGGCGTTCCTCAAGCGGCAGTATCGGACGATCGGGGTGATCGCTGTCGCGCTGGCGTTCGTGGTGTTCTTCGGGTATCACCTGTCGGCGCGGACGGCTCCGTTCGCGTTGCGTACTGTGGTGAGCTTCCTCGTAGGAGCGACGTGTTCGGGATTGGCCGGCTTCACCGGGATGTATGTCTCGATCCGGGCGAACATACGGACTGCCGCTGCGGCGCGGTCGAGCCTGAACCTGGCGCTGCAGATGGCGCTGCGCGGTGGTGCGGTGACGGGCTTGGTGGTGGTGGCGCTGTCGCTGCTCGGCGTGGGAGCGCTGTTCCTGTTCTTCGGTGGGCTGACGAATCCGCAGGGGGTTCCGTATCAGCTGGTCGGGTTCGGGTTTGGAGCGTCGCTGGTGGCGCTGTTCGCGCAGCTTGGTGGAGGGATCTATACCAAGGCTGCGGATGTGGGCGCGGACCTCGTGGGCAAGGTCGAGGCGGGCATTCCGGAGGATGATCCGCGCAATCCGGCGGTGATTGCGGACCTGGTGGGCGACAACGTCGGCGACTGCGCGGGTCGCGGAGCGGACATCTTCGAGTCCACGGCGGCCGAGAATGTGGGCGCGATGATCCTGGGCGCGGCGCTGTATCCGGTGTTCGGCGTGAAGGGGATTCTGTTCCCGTTGATCGTGCACGCGATCAACCTGATTGCGAGCATCGTTGGCGTCGCGGTAGTGAAGGCGACGGAGACGGAGGACCCGATGATGGCGCTGAATCGCGGATTCTATCTGACCTCGGTGTTGGCGCTGGCAGGATTCGCCGTTGCGGTTCGTGCGATGCTGAGTGGACCAGGCGTAGCTTGGCTTTACCTGCTGGGCTGCGGTGTGGTGGGACTTGTGACGGCGTTCCTGTTCGTGTGGATCACGCAGTATTACACCGAGGCGAGATACAGGCCGGTGAAGTCGATCGCCGAGGCGTCGTTGACGGGACCTGCGACGAACATCATCGCCGGGCTTGCGGTGGGGATGGAGACGCCGGCGATTCCGGTGCTGGTGATCTCGTCGGCGCTGCTGTTGAGCTACTACCTCGGAGTGCAGGGATTGGCTGGCGTGTCGGGCGTGACCGACTACGCGAAGGGGATCTACGGAACGGCGATTGCCACGATGGGGATGCTCAGCTGCGCAGCATACATCCTGGCGATGGATACGTTTGGGCCGATCACAGACAATGCGGGCGGGATCATCGAGATGTCCAATCAGCCGGTGACGATCCGCGAGCGGACGGACAAGCTGGACGCGGCGGGGAATACGACCAAGGCGCTGACCAAGGGCTACGCGATTGGGTCGGCTTCCCTGGCGGCGTTCCTGCTGTTCTCCGCTTACCTTGAGGAGATACGCGCTATCGTGACGGACAAGGTGAGTCTTGCGGGAGGCTACATGCC
>JBAWAV010000428.1:0-4370 GCA_049589475.1 Mycobacterium sp.
CCTGATCCGCGGCGAATGGCAGTCACTGTATGAATTCGCCACCAGGACAGCGCCGCCGATCGATCTGAAGGTCGGCAGCTGGTACGTCTCGACCCATCCTTCGTCGCATTTCGTCACCGGCCTGATGGTTTCGCTGATCACAGCGGAGGGCCGATACAACCTGGCCGGCCGCAACCTCACCTTCCACGGCAACGACACCACCGAGAAGACCCGGCTCGACGATGCGGCCGCAGTGGTCGACGCTCTGTCCGACCGCTTCGGCATCAACGTGGCGGACGCCGGATCACGCGAGGCACTCGAAGCCCGCATCGACGAGGTGTTGACCTAACCGAGCCACCCGCCCAAGCGCCGCAACGCTTCCTCGATGTCGCTCGTCGGTCCGGCGAAGGACAGCCGAACGAACGAGCCGCCGCGGTCCGGATCGAAATCGATCCCTGGGGCGATCGCTACCCCCTTGTCGGCCAGCAACTTCGAACAGAATGACATCGAATCGTCGGTGAAATCGGAGACGTCGGCGTAGACGTAAAACGCTCCGTCGGTAGGTGCCAGCCGGGCGATGCCGATGTCGCGCAGACCGTCGAGCAGCGTCGTTCGATTAAGGGCGTACTGGTGCAGATGCCCTTCGGCTTCGTCCACCGCTTCGGGGCTGAACGCCGCGATCGCAGCGTACTGCGACAACACCGGCGGGCAGATGGTGAAGTTTCCGGTGAGGCGGTCTACCGCCCGGCGCAGCTCACGCGGCACCAACAACCAGCCCAGCCGCCAGCCCGTCATCGCGAAGTACTTGGAAAAACTGTTCACCACGAACGCATTTCGCGATGTCCTCCATGCACAGCTGGTCTCGGGTGCGCCGTCGTAGACCAAGCCGTGGTAGACCTCGTCGCTGATCAGCCGCACACCCGAAGCGTCACACCAGGACGCGATCGCGGCCAGTTCGGCGGGCGGGATGACGGTGCCGGTCGGGTTCGCCGGGCTGGCCACCACGACCCCTTTGACGGGCGGGTCGAGTTCGGCGAGCATCTGCGCGGTGGGCTGAAACCGGGTCTCCGGACCGCACTCGATCACGACGACCTCGCAGCCGAGCGCGGACAGGATATTGCGGTAACAGGGGTAGCCGGGGCTGCTGACCGCGACCCGGTCACCAACGTCGAAGCAGGACAAGAAGGTCAGCAGAAAGCCGCCCGAGGAGCCCGTTGTGACCACGACATCGTCCGCATCGACCCGGACGCCGTACCGATGCTGGTACGACCCGGCGATCGCCTCGCGAAGCTCGGGAATGCCCAGCGCCACGGTGTAGCCGAGTTGGTTGCGCTGCAGTGCGGCGACGGCGGCCGCGCGCACCGGTTCGGGAGCGCCGGCGCTCGGCTGCCCGGCCGACAGGTTCACCAGGTCGCCGTGGGTGCGTTGACGCTCAGCGGCGGACAGCCAGACGTCCATCACATAGAACGGCGGAACCCCGGCGCGTAGTGCGACCCCATCGGTCATGCGGTCAACGTTAGAACAGCTCTGATTCCAGTCGGCGCAAGTGCTCCGCCGCCGGACCCAACAATTGCGAACTGCCGTGCGCGCGTTTGAAGTACAGCTGCATGTCGTGTTCCCAGGTGATCGCGATGCCGCCGTGCAGCTGGATGCCTTCGGCAGCGACCGTGCTGAATGCCTCGGTCGCAGCGACACGGGCCAACGCCGCCGAGGTCGGCGACGGCGCATCGGCGGCCTCGTTCACGACCGCGCGCGCCGCGTGCACCGCGACATAAAGGTCGGCCATCCGGTGCTTGAGCGCCTGGAAGCTGCCGATCGGCCGGCCGAATTGCTGCCGCTCCTTGGTGTAGTCGACGGTCAGCTCCAGGCAGCGCGCCGCCGCACCGACCTGCTCGGCGGCCAGCAGGATTGCCGCGGCGTCGGCCAGCCCGGGATCGGTGCCGAGCGGTGCGGTGTCTTTCGGTGTGAGGCGGGCCAGCCGGCGGGTCGGGTCCATGGCGATGATCGGTTCGACGCTGAACTCGGTCCACCGAGCGAGTTTGCCGTCGCCGACGCCGACGACGATGTCGGCGACGTCGCCGTTGATGACGTAGTCGGCGTCGAACACGACCGCGCCGACCGCAGTGCCCTCGGCCAGTGACCTCAACGCGTCGGCGTCGGGTTCGTCGGCGGCCAGCAGTGCGAGTTCGGCCAGCGTGGTGCCCAGCAGCGGGCTGGGCACCAGACCCTTGCCCAGTTCTTCGAGCACGACGGCCGCGTCAGCGAACGCGCCTCCGGCGCCGCCGTGTTCCTCCGGCACGACCAGGGCGGCGGCGCCGACCTGTTCGCACAGCAGCCGCCACAGCGATTCGTCGTAGCCACGTTCCGATTCCATCGCCGCACGCACCGCTGTAGGGGAAGCGTGCTTGGCCACCAGCGCTGCGACGGTCTCGCGGAGCAGCTCCCGTTCGTCACTCACAGTGCCTCCAGGACGCGTCGCAGGTGCCAGGCCGGGTCACCCCAGGCGGGCCGCAACGCCTGCACCCGCAGCAGCCACAGCGACAAATCGTGTTCGGCGGTGAAGCCGATCGCGCCGTGGGTCTGGAGTGCCGATCGCGCGGCCAACAGCGCGGCATCCGACGCGGAGGCCTTGGCAGCGCTGACGTCGCGGGCCGTGTCAGGCGCGGAATCGGCCAGCGACAGTGCCGCGCCGTAGACCAGTGGGCGGGCCAGCTCGAGTGCGATGTGCACGTCGGCCAGCTTGTGCTTGATCGCCTGGTATGAACCGATGACGCGGCCGAACTGGGACCGCTGCTTGGCGTAGTCGACCGCAGCCTCCAGCAGTGCCTGGCCCGCGCCGACGAGTTGCGCGGCGGTGGCCAACGCGCCGAACTCGTAAGCGCGTGCGACGTCCGCCTGCCATGTCGCTTCAGCACCGTTGACGTCGAACAACCGGCGGCTGGGATCCACCGACTCGTGCTGTTCACCCAGGGTCGCTCCGCTGACCGTCCCGTCGACATCGGCGAGCAAGGTCAACCCCGCGGTGTCGGCATCCACCGCCCGCGGAACCTGCGGTCGCAGCGCGACCGTCGCGATCAACTCACCACTCGCCAGCGCCCCCGACCGCTCGTCATCGGCAAGCAGAATCGGCGCTACCGCAATGGATTCGGTGATCGGACCGGGCGCACCCCAGCGTCCCAGCCGTTCAAGGGCGACCACCAGGTCGACCGGGTGTGCGTCGAGACCGTCGAACTTCCCGGGAACCGCCAACGCGGTCACTCCCAAGTCGGCCAGGCGGGCCCAGACTTTACGGCCGGGTGCCGTGTCGCCGGCCGCCCAGGCGCGCACGGCACCGGGCACATCGGCGGCGGACAGCGCGGCGTCGATGCTCGCGGCGAAGTCGCGCTGCTGCGCGTCGACGTCAAAAAACACGGTACTTCACCTTTTCTCCCGAGGCAGTCCCAGCAGTCGCTCCGCGATGATGTTGCGTTGAATTTCGTTGGTGCCGGCGTAGATCGGACCGCCCAACGCGAACAGCAACCCGTCCGTCCACGAGTTGGCCAGTTCACCGTCGGCCCCGCGGATTTCCAGCGCGGTCTGATGTACGGCGACGTCCAGATCGGACCAGAACACCTTGGTCACCGAGGACTCCGCACCCAGTTCACCGCCGCTCGCCAGCCGGGTCACGGTGCCGAAGGTGTGCAGTCGGTAGGCCTGCGCTTTGATCCACGCGTCGGCGACCTGATCACCGAATGCGCTGTCGTCCCGGCTCTTCCATAGTTCGGCGAGGCGTTCGGCCGATGCCAGGAAGCGCGCCGGGCTGCGCAGTGACATGCCCCGCTCGTTGCTCGACGTGCTCATCGCCGCCCGCCAGCCGTCGTTCGCCTGACCGATCACGTCGGCGTCGGGCACGAAGACGTCATCGAGGAAGATCTCCCCGAATCCGGTGTCGCCGCCGAGCTGTGCGATCGGCCGCACGGTGATCCCGTCGGCCTTCAGGTCGAACATGAAATAGGTCAGGCCGCTGTGTCGCTGCGCTTCGGGATCAGATCGGAACAACCCGAATGCCCTGTCGCCGAACGGTGCTCGCGAACTCCAGATCTTCTGCCCGTTGAGCAGCCAGCCGCCGTCGGTGCGGGTGGCCGTCGAGCGCAGGGAAGCGAGGTCGCTGCCAGATTCGGGCTCGGACCACGCCTGCGCCCAGATCTCTTCGCCGCTGGCCATTTTCGGCAGCACCCTGTCCAATTGCTCTTCGGTGCCGTGCGCGAACAGCGTGGGCGCCAGCATCGAAGTGCCGTTGGCGCTGGCCCGGCCGGGGGCGCCGGCGCGGAAGTATTCTTCCTCGTAGACCACCCACTGCAATAACGTCGCGTCGCGGCCGCCGTACTTCTGCGGCCAGGTGATCACCGACA
>JBAWAV010000429.1:0-6721 GCA_049589475.1 Mycobacterium sp.
CTCCCAAGTGGCGCCGTCAGTCCAAGCGCTGGTCGATGGCATCGAGGACGAACTCGATCGTCTGGGCCTGGCGACAGTGCACATCGCCGGTAACTCCCTCGGCGGGTGGATCGGCATCGAGCTTGCCCGCCGGGGACGGGCTCGGTCACTGGTTCTGCTCAGCCCGGCCGGGGCTTGGCGTTCGCCCCGCCGCCTCAGGGCGACCGCGCACGGCATCAGATTCTCCTTCGGCGCCCTCGCCCGCAATTCGGCACGGGCAGAAGCGATCGCCGAACGGCGCCTGCTGCACTGGGCAATGTTGGCCGGCCAGGTGGCGCATCCGCATCGGGTGCCACGCGAGACACTGGTGACCTACATCCACGCCAGCGGTCAGTCCCCGGTTGTCGAGCCCCTGCTGCGGGTGCTCCACCTCACTCCCGTAGACCCCCTCCCCGCGGACCGGGACTACCCCGTGCGGCTGGTCTGGGCCGAACGCGATCGCATCCTGCCGTTCAAGCACTTTGGCTCGCCCATGCTCGAACGCCTACCGGGAGCGGAGTTGATCCGCCTCAGCGGCGTTGGGCACGTGCCGATGTCCGACGACCCGGCCGGTGTCGCCGAGCTGATTCTGGAGGTGACCCGCGCCGTCGACGACGCGGCGACCTCGACACCAGGAGGTGATGGCCTTGCCCAGCAGCGAAGCTGACGATCTTGCCTCGTGGGGTGGCGGCCAGGACCTCAGCGCATGGGAAGCGCTGATGTGGCGTACCGGCGGCGACTACCGCACCCGATCAACCGGTGTGGTCGTCGAAATGCTTGATACCGAGCCGGATTGGGATCGCCTGGTCGCCGCCCACGATCGCCTGACCGAGCGGGTACCGCGGCTACGCGAACGCGTTGTGGAGCCCGTGCTGCCCGTGGTTACGCCGGCCTGGTCGCCCGACCCCCGGTTCGACTTGAGCTACCATCTGCAACGAGTGCGGCTCCCGGGTGACGGTTCGATGGACGAACTGCACGCTCTGGCAGCCCAATTCGCTGCCCGTCCGCTCGACCCCGAACGCCCCCCATGGGAGTCGCTGCTGGTGCTCGGCGTCGCTGGAGGTCAGGCCGCCTACCTTTTCAAGCCGCATCACAGCCTCAGTGACGGGATCGGTCTGCTGCAGTTGTTGGACCTTGCCCACGGGCACAGCCGGGAGCCCGGACCCACCGACGAGAGGCCAGTACCTGAGCCGCGTCGGCAGGAGTCCCCCGAAGGGCTGCTGATAAACCGATTGGCCGGCAAGGTCGTCGGCGCACCCGGTAGCGCAGTACGCGAAGTCTTTCATGTCGCCGGCCGGCTGGCCGCCGACCCGATCGGAACCGCCAGCGACGCAGTGAAATTCGCTTTGTCACTGCGACGGGTACTCACTCCGCCCGATGCTCACCACTCTCCCGCGTTGACAGGCAGCGGATCCGGCTATCGGCTGGACACCTTCGACGTGGCATTCGATGGCCTAAAAGCTGCCGGCCGCGCTGCCGGAGGTTCGGTCAACGACGCATTCCTTGCCGGTCTACTCGGCGGATTGCGGCGCTACCACGAAAGACTCTCCTTGACAGTCGATTCCATACCGATGGCAATTCCGGTCAGCCTTCGCACCGACACCGACCCAATGGGCGCCAACAAGTTCGCCGGCGCACGGTTCGTCGCGCCGGTCGGCGAACCGGACCCCGAGGCCCGCATCGCTGCCATCCACGAATTCATCGCCGATGCGCGCATGGAGCCCGCGCTGGGATTCCTCGACCTTCTCGCGCCGGTCCTGAGCCGACTGCCGGGATTTGTACTCACCCGCATCGCCGGTGGGATGACCGGCCTATCCGACCTGCAGGCCTCCAACCTCGGGGCGATCGGTCGCCCGCTGTATTTGGCCGGCGCACGAGTCACCCGCATCTACCCGATGGGTCCCCGGCCAGGCATCCCAGCCATGGTTGCGATGGTGACTTATGACGGAACGTGCTGTATCGCCGTCAACTTCGATCCCGACGCCGTTGCCGACGCCACGGCATTTTCGATATGCCTTCGCGAGGGCTTCGACGAAGTGCTCGCCCTGGCGAAGAGTGGCTGACATGGAAAGCGTTGAGCAGGCCCGCGAAGTTCTGAGCGCCGCTGAGGAAGTCGTCGGCGCCGACACATTAAATCCCGGGTTCGGCGACGAAGACCTCGACGCGGCGGCTGCCGCATTGTCCGCGGCTCGTCGCGCGCTCAATGAGCGATTGACCGCCGCCGCCGGCGAAACGGACCCGGCACGGGCCGTGCAGATTGCTGCCCTACTGGTGCGCTCGGAACATGCTCAGGCCAGGGTTCTCGACGCGCTCCTCGCGCGGCGGGCCGCCAAGGTCCTCATGGTCCGCGATGCGGTGGGACGGCTCCGTCAAGCAGGATCTACGGCGGACCTCATCGAGCGGGCAGCCGCGGAAGCTCAGTACATGGGGTTCGACCGAATCCTGTTCTCGCGCATCGATCATGGATTGTGGCTGGCGTCTTCGGCATTCGCCGGCGCCGACGAGAGCTTCGCGCACACCTTGGTGGAGGTGGGGCTGGCACACCCGCGAAGACTCAACGGCGCTCTACTGGAGGCCGAGATGGTGCGCCGTGGCGCACCGATGGTGGTTCGTGATCCTCAGTCAAACCCGCGCGTGTACACCGAATTGGTCGCCCTCACCGAAACGGAGGCTTACGTCGCGGCGCCGGTGCTCGCGTGGGGCCAGCCCATCGGTCTGCTGCATGCCGACCGGCAGGCGCAATCGGTCCTTGTGGACGAGTCGGACCGGGATATCCTGGCCGTGTTCGCCGAAGGGCTCGGTATCGCATTCGAGCGCAACCTGTTGCTGGACAGACTCAAGTCGGTGCAGCACGCCTGTAACGACTACGCGCGCGACGTCAATGCGGTCGTCGATGACGTGACAGTTGCGGTGATGGAAAGTGCAGCCCTCGGCGAGCCACTCGATCCTGCCCCGCCTCGAGAACGCGACGGCGGCGTCTCGGAGACGCTGACCCGCCGGGAGTGGGATGTGTTGCGGGGGCTCGCTTCGGGAAAGACCAACGCGCAGATCGCGATCAGCCTGTTCGTTGCCGAAGGGACAGTCAAAACACACGTCAAGCACGTGCTCAGGAAGCTTGGAGCGGCAAATCGCACTGAGGCCGTTGCCAAGTATCACCACATGGTCAATTGACGCAATTCAGAATCGGATCACTCCACGTATGTTGCGGCCCTCCAACATGTCCTCATACCCGGTGTTGATGTCGTCCAGCGAGTACTCGTTGGTCACCAGTTCGTCGAGCTTCAGCTGGCCGAGGTTGTACATCTCGAGGTAGCGGGGAATATCGTGGCGCGGGTTCGACGATCCGAACAGCGAACCGTGAATTGACTTCTCGTACAGCGTCAATTCGAACAGCGACCCGCTGATCGACAATTCGGTCGGGTGTCCGATGGCGGTGACGATCACTTTGCCGCGTTTACCGACCAGGCTCAGCGCTTGGCCTACATAAGCACTCTCTGCCACATCGGTGGTGATGATGCACGCATCCGCGAGCTGTCCACGGGTCAGATCGGCAATCAGGCCCTGCGCCTCGTCGACCGTGGCGGCGGTGTGGGTGGCGCCGAAGTCAACAGCCCTGTCCCGCTTGTACGCCACGGGGTCCACCGCGACGATGTGCCGTGCTCCTGCGGCTTTCGCGCCCTGAATGGCATTGCTGCCGATTCCTCCCACACCGAGCACGACGACGGACTGTCCCGGCCTGACCTGAGCGGTGTTGACGACGCTGCCGAAACCCGTTGGCACACAGCATCCGATCAGCACCGCCCTGTCGAGGCGAGTACTGGCGTCGACCTTCACCACCGACGCGGTAGGAACCACGGTGTATTCGGAAAATGTTCCGAGCAAACACATTTGGCCCACCCCGGCGCCGCGTGCATGAAAACGATATGTCCCGTCCAGCTGCGGACCCTGAATTATTGCTGCGCCGAGGTCGCACAGATTCGTCATGCCGCGTGCACAGTACGAGCACTTCCCACACGCGGGCAGAAAGCTCAGGACAACCGAGTCGCCCTCGGCGATGTCGGTGACACCGGGTCCGACAGCGGCCACCACGCCGGCGCCTTCGTGTCCGCCGACGACCGGAAACGGTATCGGTATGTCGCCGGTGACCAGGTGGTAGTCAGAGTGGCACAAGCCGGATGCGGTCATCTTGACCATGACCTCGTCAGGCCCGGGTGGGTCGAGAGTGACTTCTTCGACTTGCCACTTCTCGCCCGCGCCCCACAACAGCGCGGCTTTGGTCTTCATGATCACAACCCTCCATCTCGTCGGAATGCGCATGCGGCGGGGCCGTCGGAACCCTCGCCCACCCGCATGACCACGTCACCGATTGTGGTCATGCTTCAGCTTTGCAGCGCATCTCCCCAACGGGGTGTTTTTCCTGCCCTCAACGGGACGGCCGGCAACAATCCCCTGCTCGGCCGACAGAAATACCGATGTAGGGGTAGGAAAGTTAGCTCGGATGGGAGAGGTGCCGGAGATCACAGCGACCTACCGTCGGCTGGTAAGGCGCCGATCCTGCGTATCGGCAACCAAGACGATGGGACTGAGCATGGCCGTAACCGATGAAGTCGTCAGAACCGACCTGAATACGATGTCGTTCTGGGCGCAGCCCCGATCCGAACACCACCGGACCTTCAAGTGGCTTCGGGCCAACCAGCCGATCAGTTGGAACGATGCCCCCGAGGCACTGGATCCCAACCTCGACAACGCCAAAGGATTCTGGTCGGTTGTCAAACACCGCCACATACAAGAGGTATCGCGGCACCCGGAGATCTTCAGCTCCGCCGGGGGCGTCTTCATCGACGACTTCCCTCAGTTGGAGACGATGTTGTCGTTCATCGTGACCGACCCACCGCGGCACACCGAAATGCGCAACATCGTCAACGTCGCATTCGCCCCGCGCAACATCAACAAGATGGTCGATCAGATCAACGGTCTCGTGGAGAAAATCATCGACAACGTCGCGCCGCTGGGCGAGGGGGACCTGTGCCAACTGATCACCAAGGAAGTGCCCGGCCGCGTCTTCGCCAACTTCATGGGTATCCACGACCCCGATCACATCGAGTACGTGATGGACGCCGCCGAACAGTTCGCCGGGTGGGCAGACCCTGAGTGGGCGCACATCGGTTCACCGCTGATGGTGTTCGCGGATGCCTCAAACAAGCTTGCGACGCTCGCGCTGGAACTTGCCGAGGAACGGAAGCGCAATCCCGGTGACGACCTGCTCACGTGGGTGGCCCAAGCGGAGTACGAAGGTCACAAACTGACCACCGAAGAAGTGGGCGTCTTCTTCGCACTGCTTGCCGCCGGCGCCAACGACACCACTCGCCACGCAATGGCGCACGTCATCACCCTGTTCCAGCGCAACCCTGACCAACTCGCTTATCTGATGGACGATTTCGAAGGCCGGGTCGACGACGCCGTCAACGAGTCCTTGCGGATGGAACCGCCGCTGATGCACTTTCGCCGCACCGCTCTGCGCGACCACAAACTGGATGACGTCACCATCAAGGAGGGTGACAAGGTGGTGATGTGGTACATCTCGGGCAACCGGGACGAAGACGTCTTCGACCACCCCGATACTTTCGACATCAGCCGCACCCAAAAGCACAATCCACACCAGGCGTTCGGCGGCGGCGGTCCGCACTACTGCATCGGCCACGCGCTGGGTAAGGCGGTACTGAAGTCTCAAATGCGGCAGGTCTACAGCCGGATGAAGGATCTGCAGGCGGCGGAACCGGAACTGCTGCTGTCGAACTTCATGAACGGCGTCAAGCGCCTTCCGGCGACCTGGACGCCCGAACGACGCTGAAATACCAGGGCGCCAACCGATTTGGCACCGATGAACGGGTGTCTGCGGCTACCCGGCGGTGACGCTTACCCCCAACGTGGGAGCGATGACCCCCCGTCATGGTGACGCGCGAAGAACGCCGTCACGCTAAGACTTGAAAGCATCCCTACCAAGTCGCGTGCGCGCTGCGTCGGTGCGCAGACCTGCATGGGGTCGACACTCATCTCGCAGATCTTGGAAGGGTCGCCATGAACTTCAAGGACGTCGTCGCAATCCTGGATAACTCGGTCGGCGGCCCCGACGCCGATGTGGTGTCGCACGGCCCCTTCTGGCGCGACGTCACACGAGATCGATTCGTCGAAATGAAGGTTGGCGGAAGAAAGCTCGTGATACTCGGCGACGGAGCGAGCTCAAACCTGGTGTTGTCGTTGAAAGGCGAAGCACCATTCGGCTCCGACCTGGACGACCCGCCCGCAGGCGCGGTGATCCCCCGCATGCCGGCCTACGTCGATCCGGTGCCGGCGGAGGACATCAACGGCATCGAGCAGTGGATCGACGACGGTTGCCCGGCGGAGTAACGAGCGCGAAATGCCGGTCTGAACAGCGATCGCGGACCCGATTACCCCCAACGTGGGAGAGATGACCCCCCTTCGTGGTGACGCACAAAGAAGCCTCTCCCGATGAGACTTGACTCACCAGCACCCCGGGCAGGACGCGCCGCGGGACAACCACCTTGGTCAGCGACGGCAGTACGAAGGGGACATCCAAGATGACGACTACCGAACACTCGGCTCCAGCCATTCTTCCCGAGAAAATCGCCCGACAGCTCGTGCTCCCCGAGGGCCACTCCGACCTCACCGCGCTGCACGAGGC
>JBAWAV010000430.1:0-2409 GCA_049589475.1 Mycobacterium sp.
ATGGTGACTGACTCGTACGGCTCACCCATGACGAAACCGTACCGTGGACTGCATGCCTACCGACCTACGCCCTGGACCTGACTCACCGCCCGCCGACGAGCTTCGCGCCGCCGAAGCATCGCTGGGAGTGCTGCAGCACATCGTGCATCCGATCTCGCCCGACGACCTGTCGCGGCCGACGACGAGCGGAGACTTCGACGTCGCTCAACTTACCGATCACTTGGTCGAGACGATCACCTCGATCGGCGAGGCTCTGGACGCCGACTTGCCACCACGCAACGCGGACGACACCGTCGAGCGTCAGATCATCGCCGTCGGGCGGCCCACCCTCGACGCCTTCCACGCGCGACACGGGCTAGACGGCACCCTCACCTGGCGCGGCGAACAGGTGCCGGTGCGGATCTTGGCGAGCGTTCTGGCTTTCGGTTTGCTCGTGCACGGGTGGGACTACGCCGCGGGTATCGGCCACCCGGCCGATGTCCCCGATTCGCTGGCTGACTACGTACTGGAATTGGCCAAGAAGCTCATTACTCCGGAGCGCCGCGCGAACGGGGAGTTCGGCGAGCCCGTCGAGATCGATGAGCACGCACCGGCCATCGACCGGCTCGTTGCATTCACCGGCCGCGACCCGGCCGCGAAGACCTAGACGCGCTCCAGAAAGAAGTAGAAGTACCGGCCGTTGTCGACGACGCCTTTGCCGTTCATGATGCCCATCACCGCGTCGTCGTCGATCTGCTTGAAGTGATCGTGGACGGGCTGGCCGTCATACACCATCGTGGCGGTGACTTCGCCGCGGAATTCCTCCAACCACAGGCTCGCTTCGCCCTTGCCCATCTTGACGTTCGAAAACCGGTTCCCGTCGTCATCGAGGCAGACCAGCGGCTGCACGTCGTCAATCGAGTTGAAGGTTTTGCCGAACCAGCGCGCCTTCTCCAGCTGCCCGTTCATCCGGTGGCCGGTGACGAATTCGCCGCCCTTCCATTCGCCCAGCATGCCGTGGACGGTGGCGGGCGGCAGGCTCGCCCAGTAGTCGTCGAGTTCGGCGTCGTCGATGGCGCCGGTGCGTTCTTTGAACTCAGCGAACTTCTTGCGGGCCAGGTCGTCACTCATGCGGTTCCTCCTCAGATCCAACCCTGCGCGAACGACAGCAGGGCATCGTTTTCCTCCGGCGCACCGATGGTGACGCGGACGCCGTCGCTGCCATAGGGACGGACGACGATGCGTGATTCGGCGGCCTGCTCCACGAAGTCCATCGTCCGCTCCTGCAGCGGCAGCCAGACGAAATTCGCCTGCGACGCCGGAAAAGTGAAACCGGCTTTACGCAACGCGTCGCTGACCCGGGTGCGCTCGGCGACCACGGCGTCGGTGCGGGCGAGCAGCTCGTCGGCGGCGTCCAGCGACGCGATCGCCGCGGCTTGCGAGACGCTCGTCGCGGTGAACGGCACGTAGGCCTTGTCCAAGGCGGTGATCAGCTCCGGATGGCCCGCCGCGTAGCCGACCCGTAGCCCGGCCAGGCCGTACGCCTTCGAAAACGTCCGCAGCACAACGACATTGCTGTGGCTGCGCACCAGAGCGAGGCTGTCGGGCAGGAGGCCGTCGCGGATGTACTCGACGTAGGCCTCGTCGATCGCGATGAGGATGTGCGGCGGCACTGCCTCGACGAACCGCGTCAACGCGTCCGGGTCGACCACCGTCGAGGTGGGGTTGTTGGGGTTGCAGACAAAGATCAGCCCGGTGCGGTCGGTGACCGCGGCCAGCATCGCGGGAAGGTCGAAGGTGTGGTCGGACAGCGGCACCTGGACCGCTGCGGCGCCGGCGAGGCGGACCTGCAGCGGGTAGATCTCGAAGCTGCGCCAGCCGAACAACACCT
Organism: Mycobacterium sp.; assembly: GCA_049589475.1. GTDB lineage: Bacteria > Actinomycetota > Actinomycetes > Mycobacteriales > Mycobacteriaceae > Mycobacterium. The sequence continues at coordinate 1,871 of JBAWAV010000430.1, forward strand.
CGTCGCCCGCAGTGGCGCTGATCTGAATGAGCTGCTGGCACAGGCTCACCGACCCGCAGCCGACCGCGATGTGCTCCGGCCCCCAGCCCCCGGCGCTACCGACCCGGCCGGAGTTCAGGTGCTTCGCCAGAGCTGACTTGAGGTCGGCGCAGCCGTTGTCCGGGTAGCGGTTGACGCCATCGGTGGCGCGCTCGATGGCCGCGCGGACGCTGGGCAACGGGCCGAACACCGTCTCGTTGCTGGCCAGTTTGATCGCGCCCGGGACGGTTTTGCCCGGTACGTACGCCGGCAGCTCGGCCATTTCCGGGCGCAGGCGAGCAGTCATTTCGACAGCATATGTGTGGCCTGTGTACGCTGTGCTCCGCGGCGGTTCCGGTAGCCGGCCGAGCTTGATGGCCACGCTCCTCCTCGGGTCGCTGCCCGGCCCGTATCGTCGCCCGGCAGCGGTCCGGTAACCTCGGGAAATTCAAGGAGGCGTGCCAGAGCGGCCGAATGGGACTCACTGCTAATGAGTTGTCCCTCTTACCAGGGACCGGAGG
>JBAWAV010000431.1:0-15235 GCA_049589475.1 Mycobacterium sp.
ATCGAAGTGCCGTTGGCGCTGGCCCGGCCGGGGGCGCCGGCGCGGAAGTATTCTTCCTCGTAGACCACCCACTGCAATAACGTCGCGTCGCGGCCGCCGTACTTCTGCGGCCAGGTGATCACCGACAAGCCGGCGTCGAAAAGGATCTTGTCCCAACGGCGGTGCTGCTCGAATCCCTCGGCGGTGTCGTAGGAACGGGTCGGGAACGAGTCCGTGTTGGCCGATAGGAACTCCCGCACTTCCTGTTGGAACGCCAGCGTCTCGTCGTCGAATTGCAGATCCATCACGTCATCTCTCGCAGTAGCGGTTTGACCACTTTGCCGCCGGCGTTGCGCGGCAGCATGTCGACAAATCTCACCGAACGGGGAGCCTTGAAGTTCGCCAGATAGTCACGGGTGTAGGCGATCACCGATTTCTCGTCGAGCCCGGACTCCGGCCGGGTCACCAGGTATGCCCGCCCGACTTCGCCGAGTCGCTCGTCGGGCACACCGATCACCGCGCAGTCCAGCACACCGTCAAGGCGGGCCAGCACCTGCTCGATCTCGGCGGGGTAGACGTTGAAGCCGCCGCAGATGTACATGTCTTTGAGCCGGTCGGTGATCTGCAGATTGCCTGCGGCGTCGAGCTTTCCGATGTCGCCGGTGTGCAACCAGCCGTCAGCGTCGATCGCGTCAGCGGTGGCGCGTTGGTCGTCGAGGTAGCCGAGCATCACGTTGGGTCCGCGCAACAGCACCTCGCCAAGGTCACCGATGCGCAACTCGAAGTCGGCGATCGGCCGTCCGCAGGTGGTGGCCACCGTGACGGCGTCGTCGTGGTCGCGGCACATGGTGCCGAACCCGTTGGATTCGGTCAGGCCGTAGGCGGTCAGCACGAGGTCGATGTCGAGTTCGGTCTGCATCCGCTCGATCAGCACCACCGGCACCGTCGCCGCGCCGGTCACCGCGAACCGCAGCGAGCTCAGGTCGTAGCTCCCGCGGGCGGGATGGTCGAGCAGCGTCTGGTAGATCGTCGGCGGGCCGGGCAGCACCGTGATCCGATGCTCGACGACGGCTTGCATCGCCCGTTCGGGGTCGAAGGTCAGTTGCGGGATCAGGGTCGCGCCGGTCTGCAGGCAGGCCAGGATCCCGGCCTTGTAGCCGAAGTTGTGGAAGAACGGGTTGATGCACAGATAGCGGTCGTCGCTGGTGATCTTGCCGCAGGCCGCCCAGGCCGCCGACCCGGCCAGCGACTGCCGGTGCGCGCACAGCACGCCTTTGCTGCGGCCGGTGGTGCCGGAGGTGAACAGCACGTCGGAGACGTCGTCGGGCCGGACCGCTACGGCCCGGGCGTCAGCCGCCGCGAGGTCGGTCCCGTGGTTGACGAATTCGTCCCACGTCCCGTCGTCGGCGTCGATTCCGACTCGCACGATGTGACGCAGGCCGGGCAGCGCGGAGCGATCCAGATCGCCGACTCGGTCGGCCCCGAGGAACTCGCCCATCGCCACCAGCAACGGAGCATCGGTGCGGGCCAGGATGTCGGTGGCTTCGGCCGCGGTGTACCGGGTGTTCAGCGGAACGACGGTGGCACCCGCGTAATGGGTGGCCAGGCACGCCACCACCCAGTGCCAGGTGTTGGGCGACCAGATCGCGACCCTGTCACCGACGGCCACACCGAGGGCGATCATCGCGGATGCCGCCTGGCGCACCTCGTCGCGCAGTTCGGCGAAGGTGATCGCCCGATCAGGCGTGACCAGCGCGTGGTGGTCGGGGAGTTCAGCCGCGATGCGATCCAACGCCGCAGGAATGGTCTGCGGATGGCTCGACATCGAACTCCTCAGTGCTTGAGCCTGCGGCGTCTTTCCTGCCGGTGGGGCTAACAAAGCAAGTGCTTGGTAGGTTAGCCTACAGGGGTGCAAGGCGTCGAGGAGTTCCGGGCCGAGGTCCGCGATTGGCTCACCGAGAACCTCGTCGGAGAATTCGCCGCCCTCAAAGGACTCGGCGGGCCCGGCCGCGAACACGAGGCGTTCGAAGAGCGGCGTGCCTGGAATCAGCATCTCGCCAAGGCCGGTCTCACCTGTTTGGGCTGGCCGGTAGAGCACGGCGGCCGCGGCTTGTCCGTCGCCCATCGAGTCGCGTTCTACGAGGAATACGCGATCGTGAACGCACCCGCCAAGGTCAACCACTTCGGCGAGGAATTGCTGGGTCCGACGTTGATCGCCTACGGCACCCCGGAGCATCAGCGGCGTTTTCTGCCCCGCATCCACGATGTCACCGAGTTGTGGTCGCAGGGCTATTCCGAGCCCGGAGCCGGCAGCGACCTGGCCAACGTCTCCACCACCGCGGTGCTCGACGGGGACCAGTGGGTGATCAACGGCCAGAAGGTGTGGACATCGCTGGCGCACTGGGCGCAATGGTGTTTCGTGGTGGCGCGCACGGAGAAAGGCTCCAAGCGCCACGCCGGATTGTCTTACCTGCTGGTGCCACTCGACCAGCCCGGCGTCGACGTCCGCCCGATCGTCCAATTGACCGGTGACTCGGAGTTCAACGAGGTGTTCTTCGACGACGCCCGCACCGACGCCGATCTTGTCGTCGGATCACCGGGCGACGGCTGGCGAGTCGCGATGGGAACGCTGACCTTCGAGCGCGGGGTGTCGACGCTGGGCCAGCAGATCGTCTACGCGCGCGAACTGAACAGCGTTGTCGAACTTGCCAAAAAAACTGGTGCAGCTGATGATCCGCTGATTCGCGAGCGTCTGACCCGATCGTGGGCCGGCTTGCGGGCGATGCGCTCCTACGCGCTGGCGACCATGGACGTCGAAGGAGGCGGCCAGGCCGCCGGGAAAGATAACGTGTCGAAGTTGTTGTGGGCCAACTGGCATCGCGAACTCGGCGAGATCGCGATGGATGTGCAGGGCAAGGCGGGTCTGGTGCTCAGCGGCGGCGATTTCGACGACTGGCAGCGGCTCTACCTGTTCACCCGTGCCGACACCATCTACGGCGGCTCCAACGAGATTCAGCGCAACATCATCGCCGAGCGTGTGCTCGGCCTACCCAGGGAGGCTCGATGACCTTAGCCGTTGCGCCGAAAGAAGTTGCCGGACACGGCCTTCTGAATGGCAAAGTCGTGGTCGTCACGGCTGCGGCGGGCACCGGCATCGGCTCGGCCACCGCGCGGCGCGCACTGGCTGAAGGCGCGGATGTCGTGGTGTCCGATCACCATGAGCGACGGCTCGGTGAGACCCGCGACGAACTCTCTGCGCTCGGGCTGGGCCGGGTGGAGAGCGTGGTCTGCGACGTCACCTCGACCGCGCAGGTCGACGCGCTGATCGCCTCCACCACCGCGCGGATGGGGCGTCTCGATGTGCTGGTCAATAACGCCGGCTTGGGTGGGCAGACCCCGGTGGTCGACATGACCGACGACGAATGGGATCGCGTGCTGAACGTGACGCTGATGTCGGTCTTCCGCACCACCCGCGCGGCGCTGGGCTACTTCCGCGACGCCGGCCACGGCGGCGTGATCGTCAACAACGCCAGCGTGCTCGGCTGGCGTGCCCAGCATTCGCAGTCCCACTATGCGGCGGCCAAAGCCGGCGTGATGGCGTTGACCCGCTGCAGCGCAATCGAAGCCGTCGAATACGGGGTCCGGATCAACGCGGTGTCGCCAAGCATCGCCCGGCACAAATTCCTCGACAAGACCAGCTCGTCGGAACTGCTGGATCAGCTGTCGGCCGGCGAGGCCTTCGGCCGGGCGGCCGAACCGTGGGAGGTGGCCGCCACCATCGCGTTCCTGGCCAGCGACTACTCCAGTTACCTTACTGGAGAAGTGATTTCGGTGTCGAGTCAGCATCCATGACCGAACTGAGCCCGCCCAACAGCCGCCGCGACGAGTTACTCGAGCTCGCCGCGACGATGTTCGCCGAACGCGGGCTGCGCGCGACCACCGTGCGCGACATCGCCGACAGCGCGGGCATTCTCTCCGGCAGCCTCTATCACCACTTCTCCTCCAAAGAGGAGATGGTCGACGAGGTGCTGCGGAATTTCTTGGACTGGCTCTTCGCCCGCTACCGCGAAATCATTGAGGCGCAGTCGAATCCGCTGGAACGACTCAAGGGCCTGTTCATGGCGTCGTTCGACGCGATCGAACACCGGCACGCCCAGGTCGTCATCTACCAGGACGAGGCCAAGCGGTTGTTACCGCAACCACGGTTCTCCTACCTGGAAGACATGAACAAAGAGCAGCGCAAGATGTGGGTCGACGTGCTCCATCAGGGCATCGAGGAGGGGTATCTCCGTCCCGACCTCGACGTCGACCTGGTCTACCGGTTCATCCGTGACACCACCTGGGTCTCGGTTCGCTGGTATCAGCCCGGTGGACCGCTCACCGCCGAACAGGTGGGCCGGCAGTATCTCGCTATCGTCCTCGGTGGCATTACCAAAGAAGGAAGTTGATATGGCCTCGAACAATCAGGCGTACGTCGTCGACGCTGTGCGCACTGCGGTCGGCAAGCGCAACGGGTCACTTGCGGGCGTACATCCCGTGGACCTGGGCGCACTCGGGTGGCGTGGACTGCTGGACCGGGTCGACATCGACCCCGCCGCGGTCGAGGACGTCATCGCCGGGTGCGTGGACGCCATCGGCGCGCAGGCGGGCAACATCGCCAGGCTGTCCTGGCTGGCCGCGGGCTACCCCGAAGAGGTCCCCGGCGTCACGGTGGACCGGCAGTGTGGCTCCAGTCAGCAGGCGATTTCCTTTGGCGCGCAGGCGATCATGGCGGGTACCGCGGACGTGATCGTCGCCGGCGGCGTCCAGAACATGAGCCAGATCCCGATCTCGTCGGCGATGACGGTCGGTGAGCAGTTCGGATTCACCTCGCCGACAAACGAATCCAAGCAGTGGCTGCACCGCTACGGCGACCAGGAGATCTCACAGTTCCGCGGCTCAGAGCTGATCGCCGGGAAGTGGAACATTTCCCGCGAAGAGATGGAGCAGTACGCGCTGACCAGCCATGAACGCGCCTTCGCGGCGATTCGCGGCGGCCGCTTCGACAACGAGATCGTCACCGTGGAAACCGAACACGGTGCGTTTCGGGTCGACGAAGGTCCGCGCGAGTCGTCGCCGGAGAAGTTGGCCGGCCTGAAGCCGTTGGTCGAGGGTGGTCGCCTGACCGCCGCGATGGCCAGTCAGATCTCCGACGGTGCCAGCGCCGTGCTGCTGGCATCCGAGCAGGCGGTCAAGGACCACAAACTCACGCCGCGTGCGCGTATCCACCACATCAGCGCCCGCGCCGCCGACCCGGTGTTCATGCTCACCGGGCCGATTCCGGCGACGCGTTACGCACTGGAGAAGACCGGCCTGTCGATCGAGGACATCGACGTGGTCGAAATCAACGAGGCATTCGCCCCGGTCGTATTGGCCTGGCTCAAGGAGATCAAGGCCGACCCGGAGAAGGTCAACCCCAACGGCGGCGCGATCGCCTTGGGCCATCCGCTGGGTGCCACCGGCGCCAAGCTGTTCACCACCATGCTCAACGAGCTCGAGCGCACCGGCGGCCGCTACGGATTGCAGACCATGTGCGAGGGCGGCGGCACCGCCAACGTCACCATTATCGAACGGCTGTAGTCGGCTGCTTATCAGGTAGTCAGCACCAGCGCCATACCGCCGAGTGCGAGTAACCAACTCGCGAAGCTACCAACCAAGAAGTACTCGGTTACCTCGTCGATGCCGACGCCGGTAGCACTGTCGGCACCGCTTTTCTTGGCGTTCAGTTCTGGGAATCGGATGATGCCCTTGGCGGCGACGACGGCGCTGGCCGCGGCCACCTGTCCGCCCACGCCGAGGCTGAGGATCAGCAGACGCTCCATCGGGCCGAGCAGGCGTCCGCCCTTGAGCTGATCCGAGGGTTGCGGCTGCCCGAGTGGACGCACCGCTCCGACCGAGGCCAGCACCAGACGCACCAGCCGATTGCCGGTAGCGAACTGTAACAACACGACCCCGACGGTCATCAGCAGCCGGGTCGGTCGAACGTTGTTGATAGGCAGCGCAACCCACTTCGACCATCCCGCGACGAGGCCGCCGGCCTCAGATCCCCAACCGGACATAGCCGTCAGCAGAGTCAGCGACGTGCCGAACACGAGCAACGGTGCCAAGTGCTGCGAGCCGAGTCGATCACTGCGCGCGCACAGTATCTGCCAGGAGACGGACGCCGCCGCTGCCAGAGCAAGGAGCACGATGTCGCCGCGGTGCCACAGGCCGCCGAGCGCCGCACATACCGCCACGACGGCTGGCCCGACCACGGTAGGCAGCCGCCCAACGCGGGTCGATCGCCGGCATACGTCGGCGATCCCGATGGCGATGAGCAGGACTGCGACGGCGCTCACGGCAAGCTCCGGAGATATTGGCTGGCAACGATCATCAGGTCCAGACCGTCGCGACTTGCCCGCTGTGATACCGCCGACGGGCTGATGCCCTCGGCTGCGGCGAGCTCCTTTTTGGTCCGGTTGCTCATCAAGCCCTTCAAGATCCGTAGTGACCGGTCATCGAGCGATCCAAGCAGATGGTCCCGACATAACAGGGCGGCGTTGACCGCCGGGACGTCGTCGCGACTGTGCTCCTCTGCCCGAAACGTCGTTCGCGTATGTGCAAAGCCGGGCTGACGCTGCGTCGCAGCGGTTTGTTCGATTGCATCGCGTGCGGCCCACCAGCCCGGTCCGTCCTGAATGCCTGCCTTGGCGTCCAGCACGGTGGCCGCACCCCACCCGATCCCGAAACGCACATCGATGTTCGGAGCGACCAAGAGCCGCAACGACATCGCGGCATCGATGGCCGCGCCCACCGTCGGATAGCTGCCCTGAAATTCGTCGCCGACTGTGAATCTCGGTGGGTCGATCGCGCGGTCGGCGATCCTGTCCAAGGCGGCGGCGACGGCCCGGTGGAGCTCAGACCGGTCGGCGGACCGCCGTGAGCCCACGACATCGCCGATCAGCATTCCGCACCGTGAAGGTATTTGCTTCATCACGACCATATGAAGAGTATAGCTTCAATTGGCGAAAATTAACCAATATGCTTCATGGGGGTGCGTAATGGCATCACGCACGGCGCACGACACCGTCGACGATGTCGTCGACCGTGCGCTGCGCCAGCTTCTCGACGTCGCGGCGGCGGGCGTTGCGCAGCGGTCCGTGCAGGACGAGTTCGGCGAACCCGTGCACCGCTGACCAGCACGGCCATTCGGCGCCGTCGCGCCGTTCGGGGGTGAGCACTCCCGCCTCCACCATGGCATCGAGCGCGTCGACCAGCGCCAGATACGGTGGCGCGCTGGCCGTCTCGTTGGGTCCGGCTCCGAAAAAGGCCACCCCGAACCACCCCGGCTCGTCCAGCGCGAATTTGATGTAACCCATCCCGACCGCGCGCAGCCGATCAGCGGCTTGCCGGTGCGACCGGCGCTGCATCTGGGCCGCCATCCGGTGCTGGATGGCTACCGCAACCGCGCCGAGCAGGGCTTCTCGATCGGCGAAGTGCCGATATGCGGCGTTGGGTGAAACGCCAACTCGTCGAGTCGCTTCCCGGATGGTCAGCGCGTCCGGCCCGCCGGTCCGCGTGAGCGCCAGGCCGGCGTCGATCAACGCGGCACGCAGGTCTCCGTGGTGATAACCGGTCTTCAAGGTTGCCATCTCTTGACCCTCCCTGAAGCCGAAGTGTACGGTGTGAACATTAGCATGTTGACGGGGTACACATCGATATCGGAGGGGATTGTTGTGATAACCGCAGGATTGCCGCCCGTAGTGGACGAGCAGGTCTGGCAGCGCGAATTGGAGGCGCTGCGCGTCCGGGAGAAGGCGGCCACCCGTGAACTCGACGCTATTGCCGCGCAGCGACGACGGCTGCCGATGGTTGCGATGCCGGATTACACGTTGGAGGGTGAGAGCGGGCCGGTGCGGCTCGTCGATGTGTTCGACGGCAAGTCGCAGCTGATCGTGTACAGCCACATGTGGTTTCCGGGTGAAGAATGGCAATGCCCGGGCTGCACCGGTTTGACGTCGCAGTACACCCGGTTGGAGTTCCTGGACAATTACGACGCCCGATTTGTCATCGTCACGCAGGGCCAGATCGACGACGCGCTCGAATACAAGCGGCGGGTCGGCAATCAGATGACCTGGTTCTCCACCGCCAACACCTCGTTCGGCGCGGATGTCGGTGCACCACCGGGCGGCGGATTCGGGTTCAATGTCTTTCTGCGCGAGGGGGATCAGGTTTACCGAACATGGCACACCAATGGCCGCGGCAGTGAGCAATTGACGTACTCGTTCGCGTTGATCGACCTACTCCCGTATGGCCGCCAGGAGGAGTGGCAAGACTCTCCGGACGGCTGGCCGCAGTCGCCGACCTACAGCCGCTGGGCCGGATCACAAGACATCGCCCGTGCATACGGAATTGACAAACCAGGAGGAACAGCATGACCACGACGACGACCGGCCTGACGACGATCAGCCTGGTATGCGTGCCGACAGTCGAGCAGGACAAAGCAATCGCGTTCTATGAATCGCTCGGGTTCGAGAAGCGAACCGACCAGCCGTTCGGTAATGGTTACCGGTGGATCGAGGTGTACGCACCCGAGGGCACGACCGGCATCGCGCTTGCTCCACCCCCGGCGGAGGGCGGACCCGTGCAGCCGACCAATACCGGTATCACGTTGACCACCAACGACATCGACGCCACCCATACCGCACTCAAGGAACTCGGCGTCGACGTCGACGCGGAGGTGTCGCGAATGGGTGAGCCGGTTCCGCCGATGTTCTGGTTCCGTGACCCGACCGGGCACACACTGATGGTCGTGGAGTCCTGATGGCAGTAGAGCGGTTAGTCCTGGACTAACGCCGACGCGGCCTGAAGGTGCTTGACGGCCTCGGCGACGATCGACTCGATCAGCTCTGCGCAGGACGGTAGGTCCTCGACGATGCCGGCGACCTGACCGGAGGCCAGCACCCCGGCGTCCGTGTTGCCCTCGACCAGTCCGGCCTTGAGCAACATCGGGGTGTTGGCCGCCATGACGACCTGCGACCAGGTCAGCTCCTTGCCGTGCCGCATCGCCAGGCCGTCCCGAATCATCGACGCCCAGGTCATCTGCGACATCTTCTTGAACTTCGCTGCGTTACGTATCGCCGCGGTGAAACCTCGCGCCCGCGAGCCACTTTCGAGCTTCTCGACCAGACCGGTGCGCAGTACCCGGTGCGGCATCCCATCGACGCGCGTTGTGACGACGGTGCCATCAAGGGCGGACTGTAGGTAGCGCTGCTTGACCGCTTCGGGCACCGTGGAATCCGAGGTGAGCAGGAACCGGGTGCCCATCGCGACCCCCGCCGCGCCGTAGGACAACGCCGCTGCCAGCCCTCGACCGTCGAAGAAACCGCCCGCGGCGATGACGGGAATGCTCACCGCGTCGAGCACCGACGGCAGCAGGAGTGTCGTGGCGATCGGCCCGGTATGCCCGCCGCCTTCGCCGCCCTGCACGATCACCGCGTCGGCGCCCCAGGATGCCACCTTGCGCGCGTGCTTGGCGAGACCGACGGACGGAATAACCACGGAGCCGGCGTCTTTGAGCTTGCTGATCAGTTCCTGTTTGGGAGCCAGCGCGAACGATGCGACCTTCACGCCTTCGCGGATCATCAGATCCACCCGGTCAGTAGCGTCGCCGGCGTCGGCGCGGATGTTCACGCCGAACGGCTTGTCGGTGGCCGCTTTGACCTTCCCGATCGCGACGGTCAGTTCGTCGAGCGTCATGGTCGCCGAAGCGAGGATGCCGAGCCCGCCCGCGTTGGAAGTCGCCGCCACAAGACGCGCGCCGGCCACCCAGCCCATTCCGGTTTGCACTACCGGGTGCTCGATGCCGATCAGCTCGGTCAGTGGCGTGCGCAGCTTCATCAACGTATCTCTCGGTCGCGCAGCGCTTTCGGGTCGATGACCTCGCGGATCAAGCGCGCCTCGTCGTCGGTCGGCAACCGGGTCTCACCGGCCTCGTCCAAGCCGTGAATGTCGAACGAGGTGGCTTCGCGGACCTCCTCGGCCGACACGCCCGGATGCAGCGACAGCGCCCGCATGGTCCGGTCGGGACCGCCGAAATCGAACACGCCGAGGTTGGACACCACGCGATAGGTGTTGGCAAAACGGAACGCCGGGTTGTCGTCGTCGACGTTGTCCCAGCCGACACCGCAGACGATGTCGACCTTCTCGCAGAACACCCGCGTGGAGTGGTTGCCGACCCAGTAGCTGGTCGCATGGTTGATCGCGTTGCCGGGCGCGCCACGCACGCCGAACATCTGCCGCTTCGGCTGCTGAAGCGGCCCGAAGGCGGAGATGTTCTGATTGCCATGCTGGTCAACCTGATTGGCGCCCATCACGACATGGCGCCGGCCCCAGGCCAGTGTTTCGAAAACCCGACTGAACGGCATCCAGCCCTCGACCGCGCCGGTGGCACCCAGCGCCGGGGTATCGGCCAGCAGTTGCGCTTCACCGTCGGTCAGCACGATGTCCGGCGAGAAAGTCAGCCGGGCCAGACGCGCACCGACCGACGCCATGTTCGTCATCGGACTGACCATGATTTCGCCCGCGTCGCGGAACAATTCGGCGCATGCGACTGCGCACACCTCGGCGCGGGTGCTCATTTTGATGCCTCCTCGGCGAACGTGCGCACAGCCGACTGATACCCGGCTTCGCCGCCGGACAGGTAGGTCTGTACGAATGTCTGCCAGCTCTCGTCCGATGCGGCGGCCTCGGCGTAGTGCCGCTGGAACTTCTCGTCTCGCCCGTAATCGGGTGCCGCGGTGGTGAAGTGGGCGCCACCCGGCGCCTCGACCACACTGTCGACCATCATCCGGTTCACCAGCAACGCCTGTGGTGGCACCGCTTTGATCAGTTCGTCGGTCGAGACGATGCGCTCCACCGACAGGAAGCGCTTGTCCGCGGCCATCAGGAACAGATCGTCAAAGTAGGGATCGATGCCGGTGTAGGCCGCATTGCCTTGCGCATCACCGAGATTGAGGTGTACGAAAGCCGCGTCCAGGTGCAGCGCCGGCATCGCGATCAGCGTCTCGTATCCGCCGCCGGGAGCAGGATAGGGGCTGGTGACCGTCTTCAACTCGCCGTCCCAGAAGTCCAGTACCGAACTGCCCAGCCCAGCGCGAATCGGCAGGAACGGCAGTCGTTGTGCCGCCGCCTGCAGGCCGCACCGCAGCATGCCCTCATCCATTTCCCGCGCCTCGATCGCACCGGCACTGCGCGCCTTCGCGAACCAGGGATCGTAGAACGGCGGGGAATCGAGGGAAACGAAACCGTAGTAGACCCGTTTCACCTTGCCCGCCGAGCACAGCAGCCCCAGGTCCGGGCCGCCGTAGGTGACGACGGTGAGATCGGTGACGTCGGTGCGCAACAGGGCCCGCACGAACGCCATCGGCTTACGCCGCGATCCCCAACCGCCGATGCCGATCGTCATGCCGCTGCGCACCTGCGCGACGGCGTCGTCGAGAGTGGTTCGCTTGTCGCTCATGACTTCTTCGTGCCCTTGGCCGTACCGGCGAATGCGTCGCGGTGTTCGTCGGCCACCCCGGCGAGGTTGAGCTCGAAGGTAAAGCCTTGCTCCATACGGTAACTGGAGTTGACCCGCTGGACGTCGATCAAGTTCAGCGCCTCCTTGGCCGCGCGGATCACCCGGGTGTCCTTCGCGGCGATGTCGCGGGCGACCCGCAGCGCGGACTCGTCGAGTTCGTCGCGAGGCACCACCTCATGCACCGATCCGAAGTGTTGCAGGGTGGCGGCGTCCACGGTGGCCGCGGTGAAGAACAGCCGCCGCATCATGTGCTGCGGCACGAGCCGGGACAGGTGGGTGGCCGCGCCCAGGGCGCCGCGTTCGACCTCGGGCAGGCCGAATGTCGCGTCGTCGGAGGCGACGATCACGTCGGCGTTCCCCACCAGGCCGATGCCCCCGCCGACGCAGAACCCGTTGACGGCGGCGATCACCGGCACCGCGCATTCGTAGACCGCGCGGAACGCGGCGAAGCAGCCGCGGTTGGCGTCGATCAGCGCGCTGAAGCCCTCGGTGCGCTGCATCTCCTTGATGTCCACCCCGGCGTTGAAGCCGCGGCCCTCCGCCCGCAATATCACCGCGTGGGTGTCGGTGTCGGCGCCGACGGCGGTCAGCACCTCGGCGAGTTCGAACCAGCCCTGCGACGGGATGGCGTTGACGGGGGGATAGTCGACGGTGACCGCGACGATCCCCGGTTCGACTGCGCGCGACGAGATTGTCATCGAGATCCTCGACCACTTCCTTGGGGGACAATTACCTAAGCAAGCACTTGCTTGGTACGCTAGCACAGTGACCCATGCCGACGAAGGCCCCGGATTCAGCTTCGGGCTCACCGGCCGGGTCGTGCTTGTGACCGGCGGCGTCCGAGGGGTCGGCGCCGGCATCAGCTCCGTCTTCGCAGAGCAGGGCGCCACCGTAGTCACCTGCGCCAGGCGCGAGATCGACGGTCTGCCCTACGAATTCCACCCCTGCGATATTCGCGACGACGATGCGGTCAAGGCGATGATCGACGCGATCGTCGACCGGCACGGCCACCTCGATACGGTCGTCAACAACGCCGGCGGTTCGCCCTACGTCCTGACCGCGGAGTCCAGCGCGAAGTTCAACCGCAAGATCATCGAGCTCAATCTGCTTGGTGCACTGTCGGTCTCCCAGCACGCCAACGAGACGATGCAGCATCAGCCGAACGGCGGGTCGATCGTCAATATCTGCAGCCTCAGCGGCAGACGGCCATCCCCCGGCACCGGGGCCTACGGAGCGGCCAAGGCCGGCCTGGAAAGCCTGACGCAGACATTGGCCGTGGAGTGGGGCCCGAAGGTGCGGGTGAACGCCTGCGTGGTCGGCATGGTGGAGACCGAACAGTCTGAGCTGTTCTACGGCGACGCCGAGTCGATCGCCGCTATTTCGGCGAACGTGCCACTCGGGCGGCTGGCCACGCCCGTCGACGTCGGCTGGGCCGCAGCGTTTCTGGCCTCCGATGCGGCGTCGTACATCAGCGGAGCCTCGTTGGAAGTGCACGGCGGCGGCGAACCGCCGCACTACCTGGCGACCACGAACGCCAGCGCGATCAAATAGAGGAGATAGGACATATGGGTGTGGTTAACGGCCGGGTTGTCATCGTCACCGGTGCGGGTGGCGGAATCGGGCGTGCCCACGCCTTGGCGTTCGCCGCCGAGGGCGCGCGTGTCGTGGTCAACGACATCGGTGTGGGCCTGGACGGCTCACCGGCCGGCGGCGGCAGTGCCGCGCAGAGCGTGGTCGACGAGATCACCGCTGCGGGAGGCGAAGCCGTTGCCAATGGATCCAACGTCGCCGACTGGGACCAAGCAGCCAAGCTGGTCCAGACTGCCGTCGAGGAGTTCGGTGGCTTGGACGTGCTGGTCAACAACGCCGGTATCGTTCGCGACCGGATGATGGCCAACACCAGCGAAGAGGAATTCGACGCCGTCATCGCCGTGCACCTCAAGGGTCACTTCGCCACGATGCGGCACGCTGCGTCATACTGGCGCGGACTGAGCAAAGAGGGCAGAACCGTTGACGCGCGGATCATCAACACCAGCTCCGGTGCGGGTCTGCAGGGCAGCGTTGGGCAGGGCAACTACAGCGCGGCCAAGGCGGGCATTGCGGCGCTGACGCTCGTCGCTGCCGCCGAGATGGGCCGGTACGGGGTCACGGTCAATGCGATCGCACCGTCTGCCCGCACGCGGATGACCGAGACGGTGTTCGCCGAGATGATGTCCACGCAGGACGACGACTTCGACGCGATGGCGCCGGAAAACATTGCGCCGCTGGTGGTATGGCTGGGCAGCACCGAGTCCCGCGACATCACCGGCAAGGTGTTCGAGGTCGAGGGCGGCAAGATCCGCGTCGCCGAAGGCTGGGCGCACGGGCCGCAGATCGACAAGGGTGCGCAGTGGGATCCTGCCGAGTTGGGACCCGTCGTCGTCGACCTGTTGGCCAAGTCGCGCCCGCCGGTCCCGGTATACGGGGCCTAGACCCACGGGTGCAGTTCGACTGGGAGTCGTTGACCGACGGCGTGCACCGTTGTCGGCTGCCATTTCTCGACGTCACGGTCGGCATGGTGCAGGGCCGAACCGGGGTGTTGCTCGTCGATACCGGCACCACGCTCACCGAAGCTCAGGCGATCAGTGACGACGTGCGCCAGATCGCCGGGCGCGACGTCACGCATGTGGTGCTGACCCACAAGCACTTCGATCACGTCCTGGGCTCCGGCGCGTTCGCAGATGCTGAAATCTACTGCGCGCCCGAGGTTGCGGACTGCCTTACGACGGCGACTGGCCAGCTCCGCGATGATGCGCTGAGTCACGGCGCCAACCCTGCTGAGATCGAACGCGCGATCGCGGCGCTACGGGCGCCCCAACACCCGGTCAACGACGCCGTCGTCGACCTCGGAAACCGCAAAGTGGTCATCACACGTCCGGGACGTGGTCACACCGACGCCGATCTCATTGTGCGCGTGCCGGGTTCGGACGGCGAGCGGACTGTGGTCTTCAGCGGGGATCTGATCGAGGAGTCTGGCGACCCGGCGATCGACGCCGACTCTGACGTGACGGCGTGGCCGGGCACGCTGGACCGCCTGCTCGCAATCGGCGGCCCTGACGCGTTCTACGTGCCAGGCCACGGTCGCGTGGTGGACGCGGAATTCGTGCGTCGCCAACAAGATTGGCTCAGACAGAGCCGCCCAAAGCGGTAACGATGTCGTCGAACACCGCCACCGGGAATTGGCTCAGCGCCGTATCGACTTGGGTGAGCCCGGTCTGAATTGCAGCGTCGATCGTCGCCGAATTGCCGGTCAGCAGAGCTTCGTAGGCGTCGTAGCGGGCGAATTGGGGTGCTTCGAAGGGATTGCGGAAGTCGACGAACAGCTCGGTGCCCAGTGCTGGATCCTGCGGGACGGCGACGCCGTCGTAGCTGACCAGCGTCCAGCCGTCCGTCGGATCGCCTTGCACCACAACCTGACCCGCGTTGGAGAGCAATCCTCCGGTCTTCTCCAGGTCCTGTAGCAGGACGGAGAAATCCGGGTTCTTGACGTTCATCAGCGTCCAGACAGCGATCGCTCCCTCGCTGGAGAATGCGACATCGGTCGGGATGCCGGCGCCGGCGACGTCGGTCCCGCTGTAGATCGTCTGAACGGCGCTGCTGAACGCCTCGTCGAACGTG